>NZ_JAYEET010000013.1:0-259616 GCF_034653255.1 Pseudomonas spirodelae | reverse complement strand
GCTTATGCCTGTCGGATCTACGTCGCAGCGTTCCGTGCAAGTATCGGGCTTTGGCGATTATGGCCACCTCACCCCGCTGCGCCGCCTCATCCGCTTCCTGTTCGTCAGGCCAGCATTTTGCCTCGGGCTTCCTTCAGATTCGCAGTCGCCCGCGACACCCTTGCCTTCAGCTAACACTTCCCCTTGCCGGGTGTGTAGAGGACTTTCACCTCCAAGTCGCCAGGCTCACCACCACAGTGAACCCGACAGCGCCAGTCACGGCGCTACGCGCCATGCCTGGCGCACCATAAAAAAGCCGGCAGATAACCGGCTTCGTTTCCCGCAACAACTTTTATCCGTCAGTTGATACTCAACTTATCGCGATTCTTCTCAAGCGTTGCTTCGCCAATCCCTTTAACTTCCAGCAACTCATCCACCGAAGCAAAGTCACCATGCTCATCACGATAAGCAACAATCGCCAGTGCTTTAACTTCACCAATCCCCAACAATTCACGTTGTAGAGTGGCCGCATCAGCAGTATTCAGATTGACTTTGGTGACGGCAGCTACTTCAGCACTCGGTGCTTCAGCGCCAGATGGGCTGGGTACTTCCGCCGCTGATACCATCAGCGAGAAAGAAGCCAGCAAGGCAAACAGCAGAGAGGAAAGTTTAGCGTTAAACATCGTGTGCATCCTTTCGTTAGTTTTATAGAAGCGCATGGCAATCCAGCTCCATACTTTCTCAAAACTAGACGTTGTTACGCCACTGTCAAACTACCCTGACAAAAATTGTTTACTTTGCGGCTTATGACGCGTTCAAAAAGCATCCACGTGCTGCATGGGCAGGCACATAACTCGATATGTGGGAGCGGGTTTGCCCAAGCAATTCAGGGAAGCCTCCATGGCCAAAATCAACGATGCACCCGTCATTGATTGTGGCACCAGCCGCCACTAAAAATTGAACACAAGGTATCAGTGAGCGTTTCGTTATGGCTCTATTCGGCGCTGCTGATAAATCCAGTCGACAATTTCACCGTCTGGTTTGTAGCCACTCACCGTCTCGCGCAATAGCTGGCGTACCCGGTCATAGTCATCGAGCTCAACGGCACCGAGCAACTCGCTCAAACGTACTTTGAACACCTCCCAGGGCAGATGTTCTTCATTGGCCCGCATGATCATTGGGTGCTCAGTCGGGCTGACGTTATCGCCAATCAGCAACTCTTCGTAAAGCTTCTCGCCAGGGCGCAAACCGGAAAACTCGATGGCAATATCGCCCTGCGGACTCTTCTTAGAGCGAACACTCAAGCCACTGAGATGAATCATCTTTTCCGCCAAATCGGCAATTTTGACTGGCTCACCCATGTCCAGTACGAACACATCGCCACCTTCCCCCATCGCACCCGCCTGGATGACCAACTGCGCCGCTTCCGGGATGGTCATAAAGTAGCGGGTGATATTCGGATGGGTGACCGTAACCGGCCCACCCTTACGAATCTGCTCGTGAAACAGAGGGATTACCGAGCCGGATGAACCCAATACATTGCCAAAACGCACCATGGTAAAACGCGTTTTATTTAACTGGCGCAGCGCCTTGTCATCCTCAAACAACACAGGCGCCGCTTCACGGCTAAGCGCCTGCAACACCATCTCGGCTAAACGCTTAGTACTGCCCATAACATTGGTGGGGCGCACTGCTTTGTCAGTAGAGATCAGCACAAAGTTGCTTACCCCTGCCCTGACCGCCGCCTGCGCAGTATTAAGCGTACCCAATAAATTATTCAGCACACCTTCGGCAATGTTGTGCTCCACCATCGGCACATGTTTGTAGGCGGCAGCGTGATAGACGGTGTCCACCTTCCAGGTCTGCATCACATCCAGCAGCCTATCGGCGTCGCGAATCGAGCCCAAAATCGGCACCAAGCGAAGTGGCAACGACTCACGCTTGATCCGCGCCTCCAACTCGCTGTGAATGCTGTACAGGTTGAATTCGCTGTGCTCGAACAACAGCAGCGTTGTGGGCTCGTTAAGCATTATTTGCCGGCACAACTCAGCGCCAATCGAGCCGCCAGCGCCGGTCACCATCACTACCTGATTACGAATACAACGCTCAAATAGAACCTGTTGCGGCGGCACCGCATCGCGCCCGAGTAAATCGGCGATATCGACTTCCTGCACATCCTCGACTTTCACGCGGCCACTGGCCAAATCCATAAAACCGGGAATGCTGCGCACGTGCAGCGGAAAGCACTCCAACGCCTCAAGAATCTGCCGCCGGCGCCCACGCGAGGCTGAAGGCATGGCCAAGAGGATTTCATCGGCGCCCGTTTCGTTGATCATCTGCTGGATGTGCTTGGAGGTGTAAACCGGCAGCCCGGCGATGGTGCGATTAGCAATACCTGAATCATCATCAATAAAAGCCACCGGGCGCATAGCACGCCCAAGACGCAAGGCGGCAATAAGTTGGTTACCCGCCGCGCCAGCCCCATAAATGGCCACTTTAGGCAAACCGTGCTCACGTCCCTGCAGTCGGCTGGGGTTCTCGGCGGAAAACCAATCGCCCATAAAATACTGGCGCATTACCAAGCGCAGCCCACCGAGTAATACCAGACTCAACCACCAATAGTTGAGCACCATCGAGCGCGGCACGAGCTTGGGTGCCCCCTGATACCAATAAACCGCCAACGCCAGTATTAACGCAGACAACGTAACGGCCTTGCCAATGGCCAGCAGCGCATCGTTACCGAAATAGCGCATCACGGCGCGGTACATACCGAAGCGAACAAACAGCGGAATGGCGATAACCGGCGCCAATGCAAATAACCAGGCATGCCCAGCCAAGGGTTCGACAGCCTTGCTATCTCCCAAACGCACCACAAACGCCAACCAAAGCGCACTCCAGATAAGCACCACGTCCATGGCGACCTGAATCAGTCGCTTCTGACGTCGTGGCAAACTAACCAGACGACTGCGCAACTTTTCAGCAAGTCTTAACACGATGATTCCTCAATCTTTAGAGCATGAACATAGCGAGATGGAGCCCTTGGTGGCTAAGTAATCATGATAATTGTTGGAGAGCTCAGCAGCGAATGCGCGGCCACCTAAAACCCAAAGCAATCGCCGCTTTAAAAAGCGGATTCAGTTGCAATGACGAACAACATTCGCCAAATCATAAGTATCAGCTGATACCTGCACTCAGCCACACAACCACCTGAACCACGAGATAAACACCAACGACCACATCAGCTCGCAATACCGTGCCGGTTGCACACACCACGCCTTCGTCTACCACCACTAGATACCCTGCACTAGCCCCAGCCTGCAGCCAGGCTCGGGCAGCAATCTGTACACCGTCTGCCAACTGAACACCAACGCCAAGGTGGGAGACTGACTCAAGCTGGCATCGTGATCGACTGTGGCATTGGCATTGGCGATAGCGCCCTCACCAATCACTGCATCAACATCCACCATCGCGAGCGCCATGATCGCTGTACCTGCGCCAATAACAGCGGAGGCACTCACACAAGCCCGTGGATGCCCACAGTTACTAAAGGCAGCCCCGCAGCATAAATGGCCTTGACGCACTGTTCACGCACTGCATTATTGCCAACTGTGGCAATGGCTCCTGTTACCTCAACCTCCAGCGCAGCCAAACCTGCCACACTGGTTACAACCTGCCTGCCAAAGCTCTCGCTTAGCTCAGGCCAACGATCATCGACAAAAGTGATCCTCTACCATTCGCCACTCAGCAGCGCCGCCTCTGCAACTGCCTTGCTGTTCCGACCAGCGCCGATGATGACTAACATCCGATCGCTCACACCTGCCTCTCCAACTCACCGGCATGGTATTTCACCGCCAGCCCCAGTAACGGCAAATAAGCAATCAGCAACCCTAGCAAACCATCTATCCCGCCAAGGCCAACCCAAAGCGCAATGGGCAGCAGCCAGAGAATATTGATGCCGCCTACGACAAGCGTCACCGGCAAATGCCGACCAAACTGGCGTGAGGCGCATTGGTAAGCATGGCTGCGGTGAGCCTCATACACCTTGTCGCCCCGCAACAGACGGCGTAACAGGGTGAAGGTTGCATCGACGATAAACACCCCAAGCAGGATTAACCAACTCCACAACAACTGCGGCGCGAACCAAGCAGCCTGCAGAGACAACAAGCCCAGAGTAATGCCGAGAAAACCACTGCCCGCATCGCCCATAAAGATCCGTGCCGGCGGAAAATTCCAAAATAGAAAACCCGTAACGGCTGCGGCCAAAAGCAGAGGCACAACAAATCCCGTAGGTTGGGCTGAGCCCGCGAAGCCCAACAACCCATACGCCAACGCACCACCCACACACACACAAATAGCCTCGACACTGGCAATACCGTCGATACCATCCATAAAGTTATAGAGATTGAGCAGCCACACCAGATACACCGCCGCCAGCGCATGGCCAAACCAGCCCAGATCAACGGTGAAACCGAACATCACCACAGGCGGCAGACCTCCCAGCCAGAACAGCGCCCATATGGCCGCGGCGAAATGCCCAAGCAAACGCCAACGCGCAGCGATATGCCCGTGATCATCGAGAAAGCCCAGCACAGCAATCCCCGCTCCTGCCCCCAGGAACGCCCAAGCCAACGGCCACGCGATAAAGCCCATCCACGCGAGTAACGGTAAGGCCAACAAAAAACTGACCACGATAGCAACCCCTCCACCACGCGGCGTCGGTACCGAGTGCGAACTACGCGCATTGGGAATATCCATCAGGCTGCGGGCCAGGGCATAGCGGCGCAACGCGCCAGTCAAAAAAAGAGCAACACCGGCCACCACCGGCAATAACAACCAGATACTCATTTTGCGTGCTGTTCCAGAAAGTGCTTGGCCGTTTTACGCAACTCGTCATCGACGCTCACCGGCGGTGTCCAGTTGAGTAGTTCACGTGTTTTGCTGATGTCGACTTGCAGCGAGCCGCATAGCCGTTGAGAAAGCGCTTTCTTCCCAAGCATCATTACACCCGCTTCGAGCATCCAGCTGGGAACTGGCAACAACCGCGCCGGCTTCCCCAGCGCAGCGCCCATCCTGCGCAACAACTCGCTAGTCGAAAGATCTTCGCCATCACTGACTAGAAAGGTCTGGTTAGCGGCGGCGGGACGATCGATGCAGGTCACGATCAAGTCCACCAGATTGTCCAGAGCAACCAGACTACGGCGGTTGTGGATGGCTCCAAGAGGCAAAGGTACACCCTTGTGCAGCCAGTGCATCATATTGAGGAAGTTGGCCTTCACACCCGGCCCATACACCAGCACCGGACGGATAATCACCACCTCCATCCCAGTTTCGTCTGCCAATGCGCGCAACCCCTGCTCGGCCTCCATCTTGGAAATGCCGTAGGGGTCCGCCGGCAGCGGCTTAGCATCGGCAAGGTAAGGCATACCGACTGGCGTGCCCTCACCGTTGACCTTGACTGAGCTGATAAAGATAAAGCGGCGCACACCCGACTCTGCAGCCTGGCAGGCAAGATTCAAGGTGCCCTCAACGTTGACCTTGCGAAACTCCGCAAGTGGGTCAGACGACTCATCGTGCATAACGTGGACCCGGGCAGCACTGTGAATAACCGCCTCAATGCCGTCGAGTGCAAGTTTCCAGTCTGTATTAGAGCCGAGTCCAGCCACGGACAAATGCCTAACGCCGCGTGGAACATTCATCGTCTCCGCACGCGAACAAACGACCACCTGCATACCGTCCCTGCAAAGGCGATTAAGCACGGATCGTCCGACGAACCCTGTACCGCCAGTCAACAGTACTTGCTTCAGCATTGTTTGCCGTCCCGGCGAGTAGCCTGACGAAACAAACGCACCAGATCCGAGAAGAGTTTTCCCTTGGAAAAATGCTCTTCATAGTAATGTTTACCCAACGCCCCCATCTCTTCGCGCTGCGACGAGCTCATCAGCGCCATCTGCTCGACAATACTGGCGAACGCCTGACGGTCACCCGATGAGCAGGCAAGACCGGCACCAGCCTCCTCAATGACGCGGGCCGCTTCACCATCGATCATTCCTAGGATCGGCTTACCGGATGCTAAGTAGGCCTGTACCTTGCCAGGGATGGTTTTCTCGAAGACTACATTAGTTTTCAGCGAGACCAGCAGTGCATCTGCTGTCGCGAAAAGAGGGGGCATGGCGTCGAGAGGATGACGTCCCAACAGAAACACATTGTCCAATCCTCGTTCGGCGACCTGCTGCTCTAGCCACTCACTCATCCTGCCGTCGCCCACGATCACCCAGCGCATGGCCAACTTACCGCGCGAAGACTCGGCAACATCGAGAATGGCGGGAAAATCCTGTGCCTCCCCCAAGTTGCCGGCAAATAGAATAGTAAAAGACTGCGGATCACGTTTAATCAAAGGCGATCCTTCTGCCGGCAAACTAGAAAATCCATCTTCGGCCCAGCTTGGAAAATACACGAGGCGTTCGGAAGGCATCTCCCGCGTACAGTACTTCTTCACACTGGAGCTAAAAGCTTTCGATTGGAGGAGCAAATAGTCGGCCCTGTTATAGATCCAGGACACCACTTTACCCGCTAGAGCGAGCAGGCGTGCATTGCTCAATACTCCAACCGCCTTTAATGTCTCGGGCCACAGATCCAGAACCCAGATAAATACAGGCACCCGCTTAAACTTCCCGATCACCAACGCGGGTATAGCCGACATGATCGGCGATACTGCATAGACGAAAATCGCGTCGAATTCTTTGCCGCGCAACCTCCAACAGCCCAACAAAGACCCGCTAACAAAGAAAGACACGTAGTTCAGGATGAGAGTGAGGCTGCGTTTACCCCGCGCAATGATCGGCACTCGTACAATCTTTGCACCACGATACTCAACGTAGTGCTCAGGCGACCGGCGGAAATCCTCAAATACTCGCCCTTCCGGATAATTGGGCAAGCCAGTCAATACCGTGACTTCGTGGCCACGCTGAACCAACCCCTCAACAAGATCGTTGACACGCATGTTCTCTGGCCAGAAATACTGGCTTACGATCAGAACCTTTAACTTTTGTTCGGACATATAAGGCTCAGTTGTTCTGCTTCCATACATTACGCATCACATAATCACGATAACTATGCACGATGCGGACTACCTTATCGGATACGTTAGGCATGCTGTAGTCGCCGACCAAGCGCAAGCTGCGTTCTTCACCACGGGCTTGGCTTTCAAGAATCTGCAGCGCCTGCATGACACGCTCAACCTCAAGGCCGACCATCATCACTACAGCTTCTTCCATGCCTTCCGGGCGCTCATGGGCCTCACGGATATTCAATGCAGGGAAGTTGAGGATCGAGGACTCTTCATTGATGGTGCCACTGTCCGACAGCACCGCTTTAGCAGTGAGTTGCAGCTTGTTGTAGTCCTTAAAACCTAGTGGTTTGAGTAATCGCACGTTTGCATGAAACTGCACCCCCATAGCATCCACACGCTTCTGAGTGCGTGGATGAGTGGAGATAATCACCGGATAACCATAATGCTCAGCCACGGTATTGAGCACAGCGACCAGCTTTAGGAAGTTTTGGTCGGAGTCGATATTTTCTTCGCGGTGGGCGCTGACCACAAAAAACTTGCCTGCTTCTAGCCCCAGGCGCTCTAGCACGTCCGAAGCTTCGATGCCATCACGGTAGTGGTTGAGCACCTCGAACATCGGGCTACCGGTCTTGATCACCATGTCTGGCGGTAGACCCTCACGCAGCAGGTAATCGCGCGCGATAGTGCTGTAGGTCAGATTAATATCAGCGGTGTGATCGACGATCCGCCGGTTGATTTCTTCTGGCACGCGCATATCGAAGCAGCGGTTGCCAGCTTCCATATGAAAAATCGGGATCTTGCGACGTTTGGCTGGAATCACCGCCATGCAGCTGTTGGTATCGCCCAACACCAGCAAAGCCTCGGGCTGCACTTCAGCCAGCACACGATCTACAGCAATGATTACGTTACCGATAGTCTCGGCACCTGATGCACCAGCGGCATTAAGAAAGTGATCCGGTTTGCGAATACCCAGATCATCAAAAAAAATCTGATTGAGTTCATAGTCGTAATTCTGACCGGTATGCACCAGCACATGCTCACAATTTTCATCCAACTTGGCCATGACCCGCGACAAACGAATAATTTCCGGACGGGTGCCGACAACGGTGACAACTTTCAGCTTTTTCATTGCAAATCCTTGTTCAAAGCGACTTATGCTTCGGTGCCGACCGGGCGGGGGAAGGTGTCCGGATTCTCACGGTCGAAAATCTCGTTAGCCCACAGCATCACGATCATTTCATCATCACCGACATTGGTGATGTCGTGGGTCCAACCGGGGACTGTCTCGACGATTTCCGGTTGATCTCCATCAGTGAACAACTCATAAAACTCGCCCGATATGATGTGGCGAAAACGAAAACAGGCCTTACCTTTGATGACCAGAAACTTCTCGGTCTTGGAGTGATGGTAATGACCGCCACGGGTGATACCTGGATGAGCGGTAAAGTAAGAAAATTGCCCGGAATCTTTGGTTTTGAGCATTTCCACGAACACGCCACGCTGGTCACCATATTTCGGCACTTCATAGGTGAAGCGCTCGGGTGGCAGGTAACTGAGGTAGGTGGAATATAATGCCCTCACCAAACCAGTACCAACTGACTCAGTGATCATGGACGCACGGCTGTCGCGGAAAGTGTGAAGTTGCTCAGCCAGTTCGCCAACGGTAATGCTGTACTCTGGCGAGACACTGACGAAGGACTGACCAACCCGCTTGCCCTCCATTACTGCAATGAAACACCCAACTACATCGTCAATGTACACAAGGGTTATGCGGGCCTGCGGATCATTGATCTGTAACGGCAAATCACGCGCAACGTTGTGGCAAAAAGTCGCAACCGCCGAGTTGTAGTTGGGACGCGCCCATTTGCCAAAAACATTCGGCAGCCGAAATAGATAGACCGGCGAACCCTGCTGGGTAGCCAGCGCTTTAAGGGCTTCTTCAGCGCCACGCTTGCTAACCCCATATGGATTGTCCAGTTCCGCCTGAATAGATGAGGTGTACAGCAACGGAATCTGGCGGCCACTGGATACAATCGCATCGCAAAGCGTACGAGTTAGATCTGAATTGCCGCGCTTGAATTCATCGGGGTCTTCAGGGCGATTGACCCCAGCCAGATGGAAAATGAAATCTGCCTGAGCCACCAATGCCGGTAGCACAGCCATTGAGTCATCGCGAGTGAAGCGCAGCACCTCCACGTCGCTGCGCTCGCTAAGGTGAGCCTGCAAGTTTTTGCCGACAAAACCATCAGCCCCCGTGATTAGCACTTTCATCGCTTATTCCTCGGCAGCAGCGTGTTCGCCACGCTGAATGGCGCGCATGAAGTCCAACTTAAGGAGCAAGCGCTGCATACCCTCGACATCCAAACGTTGAGTGTTATGGGAGTTGTAATCTTCTGTGCGGGAAATCTTCTCCTCGCCCTGCTCCACAAATTTGCCGTAGTTCAGGTCACGCAAATCCGCTGGTACACGGAAATACTGGCCACGATCTTCCGCGCAGGCCATTTCCTCACGGCTTAGTAAGGCCTCATAAAGCTTCTCGCCATGGCGCGTACCGATAACCCGAATCGGATGCTCAGGTTTGCCCACCAACGTAGTCAACGCCTTGGCCAGAACCTCAACCGTAGCGGCAGGAGCCTTCTGTACGAAGATGTCTCCATTATTGCCATGCTCGAAGGCATACAGCACCAGATCAACCGCATCGGCCAAAGTCATCATAAAGCGCGTCATGTTTGGGTCGGTCAAAGTCAACGGCGTGCCCGCACGTATCTGCTCGATAAACAGCGGAATAACCGAACCGCGTGAAGCCATGACGTTGCCATAACGAGTACCACATATCACAGTTTTCTCGTCATCGACATTACGTGACTTAGCCACTATGACCTTTTCCATCATCGCCTTGGAAATCCCCATAGCGTTGATCGGGTAAACAGCCTTATCCGTACTCAGGCAAACCACACGTTTGACACCATTTTGGATCGCTGCTTCGAGCAGGTTCTCGGTACCCAGAACATTGGTTTTAACCGCCTCCATTGGGTGAAACTCACAGGACGGAACTTGCTTCAAAGCTGCCGCATGGAAAATGTAATCCACGCCGCGCGTGGCATTCAGGATGCTCTGGTAATCACGTACATCGCCGATATAGAACTTCAGCTTAGGGCTAGCATAGCGCTTGCGCATGTCGTCCTGTTTTTTCTCATCACGGCTAAAAATACGGATTTCAGCGATATCGGTATCGAGAAAACGCTTGAGAACAGCGTTACCGAAAGAGCCAGTACCTCCGGTAATCAGTAACTTCTTGCCTTTAAACATGATCATTTCCTTTAAAAATATCCAACAATTTAGCGACCTGCATATCAGGCATTTTATTTTCAACAATGAATTTCTTAGCCGACTCACCCTTGCTAATAAACTGATTATCAGAAAGCTTTGAAAGCTCTAACAATTTTATCTTCAACCCATCATCACCTCGGGGTATTAGGTAACAAAAATCATAGTAATCTTCTGGTATACCGTCGAGCCTATACATCAGAACCGGCACACCAGAAGACATGTATTCTATTATTTTTGATGGAAACGAATACTTTGTAAACTCAGAGTTATTATCCCGCGGATTGATCAAGAGCGCTGCATTTCTTTGCAGGGTGAGCACCGAATCCCGATCCAACTGCCCGAAATATTTGACTTTCGCACCAGTAGCAACGACGCCCTCGACATACTTTCGATCATCCCCATCACCGCAAATGAACAGTTCGTAGTCGTCGACTCCAGAACCAATGTAGGAGTCAAGTAAATTTCTTATTCCATAGCGGCGATCCAATGTACCGGTGTACAAAAAATATTTCTTGCGCTGGACCACTTCGGGAATGGAAATATAACGATTATCCGCAATACCTTCGATAACAATTTTTTTTATGCCTTCATCAAATTTATTCAGCATTTCTCTCGTAATTGCAACAATGCTGTCAGCTCTGTTTACGATCGAATATGACATAAGCGATAGCAAATGGAATATAAATTTAGCTAAACCTTTTCTGACTGCCATGTACTCCGGCAGATCGGGAACAATGATACAAAGATGCGTATCCCTCTTGACACGCTTCACAACATAGCAGGCCAATAAAAACGGCAAATGCATAGAATAGCAAACCAGGAAGTGAGGCTGACTTGGGTTAACCTTCATTTCTGCTAGGATGGACTTGATCGCCAGAATGGTTTTATGGAGATTTTTAAAAATGGTTAAATTGAAAAAGCCGACATTCAGAACAGTGGCACACCCCAAAGACTCACGAACGGTAACAGGCCGATAAAATAGATTTTTATAGCGTTTCGGGTAAGCACCAATGAAAGGAAGGCTTATTACCGAAATTGCATTCACAGAGTCATTCTGAGAAAAACCAGTTATATAGTTTTTCTGAAGTGTATCTGCGGCATACTGCATGCTGCCCTTAGAATTTTGAGAAATATTATCTTTGTCGCCCTCGCTGAAAATGCCACCTAAAAACAAAATATTCATGAGAACCTCACCTGAACCAATTCCAAAAGGCAGAACAATGCACATCACTCCACAAAAAAAATAGCACTCAACTACACCTTATTTACCGCATCAGTTCAAAATTAGATTATTTTTGAATAGCGGAACAAGAGAGAACTGTGCGACGGGAAAAATAAAAAAGAACATAAGATACCCAGAAAAAATAAAAATATAAAAACTAAAAATAAATAGGTGCGCCTTAACAAAAACAAGGAACCAGCACAATGCATAATATTAAAAAACAAGACAGTACGAAACAGCCTGATAAAAATTTCAGACTCAAAGTACAACACCAGGAAAAACAAGGAAAAGATATTCAAATTTAGTATAAATACGAGCTCTTTATCGCGACCGTAAGCGCATTCAACCCGGCACAAACTCTTCCGTTCCGCCAGTACAACAAACGTCATTAAGACCATGGAAACCAAGTGAACAAAAACAATGGTAAATGCGCTTTTTAAAGACGTATCATAATAATTAAAATGAGCAGCCACGGCCGCTGGCAAAGGCACATTAAACCTCACTAACACATAACAAATAACAAGCATCATGTATACTAAAAAGAAACCTCTCAGCGAAACCACTCGATTAAGCGGCATAAACATGAACACTATAAAAATCAGAGATGACTGGTGAACAGTGGCTGCGACCAAAACAAATAAAGCATATTTCATCTTACAATAGGGTTTAGCCTCAAACAGCGTCAGCATCCCCTGCAAAAGAATCGCAAACGAAAGAAAATTTCGCATTAGAACGAAATCCAAGGAAAAAAAAAATCAAATACAACACCAACGAAACGAACGGTGACACTGTTCGCTTGATCATATACCTGAAAACCAAATACAAGGTCACGAACGATATTAGTATTTGAAAGCTTTGAAAGGACAGGCCCGACTGACTGGCGAGGATGTTTAACGAACCATAACCAATTTCCGCCCCCCAACTCGCAAGCGTGTCACGCGTAGAATAGTAAAACTCATAGGCCTCTCTGTCCCCGTTCCAATAGTTCCAGCCATACAAAACCCACATCACCAGAAAAATCGGCAACGCTAGAAAGACCGACAACAGCTTATTTCTGGACATATCTACCTGCAGTTTGAAAATTTACTCTTAATAAAAAAAGAGATACTTTCAGTCTTTTTAACACCCAGTACTTTTCTGATAACGCGAGAAGCGATTGACCTTGGTGAAAAAAACTTTGGATGCAATATTATCTTTGCTACCGCGACCTCAAAGGGGAGGTCAGCTAGGAATGCGGTCGGATGCTTCAATGGAAAATCCATTGCTTTTGTTTGCAAGCCACAGAACCTTTCGACCATGACATCATGCGTTGTGTCCCCACCATGGGTAGAATCGCTATCAACACCGATATTCTTGATCTGATTGTATCTTGGGACAATCGCGTAAACATTATGCACGCGCATTGTAAAACTCATCTGATAGTCCCAAGAATAGAACCGGCCGAGATTATCCTTGGAGTCAATTTCATAGTCAAGATTATACTTGTCCTGATAATAGAGCCATTTGTACTGATAATCATCTTTTATTCTTTTCTTTATATAACTATCTCGCCAGAGCTCCAACTCACCATCGTATAGCTTTGTAAACTTGTCGGACCAAGATGCCCAACCGCACGGCATCATATTCTTAGTAAATACATAACAAGAACCATCCTTCGGCGCATACTCTTTCAGATAATTAGTCCCACACACCCACAAAACACGAGAGTCATGTTTGTACTTAATCAGCATTTCCTCGCAAAACTTGAAGAACGTCAACTCCGGAAGATTGTCGTCCTCAAGAAAAATGGCACAGTCTTCGCGCTCGAAAACCCACTTGGCACCTTCAGCTATATTTGAATAAACGCCGATATTTTTTTCTTCATACTTCCGGATAACCTCACAGTCCCATGTAATAGCCTCTTCAATGGACTGCCTGCAACGCTCTACCAGCGCCGTCTCTTCCTCATTTCTCCCCCCATCTGCCAACAAATATAACTTTGCAGGGGCCACTTTCGCTATTTGCCTTAGCACTTCCAAAGGCTTGTCTACTCGTTTGAACAGAAACAAAACAACCGGGATACTGAAATTCGCCACTATCATCACGCACTCCAAAAAACCTATAAGATTAACCTGCTTTATTAGCGATATTCCATCGCCTCTGATTCAAAAATAAACATATACACAGTTAAACCATCACCAATAATTAAACTATCAAGCTAATAACCCTTCACCTTATTTACTAACGAGTAACTATAAAATATTTCCAGCAGTGCAGAGCTGACCAAGGCCAACACAACAGAATAAACACTCCAACTGAGAGACAGATATGCCGCACAAAAAACATAAAATGAAATTACCGAAAAAACCTGATTCCTTAATACAAAATCATACCGCCGATGAGGAATAAATATAAAATATATATGACTACCCACAACTAGAAAAGTCATTATATTGAAACTAAGCAGCATCGACAAATAGTAGGCTTCCTGCATATCATGTACCGATATCAATCGAACGACCCAGTACCCCCCGACCACCACCGACAACATGCAGAGCAACCCGATGAAGACCTCAATTTTTATTATCTTATTAACGACATTTTTTTGCGCCTTTTTCACCATCATGGGAAAGAGCGCTGCGTTAATATTCGAAGCTAGCAAACTCGGCACAGAGAATATCTTATTTGCCAAATCGTAAATTGCAACCTCTTTCATTCCAAATAACGAGCCGATTATAATCTCTACACTTTTCTGTTTTAGTGTATTTGTTGCACTCGACCAAAAAAATGGTTGCACCTCAAACAACAGTGCTTTTACTTTAGCCATTACAGGCCACTTGAGAGGCTCACGGGAGAACTTAATAGCCATACCAAATGCTATCAACGACGCAAGCACATTGGTGATAATGACAATAAACGCATAAACATCTACATCACCAACACTATCAACAAGAAAAAAAATTGCAGGCAATGATATGAGTTTTAACGACAGCTGAATAATCGTAAGAATTTTCATTTTTTGCATACCGTGAAAATACCACTGAGGCAAAAATATGCATGAAACTGTGTTAGCAAAACACAAAACAAAGAGTAAGTAATTAGCCCTCATAAACGGAACATTCATAATTAGGAACGCAAATATGGCGACGGCAAACAACTCAAGACATAATTTCGCAGCTGTCACCAAGGATAGCAGCGAAGCTTGCAGCTCCTTATCATCTTGATCGAGCGATATCAGCTTTGCCGCATGCATATCAAATCCAAAGTTTATAAAAACCATGAAATAAGCAGCAATACTGGTTGCAAAAACATAAAGTCCGTAATTTTCGAGCCCTACCGTATTGATAACAAATGGGTAGATCAAGATATAAAAAAAAGAATTCACTACCTGTAAAATAGTCATATGGGAATAGTTACTTATAACCTTAACATTTTCCCTGTAGATTTTCTTGATCTGAGCCAGGTTCAAAATATACCTCACAAAAAGCTAACGAACCTATACGACATCAGATCAACACCATGACTTGCAGTAGCGCACAGCCCCCTCACCCGTTTTAGTGTGAACTCTGAGGTGTAGGTTTCTAACGCAATGCCCGGCTTCAAGCGCACTGATGGGTTGACATTAATATCAAACCCGAGCACCGAACGCTGCTTGTCAAGCTCGATAGCCAACGGCAACCCAACATAGCCAAGACCAATAGCAACTAACTTTAACTCGTCAAAATTCAACATAATAATTCCTACACTTCTAATTCAATCGTAATTCTCAGAAGGCCCTTAAAAAGCCATCAAAGAATAAATCGCGGCGGCGGTGCCGCTCCTACCGGTTGGGACGGATGCTCAGCTCCTCGTCCTTAACGTCTAACCACTCACGCCCAAGCGTTCTCGCTGATAGCTGCCGCCTTTGACATGGCGACACCATTCGAGGTTTTCTAGAGACCAAACGACTGTCTTGTGAATACCGGACGCAAAAGTTTCCTCCGGCGTCCAACCCAGTTCGCGCTGAATTTTGCTGGCCTCGATGGCGTAGCGTAGGTGTTGGTAATCAGCGTTGGCAATCCGTAAGTACGGCTCCAGGCGCGGACCAAATGATCGGAGCTTGCCTTGCTGGCGGAGTACGGCGAGCTTGGCGCGTAGGGGGTAGTTTCGAGAAACAGTTCGGCGGGGTCTTCGAGATCGCCATACACCTCGTCCGTTGAGATGTGATGGAAGCGAAAGGCTGCCTTGCAGGCATCGCCCAAGCCTTGCCAATACTGTCGTGTAGCTTCTAGCAAATGGTAGGTGCCAACGATATTGGTTTCAATAAAAGCTGCAGGGCCGTCGATCGACCGATCTACGTGGCTTTCCGCTGCCAGGTGCATCACGGCATCGGGCTGATGGTCGCGGAACACACGATCAACTTCAGCACGATTACAGATGTCCACCTGCTCAAAGGCATACCGCTCGCTGGCACTACTGTCAGCCAATGACTCGAGGTTACCGGCATAGGTGAGCTTGTCGAGGTTAATCACACTATCGGTTGTGTGGCTAATAATGTGGCGAATAACGGCAGACCCAATAAAACCTGCACCACCTGTCACGAGTATTTTCATAAAAACGCAGCAACCATCATTGGTAGTTAACTTAAAGCAGCTTGGCTGCTTAAGGATGAAAGGGCTTCACTTGATTGGGCTTGAACGGCTCAGCCTCTGAAAACACTCGCGACAGTCATGGATCGTTTGCACCACTGGGAATGACCAATTCCAGATCACACCCGGCCTGCTTGTACAGTGCCTTGAGACGTTCGCCGAGTTCGTGCTTAGCGCTCGGCTCACCATGCACAATGCGTACTTGGCTAGGCCAGTGGCGCATGCGTGTGACGAAGCCCACCAAGCCTTTTTGATCGGCATGGGCTGAGTAGCCGCCTATGGTATTAATTTTGGCGCCAATCTTGTAGCGCTCGTGGTCGAAATCCACGTAACCACCGCGCTCACCATACATCTGGATGGATCGACCAGGTGTGCCTTGTGCCTGGTAGCCGATGAAGAGCACGTCGTGACGTGGGTCGTGGAGCATAGCTTTTAGATAATTGACTATTCGACCGCTGCTGCACATACCGTTCCCGGCAATGACAATGGCCGGACGAGCGGTTTGCGCCAAATGACGCACCATTGCCAAATGTGCCTGGTGGCTGTCGACGGTGAGCAATTGCTCGAAAGCAAGTGGCTGACGCCCCTGTTTGACGCGTTCAAGCGCTTCGCTGTCCCAGAAAGGTTTTAGCTCGCGATATACCTGGGTAAAGCGACTGGCCAGGGGCGAGTCGAGGATGATCGGCAATGTTGGCCAATCAATTTCGACTGCGCTGGAGTGCTTGCCATCCTCCAGTGACAGATTAGGCGCGGCGGCTTTCGCCTGACCTTTACCGCCCGCATCAAGCCTTTTGCTGTGAATGATGTCTTCTAGCTCATAAAGCAGTTCTTGCGTGCGCCCAATGCCAAAAGCAGGGATCAACACTGTGCCGTTATTGGCCAGAGCTTGTTCAATGACCCGTTCCAGCCGCTGCCTCCGGGTGCGCCGGTCTTCGTGTAAGCGGTCGCCATAGGTGCTTTCGATCACCAGGATATCAGCGCGAGATGGCTGGCTTAGGTGCCAGCATGCGGCGCGCCGAGATCGCCGGAGAAGACGATACGTTTCTTCTCGCCCGTCTTAGGATAATGCACGTCGATCTCGACATAGGCTGAACCGAGGATGTGCCCAGCCCGTTGTAGACGGATACGGCAGGTCAGTCTCTCGCTCTCATGCAGGTTGAACCAGGCCTTATAGGGCAAGGCGATGATGCGCTGCTCGACCAATTTAATGTAGCGCTCAACCTGCTTTTGATCGCGACTGAAACCCAGCTTGAAGCCATCTTCGAGGACGACGGGCAGCAACTTGGCAGAAGGCTCGCTGCATAGAATCGGCCCCTCAAAACCGGCCGCCAGCAAATAAGGGATACGCCCCACATGGTCGATATGCACATGGGTGGCGACCAAGGCTTTGATCGTGTCGAGCGGGAACTCAATAGCCAGGTGATCGGCAGCAGATTTACCTTCACCCGACGTTTCCGCACCTTGAAACAGACCACAGTCGATCAGAAGGCTGTGCTCGTCATCCATCAGCAACTGATGACAGGAACCGGTCACGCCATCTTTGGCGCCGTGGTGAAGAATATCTGGGTAGTCCATGGTGTCGGTCCGTGTTAATCCGTTAACGGGGGGCGAGCGAAAGGGCTTTAGCGTGTAATCCTGCATTTACGATCACTGCATATGGGAACCAAAGCCCAAGAAATCAAATAATCAGCGACTGGGCAGCTGGTATGACCATAGGCCAATACAAGCAATGCTTACAGCTGTGGATGACCACCCGCGTAGAAAACAGAGATTCACGACAAATCCTTGCAACACGATTAGATTTATCAGCAATTGTTGATAGAACTAGCCATTTTGGCGGAGCGTTTTTTTAACATTAGGCGGATCAAGGCAATAAATATACCCAGCATACCGCCCAGCACCAAACCCAGCGCTACTATCAGGGGCTTCTTGGGTTTTATTGGTTGAGCCGGTAATGCCGACGCTTGTTCTACACGGTATAGCGATTCTGGTGTTATAGAATGGGCGGTTGCAGGAGCTGAGTGCAACACGGTCATTGAATTGAAGCTGGAGCATCATGCCGCATAGTCATGGCCTTCTGCATCACCTCACCCATAACTTCGATGGGGCACTTGAAGTCGAAGCGCTTACGCGGTCGCATGTTCAGTTGCAGTGCAATAGCGTCGAGTTCTTCTTGGCTGTGTACCGACAAGTCCGTGCCCTTGGGCAGGTACTGGCGGATCAGGCCATTGATGTTTTCGTTGCTGCCGCGTTGCCAAGGGCTATGCGGATCGCAGAAGTAAATCGCCACCCCGGTCTGCTGGGTGATTTCAGCATGCCGCGCCATTTCTCGGCCCTGGTCGTAGGTCATGCTCTTGCGCATCGCCAGCGGCATGCCATTGAGCGCTGCACTGAAGCCTTCCATCGCCGAGGTCGCCGTCGCGTCGTTCATCTTTACCAGCATCAGGTAGCCACTGGTGCGCTCTACCAGCGTGCCTACAGACGAGGCGTTGGCCTTGCCCTTGATCAGATCGCCTTCCCAATGCCCTGGCATCAGTCGGTCTTCGATCTCCGGTGGGCGCACATGGATGCTGACCATCTCGGGGATCTGGCCACGCCGATCCACGCCGCCAGAGCGCGGCCGGCGCGTCGTCTTACTTTGGCGCAGGCAGATGATCAGCTCCTTACGCAGCTCGCCGACCGGCAAGGCATAGATGGCGTTATAGATCGTCTCGCGACAGACGTATGCATCTCTGAGGCTGGGAATGTTCATGCTGCGCAGCTTGCCGGCAATCTGCTCGGGAGACAAACGCTCGCGCAGCATATGGGCCACCAACTGAAAGCGCTCACCACCCGGCAACAGCTTTCGTTTCGGTCGACAGCCTTGGCGGCGGGCCTGCATCTGCTGCTGGGCCATGCGGGCCGAGTAGCCACCACAGACATCTCGATTGCGGCGCAGCTCCCGGCTGATGGTCGAAGGGGATCGGGTGATCAAGCAAGCAATCTTGCGCAGGCTGAACCCTTGGGCACGGCTGATTTGAATGGTGGCGCGTTCTTCAACGCTGAGTTCGGAATAAGACATAGGGGCAGCACCGTACCGGAAAGGTCAGGTGTTGCACTCAGTTTTTGCCGCCGCCATGTCTTAAGACAGCTATCAATACTAAGGCGAACCAGTTTGTCGTGAATCAAGACAGGCATTTTGCCATTTCTTGGCCGAAAATCCCATGCCGGATAGCTGGAAATTCATCCACAAGGCATAACAAGGCCAAACCCAGTAACAACCTACTGCCCCCCCAGCATTACAAGCAGGACAGCAACACATCACCCATCAGCCGCTTTTGAACGTGCTGAGCAACGATATAGTACGTAGAGGTATTTCCAGGTGAGCATTGTGCGCACTGGACAGCACAGTAAACGGCATAACCTGATGAATGATGCTGCACAGCCAACCGAAGCATAAAGGGCAGCTCGGGCTCAGACAGCCAGCCCATCACGCTATATCTGGCATTTACAAGATGACCGCCTCATTAAACCTTAGAGGCTTCATTTTTTGGAAGGGCTAGGACCTAGATATTGCTTCGGCGTAGCCGCCGCTTAATGACTGAGTAAAACCCAAAGACGTTATTCGTCCTCATTCACCCGATCACGCAGCTCTTTTCCCGGCTTGAAGTGCGGCACAAACTTGCCATCCAAGCTCACGGAGTCACCCGTCTTGGGATTACGCCCTACCCGCGGTGCACGATAGTGCAGGGAAAAGCTACCAAAGCCGCGAATCTCGATGCGATCGCCGGTCGACAAGGCCTGCGACATTTGCTCAAGCATGGTCTTAATCGCTAACTCGACATCTTTTGATGAGAGCTGCCCCTGATGGGTGACGATGCGCTCGATCAACTCCGACTTGGTCATGGTTTTCCCTTCTTTTTCAAGCGGCTAGATCACTAGATAGAACGGTTTTAGCATGCCTGATTGGATTTGAACAGCCTATAAAACAATACCTTAGCGATTTTCAGGCAGAAAAAAGGGCGACCGAAGTCGCCCTTTTTTCTGGATTAGCTGAACTTAGTTCTGCTTTTCCATTTGCGCGCGGAGCAGATCACCAAGGGTGGTCGGGCCCGCAGCAATGTCAGAGGTAGCTGGCTTGTCGCGCAGGCTCTGAATTGCTTCTTTTTCATCTTCAACGTCTTTCGACTTGACCGACAAGCTAATTACGCGGCTCTTACGGTCAACACTGATGATCTTGGCTTCTACTTCTTCGCCTTCTTTCAGTACGTTGCGCGCGTCTTCAACGCGGTCACGGCTGATTTCGGAGGCTTTCAGTGTGGCTTCGATGCCTTCAGCCAGGGTGATGATTGCGCCCTTAGCGTCAACTTCTTTAACGATACCGCGCACGATGGTGCCTTTATCGTTAACAGCAACGTAGTCGGAGAACGGATCTTCTTCCAGCTGCTTGATGCCGAGGGAAATGCGCTCACGCTCTGGATCAACGGAGAGGATAACGGTTTCCAGCTCGTCGCCCTTCTTGAAGCGGCGTACAGCTTCTTCGCCTACTTCGTTCCAGGAGATGTCGGACAGGTGAACGAGGCCGTCGATGCCGCCATCCAGACCAATGAAGATACCGAAATCGGTGATCGACTTGATGGTGCCGGAGATCTTGTCGCCCTTGTTGAACTGACCGGAGAAATCTTCCCACGGGTTAGTTTTGCACTGCTTAATACCCAGGGAGATACGACGACGCTCTTCGTCGATATCCAGAACCATAACTTCCACTTCGTCGCCAACGTTAACGACTTTCGAAGGATGGATGTTTTTGTTGGTCCAATCCATTTCGGATACGTGCACTAGGCCTTCCACGCCTTCTTCCAGCTCTGCGAAGCAGCCGTAGTCGGTCAGGTTGGTTACGCGCGCAGTAACACGGGTGTCCTGCGGGTAACGCGCCTTGATGGCAACCCATGGATCTTCGCCCAGCTGCTTAAGGCCGAGGGAAACACGGTTGCGCTCACGATCGTACTTGAGGATCTTGACGTCGATTTCATCGCCAACGTTGACGATTTCCGACGGATGCTTGATGCGCTTCCAAGCCATGTCGGTGATGTGCAGCAGGCCGTCGACGCCACCCAGATCCACGAACGCGCCGTAGTCGGTGAGGTTCTTGACGATACCTTTGACTTGCTGACCTTCCTGCAGGGATTCCAGCAGCGCTTCGCGCTCTGCGGAGTTCTCGGCTTCGAGGACGCTGCGACGGGAAACGACAACATTGTTGCGCTTCTGGTCCAGCTTGATGACTTTGAACTCGAGCTCTTTGCCTTCCAGGTGAGTGGTATCACGCACCGGACGGACATCGACCAAGGAACCTGGCAGGAACGCACGGATGCCGTTAACGTCGACTGTGAAGCCGCCCTTAACCTTACCGTTGATAACGCCCGTAACCACTTCTTCAGCGGCGAAAGCTGCTTCCAGAACGATCCAGCACTCGGCACGTTTGGCTTTTTCGCGGGACAGCTTGGTTTCACCAAAGCCATCTTCAACCGCGTCCAGGGCAACGTGAACTTCGTCACCGACCTTGATGGTCAGCTCGCCAGCGTCGTTGTGGAACTGCTCAAGCGGGATGAGGCCTTCGGACTTCAAACCAGCGTGAACGGTTACCCAACCAGCTTGGTAATCGATGTCGACGATGATAGCGGTGATGATCGAGCCAGCCTGAAGATTCAGGGTTTTTAGGCTTTCTTCAAACAGTTCAGCAAAGCTTTCGCTCATTTTAATTCCTGTTGATTCAGGGCAGGGAATCCGCCCAAACCACACTCCAGACAATGTGGGTACGTTTATGTAAAAAGAAGCAGACGGGTCTAGGACTGGGTTCCCGTAAACTTCCTTGGCGAGCCGGTCAGCTTAAGCAGCTGTGGCTCTGGTCATCCAGCGAGGTCGCGACTGGCGACTTCGCTGAGGATTCGTTCAAGCACTTGTTCAATCGAGAGTTCAGTGGAATCCAGCTGAATGGCATCGGCCGCCGGCTTGAGTGGGGCCACTGCACGCTGAGTATCGCGCTCATCGCGCGCCTGAATCTCATCAAGAAGACTCGCGAGATTAACATCATCGCCTTTGGCCTTCAACTGCAAGTAGCGCCGCCGGGCACGTTCCTCGGCGCTGGCGGTGAGAAAAACCTTTAGTGGCGCATCGGGAAATACCACGGTACCCATATCGCGACCATCGGCGACCAGCCCGGGCATCTCCTGAAACGCTTGCTGGCGTTGCAGCAGCGCATCACGCACGGCCGGCAAGGAGGCGACCAGCGACGCGCCGGCACCGACTTGTTCATTACGAATCAGGTCGGTGACCTCATCGCCTTCAAGAATAATGCGCTGACCATGGCCATCACCGGCAGCAATAAATTGCACATCCAGATGAGCGGCAAGCAGCTTCATGGCTTCTTCATTGGTCAGGTCGACGCCGTGATTGCCCGCTGCGAATGCCAGCAAACGGTAGAGCGCGCCCGAATCCAGTAGATTCCAGCCCAACTTCTTAGCCAACAAGCCAGCAACCGTACCTTTGCCAGAACCGCTCGGCCCATCGATGGTGATAACCGGTGCGACGATCATGCCTTACCCTCCTCGGCGACACGGATACCCACCTGAGCCGACAACGCCAGAAAGTTAGGGAACGAGGTGGCCACGTTGGCGCAGTCGTGGATGCGGATTGGCGCCGTTGCACGCAGGGACGCCACGCTAAACGACATGGCGATACGGTGATCACCGTGCGCCCAGACCTCACCACCACCGATGCTGCCGCCGTCGATAATAATGCCATCCGAGGTAGGCTCAACCTTGACGCCAAGCGCCGCCAAACCATCAGCCATAACCTGAATACGGTCGGACTCTTTGACGCGTAGCTCTTCAGCGCCACGCAGCACAGTCCGCCCTTCGGCCACCGCGGCAGCAACAAACAGCACCGGGAATTCGTCGATAGCCAGCGGCACCAGGTCTTCCGGAATATCAATACCTTTGAGCTTGGCGCTGCGCACACGAATGTCGGCCACTGGCTCGCCGCCGACTTCACGCTGGTTTTCCAGGGTAATGTCGCCGCCCATCAATTTGAGGATATCGATGACGCCGGTACGGGTCGGGTTGATCCCAACATGTTCAAGCACCAGCTCGGAGTCTTCGGCGATGCTGCCGGCAACCAAGAAGAACGCGGCCGAAGAAATATCCGCCGGCACTTCAATATGGGTGGCGGTGAGCTTATGACCAGACTCCACAGTGGCAGTATTACCCTCAACCATGACTGGATAGCCGAAGCCACGCAGCATGCGCTCGGTATGGTCACGGGTCGGCGCCGGCTCGATCACCGTGGTCGAACCCGCCGCATACAAACCCGCCAACAACATGCAGGATTTGACTTGCGCACTGGCCATCGGCATTTCATAGGTCATGCCACCCAGGCGCGCACCGGCACGAATCGTCAGCGGCGGACGCCCTTCAGGCCCGGTTTCAATAATCGCACCCATGGTCCGTAATGGCTTGGCCACGCGATTCATCGGGCGCTTGGACAACGAGGCATCACCGGTCAAGGTGGTATCGAAGGACTGAGCCGCCAGCAGGCCCGCCAACAGGCGCATCGAGGTGCCCGAGTTACCCAGGTAGATCGGCCCAGGTGGTGCCTTCAAACCATGCAAACCAACACCGTGCACAGTGACGCGGCCATGGTGCGGCCCTTCGATGACCACGCCCATATCACGGAACGCCTGAATGGTTGCCAGCGCATCCTCACCCTCAAGGAAGCCCTCAACCTCAGTTACCCCTTCAGCCAGTGAACCGAGCATGATCGAGCGGTGCGAGATGGATTTATCACCTGGCACACGAATTCGCCCAGAGAGTTTGCCGCCAGGGTTAGCCAGAAAAATCAGATCGTTCGAGTGCATAGCGTCCACATAGGCCCTACGGGCGAGAATTTTGCCGAAATGCTCACGGGCCACGCGGGCGCGCGTAAATACGCCCAGCAATTGGTGCCCGTCCCCAGCGTCAACCGCGTCGCGCAAGGCGTCAAGGTCGTCGCGAAATACGTCCAGCGTGCGCAGCACCGCCTCGCGATTGGCGAGAAAGATGTCATGCCACATGACTGGATCACTGCCGGCAATGCGCGTGAAGTCGCGAAAGCCGCCGGCAGCGTAACGAAAAATCTCCAGGTTCTCACTGCGCTTGGCCAGCGAGTCGACCAGCGTAAAGGCCAGCAGGTGCGGCAGATGACTGGTCGCAGCGAGCACCTGATCATGATGCTCGACGTCCATATGCTCGACATCCGCACCGAGCTCGCGCCACAAGCCATCGACCAACGCCAATGCGGCCGCATCACTCTGCTCGCTCGGCGTCAGGATCACCTTATGCCGACGAAACAGCTCAACATTGGCGGCCTCTACACCGCTTTGCTCGGAGCCGGCTATCGGATGGCCCGGCACAAAGCGCACAGGCCGACCCGCAAAGGCCAGGCGTGCAGCGCGCACTACATTGCCCTTAGCACTGCCGACATCGGTCAGCACCGTAGCACCAAGGTCAAGCTTCGCCAGCTCACCCAGGAGCTTCTCCATGGCCAAAATAGGCACGGCCAGCTGAATCACCGCGGCACCCTGACAAGCCGCCGCCAGGTCGGCCTCACAGCGATCAACCACACCCAAGTCGACGGCCATACGCTGCGACTCGGGATCCAAATCGACCCCCACCACCTCACTAAACAGGCCGCGCTCGCGCAGGCCCTTGGCAAAGGAGCCACCAATCAACCCCAAGCCGATAACCACCAGGCGCCCGAGCTTAGGCGCAGCAGATGGCAGCGACGTGTCAGCCGCGTTTAAATCACTCACGCGCGCAACACCTCAGCCAGCGCCTCAAGAAAGCGGGCGTTCTCCGCGGGCAAACCAATCGACACGCGCAAGAAGTTCGGCATGCCATAACCGGCCACTGGCCGCACAATGACGCCAGCGCGTAGCAACGCCTGATTGATCGCCGCCGTGTCACGAGCAAAATCCACGGCAATAAAGTTGCCTTTTGACGGTATCCAGCTCAGCCCCAACTCGCGCAAGCCAGCTTCCAGCTGCGCCATGCCGGCATCATTAAGCTGACGGCTTTGCGCCAAATAATCGCCATCATCCAGCGCCGCACAGGCGGCGGCCAAAGCCAGGCTGTTGACGTTGAATGGCTGACGCACACGATTGAGCACATCCGCTATCTGCGCCGAACTGAGCGCGTAGCCAACACGCAGCGCCGCCAGGCCATAGGCCTTAGAGAAGGTGCGCGAGACCAGCAAATTGTCATAACGCGCCAGGTACTTGAGGCCGTCCGGCAGCTCATCACCCTCGGCGAACTCGATATAGGCCTCATCCAGCACCACCAGCACATTGCTGGGCACGCGCGCGAGAAAACGCTCCAGCGCATCAGGGGCAAACCAGGTGCCGGTTGGGTTGTTCGGGTTGGCGATAAACACCACACGGGTGTTTTCATCGATGGCGGCGAGCATGGCCTCAAGGTCGTGGCCGTAGTCCTGCGCTGGCACCACTTTGCCCTGCGCGCCAACAGCCTGGGTGGCAATCGGGTAGACGGCAAAGGCGTATTGGCTGAACACCGCATTCAGACCCGGCGCCAGGTAGGCACGCGCGACCAGGTCGAGAATGTCGTTGGAGCCGTTACCCAGGGTGACCTGATTAACCTGCACGGCGCAACGCGCAGCCAGACGGCTTTTCAGCTCAAAGCCGTTACCATCGGGGTAACGGGTCAGTTCAGCCAACTCAGCGCGGATCGCCTCAAGCACTTTAGGGCTAGGGCCGAGCGGGTTTTCGTTACTGGCAAGCTTGACGATGCTGGCCGGGTCCAGATCCAACTCACGGGCCAGCTCATCCACCGGTTTGCCTGGTACATAGGGCGACAACTGCTGAACGCCTGGCTGGGCCAAGGCGAGGAAATCGGTCATAACAAAGCCTCACGCTTAAAGCCGCAAGCCCCAAGTACAGCCCGGCGTCGATGCGCGTGTAGCTTGAAACCCGAGACCTGCCGCAGCAGTTTTAAAGTACCGCTTTGGGGTAGGAACCAAGGACCTTGAGCGCCACGGCTTCCTGATTGATCTTTTCCAGCACGTCCTTGATCAACGGGTCGCGGTGATGGCCGACGAAGTCGATAAAGAACACGTAGGTCCACTTGCCGCTGCGCGACGGGCGGGTTTCGATGCGCGTCAGATCGATGCCGTTGTTGTGGAACGGCACCAGCAACTCATGCAGCGCGCCCGGCTTGTTGCTCATGGAAATAATCACCGAGGTCTTGTCGTCACCGGTCGGCGGCACTTCCTGGCTACCAATGATCAAGAAGCGCGTGGAGTTGTCCGGGCGGTCCTCAATCTTCTCGGCAATTTTGCTTAGGCCGTACAGGCTTGCCGCCATATCGCCGGCAATCGCCGCGCTGTTCCACTCGCTTTTCACCCGTTTGGCGGCATCTGCGTTGCTCGATACGGCCACACGCTCAACGTTGGGATAATGCGCATCCAGCCACTTACGGCACTGCGCCAGCGACTGAGCATGGGAGTAGATACGGGTGATTTTGTCGGTTTTGGTGGTTTCGCCGACCAACAGATGGTGGTGAATGCGCAGCTCGACTTCACCACAGATGACCATGTCGTGCTCAAGGAAGCTGTCGAGCGTGTGGTTGATTGCACCTTCGGTGGAGTTCTCCACCGGTACCACACCAAAGTTCACCGCACCGGCGGCGACTTCACGGAAGACTTCATCAATCGCCGCCATCGGCACGCTGATCACTGCGTGACCAAAGTGCTTCATCGCCGCTGCTTGCGAGAAGGTGCCCTCTGGACCGAGATAAGCAACCTTGAGCGGGTTTTCCAAAGCCAGGCAAGAAGACATGATTTCGCGGAATAACCGCGCCATTTCTTCGTTACCCAGTGGGCCCTTATTACGCTCCATGATGCGCTTGAGCACCTGAGCTTCACGCTCAGGGCGATAGAACACCGGCTTCTCGCCTTCCGGCAGGGCCTTCATTTTGACCCGTGCCACTTCTTCGGCGCAGCTGGCGCGATCACTGATCAGCGCGAGAATCTTTTCATCGAGGTTATCGATGCGCAGGCGCAGGGCCTGCAATTCCTGCTCGGACACTACATCAGTCATCAGCCGTGCTCCTTTTCGAACTCAGCCATGTAAGCGACTAGCGCCTCTACAGCATCCAGGCCCACCGCGTTATAAATCGAGGCGCGCATGCCACCCACCGAGCGATGCCCTTTGAGGTTGAGCAAGCCACGGGCATCGGCGCCGGCAAGGAAGGCCTTGTCGAGCTTCTCGTCAGCCAGACGGAACGGCACGTTCATCCAGGAGCGCGCATTAACGGCAATCGGGTTGCTGTAGAAGTCGCTGGTATCGATGGCCTTGTATAACAGGTCCTTCTTGGCGCGGTTGATGCGTTCCATAGCGGCTACGCCGCCCTGCTCTTTCAGCCACTCGAACACCAGGCCCGAGAGGTACCAGGAGAACGTCGCCGGGGTGTTGTACATCGAGCCATTATCGGCGGCGACTTTGTAGTTGAGCATGGTCGGGCAGACGCTGCGGGCACGGCCGAGCAGGTCTTCACGCACAATGGTCACCACCAAGCCGCTGGGGCCGATGTTCTTCTGCGCGCCGGCGTAGATCAGGCCGAATTTCGACACATCGATCGGCCGCGAGAGGATGTCGGAGGACATATCCGCGACCAGCGGCACGTCACCCACCTCAGGAACCCAGTCGAACTGCAGACCACCAATGGTTTCGTTGCTGGCGTAGTGCAGGTAGGCGGCGTCTTTCGACAGCTGCCAGTCGTTCTGCCCAGGAATGGCGAAGTAGTCATAAGCCTTGGCGCTGGCCGCGACATTGATGTTGCCGTAGCGGCTGGCTTCTTCGATGCTTTTCTTCGACCAGATACCGGTGTCGATGTAGTCGGCGACGCCGTCTTCGGGCAGCAGGTTAAGCGGGATTTCAGCAAACTGCTGGCTGGCACCACCCTGCAGGAACAGCACCTTGTAGTCGGACGGAATGGCCATCAGATCGCGCAGGTCCTGCTCGGCCTTTTCCGCGATGGCGGTGTATTCCTCACTGCGGTGACTCATCTCCATCACCGACAGGCCTTTGCCTTGCCAGTCGAGGAGTTCCGCTTGGGCGCGCTGCAGAACAGCTTCAGGAAGCGCGGCTGGGCCGGCGCAGAAGTTAAAGGCTCGCTTGCTCACATCCACTCTCGCTCAAAAATGGTGAGCGGCTGGCTATCAACCAGCCGCCAAATCCTACGCCGTCACGGGCGGGGAAACCCGCCCTGACCGATTACTCGTCGCTGATTGGGCTTTCGTCAGCAGCGGCCTCAGGTGCAGCATCTGCATCCTCGACCACGCCTTCAACAGCCTCTTCACCGTCCAGCAGCTCTTCGTCGTCTTCCGCCGAAGGCTCCTGCACACGCTCAAGGCCAACCAGAGTTTCATCCTTAGCCAGCTTGATCAGGGTCACGCCCTGGGTGTTACGGCCGAGGCTCGATACTTCGCTGACACGGGTACGTACCAGGGTGCCCTGGTCGGAAATCAGCATGATTTCCTCGCCTTCCAGCACCTGCACCGCACCCACCAGCTTGCCGTTACGCTCGTTGCTGACCATGGCGATCACACCCTGGCCGCCACGCCCACGACGCGGGAACTCTTCCATCGCCGTGCGCTTGCCGTAACCGCGCTCGGAGGCCGTCAAAATCTGCGCACCTGCTTCCGGAATCAGCATGGAGATAATCTCCTGCCCTTCCGGCAGGCGCATACCGCGCACACCGCGAGCGGTACGGCCCATGGTGCGCACTTTGCTTTCTTTGAAGCGAATCACCTTGCCGCCGTCGGAGAACATCATCACCTCGCGCGCACCGTCAGTCACGGCAGCGGAGATCAGGGTGTCATCTTCGTCCAGCTTGAGGGCGATCAGGCCCGAGCTGCGCGGACGGCTGAACTGCACCAGCGGGGTCTTCTTCACGGTGCCTTTGGCCGTGGCCATAAAGATGTAGGCACCGGTCGGTTCATCCGGGGTTTCGTCGTCGGCGTCATCGCCTTCGGCGAGGTCTTCGACTTCTTCAGTCTCAACCACTACACCTTCGATATCGTCCTGCTCATCGCCTTCAGGCGCTTGCTGACGCAGCGCTTCCAGATCGATCTGCAGCATGGCGGTGATGCGCTCGCCTTCGTCCAGCGGCAACAGGTTGACCAGCGGACGACCACGGGCGGCACGCGAGGCTTCCGGAATCTCGTAGGTTTTCAGCCAATACACCTTGCCCTTGCTGGAGAACAGCAACAGCGTGGCGTGGCTGTTGGCGACCAGCAGATGCTCGATGTAGTCCTCATCCTTGATCCCGGTTGCCGATTTACCTTTACCGCCACGACGCTGCGCCTGGTAGGCGGTCAACGGTTGCGACTTGGCATAACCGGTGTGAGAGATGGTGACCACACGCTCTTCTTCGGTGATCAGGTCAGCCAGGCTCAGATCCAGACGATTGTCGAGAATCTCGGTACGACGAGCGTCGCCGAACTCGGCCTTGATCGCTTCCAGTTCTTCGCGGATGACTTCCATCAGGCGCACGGAGCTGGTGAGGATGCGGATCAGCTCGCCGATCTGGGTGAGAATTTCCTGGTACTCGGCCAGCAGTTTTTCATGCTCAAGGCCGGTCAAACGGTGCAAGCGCAGCTCAAGGATGGCCTGAGCCTGCTCGGGCGACAGGTAGTACTTGCCGTCACGCAGGCCGTACTGCGGATCAAGATCATCCGGGCGGCAAGAATCAGCCCCAGCACGTTCAACCATCGCTTCAACGGCAGTGGATTCCCATGCTTTGGCAATCAGCGCGATCTTGGCTTCTGCCGGCGTCGGCGAAGCTTTGATCAGTGCGATAACCGGGTCGATGTTGGACAGCGCCACCGCCTGACCTTCAAGGATGTGTCCACGCTCACGGGCTTTACGCAGCTCAAACACCGTACGGCGGGTGACCACTTCACGGCGGTGCAGAATAAAGGCTTCGAGCATGTCCTTGAGGTTAAGGACCTTCGGCTGGCCGTCGATCAACGCCACCACGTTGATGCCGAAAACGCTCTGCATCTGGGTTTGGGCGTAGAGGTTGTTGAGTACCACTTCCGGTACTTCACCGCGACGCAGCTCGATGACGATGCGCATGCCGTCCTTGTCGGACTCATCGCGCAGCTCAGTGATGCCTTCGAGCTTCTTCTCTTTGACCAGCTCGGCGATCTTCTCGATCAAGCGCGCTTTGTTCAGCTGATACGGCAGCTCGCTGACAATGATCTGCTGGCGGCCGCCGACTTTATCGATGTCTTCGATAATCGCGCGAGCACGCATATAGATGCGCCCACGACCCGTACGGTAGGCCTCGATGATGCCGGCGCGACCATTGATGATCGCCGCCGTTGGGAAGTCCGGGCCCGGGATGTACTGCATCAGTTCATCGACCGTCAGCTCGCCGTTGTCGATCAGGGCCAGACAGCCGTTGATCACTTCCGTGAGGTTGTGCGGGGGAATATTGGTGGCCATGCCCACGGCAATACCGCTGGAGCCGTTAACCAACAGGTTAGGCACCTTGGTTGGCATCACCGCCGGGATCATTTCGGTGCCGTCGTAGTTCGGCACCCAATCCACGGTTTCTTTATGCAGGTCAGCCAGCAGCTCATGGGCCAGCTTGGTCATGCGCACTTCGGTGTAACGCATGGCGGCGGCGTTATCGCCGTCCACCGAACCGAAGTTGCCCTGGCCATCGACCAGCAGGTAGCGCAGGGAGAATGGCTGCGCCATCCGTACGATGGTGTCGTACACCGCGGTATCACCGTGCGGGTGATACTTACCGATTACGTCACCGACCACACGGGCGGACTTCTTGTATGCCTTGTTCCAGTCGTTACCCAACTCACTCATGGCAAACAGCACACGGCGGTGCACGGGCTTCAAGCCATCACGTGCATCCGGCAGTGCGCGCCCGACAATTACGCTCATCGCGTAGTCGAGGTAAGACTGCTTGAGTTCGTCTTCAATATTGACCGGGAGGATTTCTTTGGCCAGTTCGCCCATGAGTAGCCTTGTTCCTTTTTCTGGTGAAACTCCGCGCCGCTCATCCTGAGTGGTGTGGAGCCTGTCGCCGAGCCTTGAGGCTCATAGCGACTCACGACAAATCAATAAGTTATGCCATGTATCTGCGCAGGTGAGAGGCCCATAACGAGCACCCCCGAAAACCGCCGGAGCTTACCACAATCGCCGCGACGCACCTATCCCCAGCACCAGCCTGGCGACTGGGTGCGTGCGCGCACTGGACAAAACTCAATGCAGACGCTTGCGGCACATCAATTGCGCCATTTTTTCGGCATCCGGACGATCAACCACACCCTTTTCGGTGACGATAAAGTCGATCAGGTCGGCCGGAGTGACATCAAACACTGGATTGAGCGCGTCTATTTCACCGGCGATACGCTTGCCGCCCAACTCCAGCAACTCACTGGCATCACGCTCTTCCAGCACGATGTCGTCGCCGTGCTCGGTGGCCATATCAATGGTCGAGCTGGGCGCCACCACCATAAAGCGCACCCCGTGGTGCATGGCATTGACGGCCAACTGATAGGTGCCGATCTTGTTGGCTACATCGCCATTGGCGGCGATGCGGTCAGCCCCAACAATGACCCAGGTAATACCGCGGGTCTTCATCAGGTGCGCAGCGGCCGAGTCGGCATTCACCGTCACTGGAATACCGTCCGCCGCCAGCTCCCAAGCTGTCAGGCGCGAGCCTTGCAGCCAGGGGCGGGTTTCATCGGCATACACGCGCTCCAGCAAGCCATCGTGAAAGGCCGCTCGAATCACCCCCAAGGCCGTGCCAAAACCACCAGTGGCCAGCGCCCCGGCGTTGCAGTGGGTCAATAGGTTCTGCTGATTACCCTGGTGGCGGCGAATCAAATCAACTCCCAGCTCGGCCATGGTCAGGTTGGCTTCGCGATCACCCTGGTGAATACCCACGGCGCAAGCCTCAAGCAGGGCCAGCGGGTCATCCGTGCTTTTAAGCCGATCGAGCCGATCGCGCATGCACTTGAGCGCCCAGAACAGATTAACTGCCGTCGGCCGCGAGTCGGCCAATAGCTGAAAGTCCGCGTCCAGCGCAGCACGCCAGTCACCCCCAGCCTGCAAGCGCGAGCGCAGCGCCAGAACAATGGCATAGGCCGCACTGATGCCGATAGCCGGCGCGCCGCGCACCACCATGCTACCGATCGCCTCAGCCACATCAGCGGCCGAGTGGTAGCTGAGCCAGGCTTCCTCGAAGGGCAGCGCGCGCTGATCGAGCAGATGCAGAACACCGTCACGCCACTCAATGGCCTTGACCTTCTCTGCCGCTAGCAATTGCTCGCGCATCACACACCTCCACCGAAAAAAGCCGGCCATTATACGCACAGCGCGCCAGATCGGCGGCAGCCGCTTCAAGCCCAGGGCGTTCCCCTATAAACTCGCCGTTCTCCTGACTGCCGGAAACGCCAACATGCCCCAAGCCCCGCTCGACCTTCTGCTCCTGCCTACCTGGCTGGTCCCGGTCGAACCTGCCGGCGTGGTGCTGGTAAACCACGGCCTGGGCATTCGCGACGGCCGCATTGCACTGATCGCACCACGCGCCGAAGCACTCAAGCACAGCGCACTGCGCGTACTGGAACTGCCGGACCGCCTGCTCACCCCAGGGCTGGTCAACGCCCACGGGCACGCCGCCATGACCCTGTTCCGCGGCCTCGCCGATGATTTGCCGCTGATGACCTGGCTGGAGCAGCACATCTGGCCGGCAGAAGCCAAATGGGTCAACGAGCAGTTCGTACAGGACGGCACCGAGCTGGCGATTGCCGAACAGCTCAAGGGCGGCATCAGCTGCTTCTCTGACATGTACTTTTTCCCGGAAACCGCCAGCCAGCTGGTGCACAGCAGCGGCATCCGCGCACAAATCACCATCCCCGTACTGGACTTCCCCATCCCTGGCGCGCGCGACGCTGATGAGGCGCTGCGTAAGGGCCTGAGCCTGTACGGCGACCTCAAGCATCACCCGCGCATTAAAGTCGCCTTCGGCCCGCACGCGCCCTACACCGTGAGCGACGACAAGCTGGAAAACATCTGCATGCTGGCTGCCGAGTTGGACGCCGGCATCCACATGCACGTGCACGAAACCGCTTTTGAAGTGCAGCAAAGCCTGGAACAACGCGGCGAACGCCCCCTTGCCCGCCTGGCTCGCCTAGGGCTGCTCGGCCCGCGCTTCCAGGCCGTGCACATGACCCAGATCGACGATGATGACCTCGCCCTGCTGGTGCACAGCAATACCAGCGTGATCCATTGCCCGGAATCTAATCTCAAGCTAGCCAGCGGCTTCTGCCCAGTGGAGAAGCTCTGGCAGGCCGGGGTCAACGTCGCCATCGGCACTGACGGCGCAGCCAGCAATAACGATCTCGATTTACTCGGCGAGACCCGTACCGCTGCCCTGCTGGCCAAGGCCGTCGCTGGCTCTGCCACCGCCCTGGACGCTCACCGCGCGCTGCGCATGGCCACACTCAACGGCGCGCGAGCCCTCGGCCTGGATGAGCACATTGGCTCACTGCAGCTGGGAAAGGCCGCCGATTTGGTGGCATTTGACCTCTCCGGCATGGCCCAGCAACCAGTCTATGACCCGGTATCGCAGCTGCTCTATGCCGGCGGACGCGCCTGTGTCGAGCACCTGTGGGTCGGCGGCAAACACCTGCTGGACGCCGGCCAACTGACCCGCCTGGACGAACAACGCATCATCGCCAACGCCCGCGCCTGGGGCGCAAAGATCGCTGGGCGCTAGCATGGCCCTGCAGGGCTTGCGGGAGGCGCTTTAGCCGCGACCAACAGCCCACACTGCGACAAACTGACATACATTGGTCGCCCAAGTGGCAGCCACTCCACCCGGCGAAACTGGCACCATGAGCACCTTGCGCTCCCACTCTCGCCGCAGCCTGATTTGTAGGGATTTATATGAGCAACGTCGACCACGCCGAAATCGCCAAATTCGAAGCCCTCGCCCACCGCTGGTGGGACCGCGAGAGCGAGTTCAAGCCGCTGCATGACATCAACCCGCTGCGCGTCAACTGGATCGACGAGCGTGCCGGCCTGGCCGGCAAGAAGGTGCTGGATGTCGGCTGCGGGGGCGGCATCCTCAGCGAATCCATGGCCCAACGCGGCGCGACCGTCACCGGTATCGACATGGGTGAAGCGCCACTGGCCGTGGCCCAACTGCACCAGTTGGAATCCGGCGTCAGCGTTGAGTACCGGCAGATCACCGCTGAAGCCCTCGCTGAAGAAATGCCCGAGCAATTCGATGTGGTCACCTGCTTGGAAATGCTTGAGCACGTGCCTGACCCGGCCTCAGTGATCCGCGCCTGCTACCGCATGGTCAAGCCCGGTGGCCAGGTGTTCTTCTCCACCATCAACCGCAACCCCAAGGCGTACCTGTTCGCCATCATCGGCGCCGAATACATCATGAAGTTGCTGCCGCGCGGCACCCACGACTTCAAGAAGTTTATCCGCCCCTCCGAACTGGGCGCCTGGAGCCGTGACGCCGGCCTGCAGGTTAAAGACATCATCGGCCTGACCTACAACCCGCTGAGCAAACGCTACAAGCTGGAAGCCGACGTTGACGTCAACTACATGATCCAGACCCTGCGCGAGGAATGATCGGCATGCGTTTACGAGCAGTTCTATTCGACATGGACGGCACCCTACTCGACAGCGCCCCGGACTTTATTGCCATCTGCCAGGCCATGCGCAGTGAGCGTGGCCTGCCCGCGATTGCCGACAAGCTGATTCGCGACCAGGTCTCCGGCGGCGCACGCGCCATGGTGGCCGCCAACTTCGCCATAGATCCCGAAGCCGAAGGCTTCGAGGCGCTGCGCCTGGAATTTCTCGAGCGCTACCAAGAGCATTGCGCAGTCTTGACCCAACCGTTCGAGGGCATGGCTGAACTGCTTGATGATATTGAACAGGCCAAGCTGGTCTGGGGCGTGGCCACCAACAAACCGGTGCGCTACGCCGAACCGATCATGCAGCAATTGGGTCTGGCGCTGCGCTCAGCAGCACTGGTTTGCCCGGACCACGTCAGCCGCAGCAAGCCTGACCCGGAGATGATCCTGCTGGCCTGCACCCAGATGGGCGTAGAACCAGCCGCCACCCTATTTGTCGGTGATGACGAGCGCGACATCGAAGCCGGCCGTGCTGCAGGCTGCAAGACCGCCGCCGTGACCTACGGCTATATCCACCCGCAGGACAACCCCCGCAACTGGGGCGCCGATGTGGTGGTTGATCATCCGCTGGAATTGCGCGCCGTACTCGACCGAGCACTGTGCAGCTGCTGAAGACTGCTCGCGGGCGCGCGCCGAAGCCGCCCGCCCCTAAAGAAATGAGGTTTTATTGATGTTTGACTACTCCGCCCGCCCCGACCTGCTCAAGGGCCGTGTGATTCTAGTGACCGGCGCCGGCCGTGGCATTGGCGCTACCGCCGCCAAAACCTTTGCCGCACATGGCGCAACGGTACTACTGCTGGGCAAAACCGAAGCAAACCTCAGCCAGGTTTACGACGCCATCGAAGCCGCCGGCCACCCTCAGGCGGCGGTGATCCCGTTTAACCTGGAAACCGCCCTACCGCACCAATACGACGAACTGGCCGCGATGATTGAGGCGGAGTTCGGCAAGCTCGACGGCCTGCTGCACAACGCCTCGATCATCGGCCCGCGCACGCCGCTGGAGCAACTCTCCGGCGATAATTTCATGCGCGTTATGCAGGTCAACGTCAACGCCATGTTTATGCTCACCAGCACCCTGCTGCCATTGCTAAAACTCTCGCAGGACGCCTCGGTGGCATTCACCTCCAGCAGTGTCGGGCGCAAAGGCCGTGCTTATTGGGGCGCTTACGCCGTGTCGAAGTTTGCCACCGAGGGCTTGATGCAGGTACTGGCCGATGAGGTCGATGGCGTCAGCCACGTGCGCGCCAACAGCATTAACCCCGGCGCCACCCGCACCAATATGCGTGCCCAGGCCTACCCGGCTGAAAACCCGGCGAACAACCCGCTACCCGAAGCGATCATGCCGGTCTATTTGTACCTGATGGGGCCAGACAGCGCAGACGTCAACGGCCAGGCCTTTGACGCGCAATAAACCCCAGCACCGCCCGCCGGTTTTCCGGCGGGCTTCCATTTAACTGGCAGCAAATTGCCATCAGCCTTGCCAATTTACCGGCAAACCCTTGCCGCATCCCGCCACTACCAACCAATAACCCACTGAAATAAAAGCCCTTTTATTGCAAAACTGGGATTGGCACGGAATTCGCTATATAGCCACTAGTCGTCGCGAACAGCGCTAGAGGTAGAGCTTCATGGCCCCGCACAATCAGTCCAACACCATCGATTTCGATGCTGCCAAATTACAGCGTCTTGGCTATGCCACTCGCCTGCAGAAAACCCTTAAGCCGGTTAGCCTCGGGCAACTGCGCCAGCAATTAAGCCTGCGCCTGCAAACCTCCCTGGAAGTCGAGCGTATCCTCGAACTGTTCTTCAGCGAAGTGCAGCGCCTGGTGCCCCTTGGCGCCCTGAGCTACCAGCTGGCGTCCTGCGACCTGCGCCTGGACTTAGGCGAGCGCGCCAACCACTCGGCCGGCTACCGCCTGAACCATGAAGGCGAGTACCTCGGCGAACTGACCTTCCGGCGCAACCAGCGCTTCAGTGAAGATGAGCTGGGCCAGCTCGAATCACTGCTCGCCAGTCTGCTGTTTCCGCTGCGCAACGCCTTGCTCTACCGCGCCGCCGTGCAAAGTGCATTACGCGACCCGCTGACCGAAACCGGCAACCGCATCGCCATGGAACAGACACTCAAGCGCGAAGTGGACATTGCCCGACGCACGTTGCAGCCCCTGTCGGTGCTGATGGTCGACATCGATCACTTCAAGCGCGTTAACGATGACCACGGCCACATCGTCGGCGACCAGGCACTCAAAGCCGTGGCCAACGCCCTGAAAGACAGCCTGCGCAATGTCGACATGGTGTTCCGCTACGGCGGTGAAGAATTTATGGTGCTGCTCTCCAGCACCAGTCGCGAAGCCGCCTCGATGGTCGGCGAACGCCTGCGCATGGCCGTAATGGGCATCCAATACCTGGTCGAGAACCAAGCCATCGAGCTGTCAGTCAGCCTCGGCTGCGCCACCCTGCTGCCAGGCGAGTCGATGGACAGCCTGCTGCGCCGCGCCGACAACGCACTGTTTGTTTCCAAACGCGATGGCCGCAACCGCCTGTCGATGGCCGGTTAAACACAACGACCAAAAAATGATGGGACATAGGCCTAACGTCGCCCAGCGACGACGCATAGGATGACCACCCTGGCTGACAGACCATAAAAAAAGGCGACCCGAAGGTCGCCTTTTTCATATCCGCTCGCGCGAATTACTCCGGCTTTGGACCGCGACCAAAACCTGGGCGCTGACCTTCACGGCTCGGCTGGCTGCGACGTTTAACCGGCGCACCAGCAGGCTTGCGGGCCGGACGATCGGCCAACTCAACGCCTGGGCGTTGCGCACCCGGCTTGGCCGGACGCTTGTTATTGACATCACGCGGGCGCTCGGCAACTGGGGTGCCTTTGCTTTGATCATCACGTGGGGCACGCGGTGTGCGCGCCGGACGCTCGCCACGCTCAGCACCTTCGCCACGCGCAGGACGCGAACGACCCTGATCACTGCCCGCTGCCGGGCCGCCACCATGGGCTGGGCGCAAAGTCCGCTCTGGACGCGCAGCACGCCCCACCGGCTTGGCCGATTTGCGCTGCAGACGGTCGATCTTGTCGCGGGCTTTTTCCTTCATGTCCGGCAACGCCACCGACTTGAGGCCGACTTCTTCGCTGAGGATATCCACTTCGCGCTGGCTCATTTCGCGCCAGCGCCCCATGGTCAGGTCCGAGGTGATAAATACCGGACCAAAACGCACGCGCTTCAGACGGCTGACCACCAACCCCTGGGATTCCCACAGCCGGCGCACTTCACGGTTACGACCTTCCATTACCACGCAGTGGTACCAGTGGTTGAACCCTTCGCCGCCAGGCGCTTCTTTGATGTCAGTGAACTTGGCCGGGCCATCTTCAAGCATCACGCCCGCTTTCAGGCGCTCGATCATCTCTTCGTCGACTTCGCCACGCACGCGCACGGCGTACTCGCGGTCCATCTGATAAGACGGGTGCATCAAGCGGTTAGCCAGCTCACCATCGGTGGTGAACATCAGCAAGCCAGTGGTGTTGATGTCGAGGCGACCGATGTTGATCCAGCGGCCATCTTTCGGCCGTGGCAGACGGTCAAACACGGTCGGACGGCCTTCTGGGTCGTCACGGGTGCAGATCTCGCCTTCGGGTTTGTTGTAGATGATCACGCGGCGCACGCTCTCGGCGGCTTCTTCGCGGCGGATCACTTTGCCATCGACGGCAATCGCGTCGTGCAGGTCGACACGCACGCCGAGGTTGGCGACGGCGCCATTGACCTTTACGCGGCCAGCACTGATCCAGGCTTCGATTTCGCGGCGTGAAGCCAGGCCCATACGCGCCATGACTTTCTGTAGTTTTTCGCCTGCGGGGCTGTATTCTTCGATTTCACTCATCTGGGCACCTCCCGGTGTTATCGCTAGTGATTCGGACGATCTAGGCTGGGCCTATTCGTCGAAGGGGCGCGGAGCATACGCGAAACGCGGCGCTTACGCACGGGTTGAGGTGAGCGATCTGATCGGTGGCCGTCAGCGTTTCTTCCGCCCCACGGCTGCCAGGCTCAGCAAACGCAGATCGGCCTCAGCCAAAACAGCACGCTGAGCCACTTTGCCGAGCTTCTTCCACGCTTTGATCTCGGCCTTAGTACGCCCGCAACCACGGCAGGTATCACGCTCGAACTTACACAGCTTGATGCAGGGGTCTTTCACCGGATCAATACCGCCAGCAATGCGCCAGTCGCACCGCAGACCTCAGTCAGGTAACTGCTCTTTATCCAGGATTTCGTGGGGTTCATCGGCCTCTTCATGCGCATCGTCCTGCTCGGCTAAATCGTCGAAGTCGGTCTTCAGACCCTGTTCCATCGAGTCGAGTTCAGCCAGCAAGCTGCTGAAGCTGGTTTCCTCGCCTGCGTCCACTGCCGGCTCATCAGCCAAGGCCAAATCGGCACGTGCCTGCAGGCTTTGCGGGGCCTCGGAGTCATCCTCAAAGGCCAGCACGGGCTCAGGTTCCAGCTCACGCAAGGCGGCCAGTGGCGGCAGTTCATCGAGGCTTTTCAGGTTGAAGTGATCGAGAAAAGCCTTGGTGGTGGCGAACATCGCCGGTTTACCCGGCACATCGCGGTGGCCCACCACACGGATCCACTCGCGCTCCAGCAGGGTTTTGACGATATGGCTGTTGACCGCCACGCCGCGTACGTCTTCGATCTCACCGCGGGTGATCGGCTGACGGTAGGCAATCAGCGCCAGGGTTTCGAGCATGGCACGCGAGTAACGCTGCGGTCGTTCTTCCCACAGGCGGCCGACCCAAGGCGCGTACTTCTCGCGCACTTGCAGGCGATAACCCGTCGCCACTTCAACCAACTCAAAAGCCCGCCCTTCACAGGATTTACCCAAGTGCGCCAGGGCCTTCTTGAATACGCTCGGTTGCGGCCGCTCGGCTTCTTCAAACAGTTCGAACAAGCGCTCCAAGGATTGCGGCTTGCCGGAGGCCAGGAGAAAGGCTTCAAGCAGGCTGGCCAGCTCACGCGGTTCATTAAGGTTCATGCTTATTCCGCCCGTGCGCGCACATGGATTGGCCCAAAAGCCTCGTTTTGCACCAGTTCGACCAGGGATTCCTTGATCAACTCCAGCACGGCCATAAAAGTCACCACCACGCCGAGCTTGCCCTCTTCAGCACTAAACAGGCTGACAAACGGCACGAAAGCACCACCTTTAAGCCGTTCAAGCACATCGCTCATGCGCTCGCGGGTCGACAGCGTTTCGCGGGTGATTTGATGGCTTTCAAACATGTCGGCGCGGCGCAACACCTCGGCCATCGACAACAGCACCTCTTCCAGGCTGACATCCGGCAACAACTTGCGCGCCCGCGCCTCGGGCGCATCCAGGCGCGGCACGGTCAGGTCACGGCCAACCCGGCTAAGCCCGTCGATACCTTCTGCCGCCGCCTTGTAACGCTCGTATTCCTGCAGGCGGCGGATCAGCTCGGCACGCGGGTCGTCTTCTTCGGCCTCGATTTCACTGGAGCGCGGCAACAGCATGCGTGACTTAATCTCGGCGAGCATGGCGGCCATCACCAAGTACTCGGCGGCCAGCTCCAGGCGCACCGACTGCATCAGCTCGACATAGCCCATGTACTGGCGGGTAATTTCCGCCACGGGGATATCTAGCACGTCGATGTTTTGTTTGCGGATCAAATACAACAGCAGGTCCAGCGGGCCCTCGAAGGCTTCGAGAAACACCTCCAGGGCATCCGGCGGAATGTACAGATCCAGCGGCATTTCGGTAACCGCCTGGCCATACACCAAGGCAAATGGCAGCTCCTGCTGGGCATTGGCCTGGCTATCGGGGTGTTCCTCGGGCGGCACGCTGGACATGGTCACTCTCGACAGTAGGTTCAGCGGTAATTCAGGCCAAGGGCCAGGCGGACTTCGCTAAGGGTTTCCCGTGCTTCTGACCGAGCACGTTCGGCGCCATCGGCAAGAATCTGCCGAACCAGATCAGGGCTGTCCTGATAGTCGTCCGCCCGTGCCTGCAGCGGCTGCAACTCAAGCTGCACCGCTTCAATCAACGGTGCTTTACATTCCAGGCAACCGATACCGGCGCTGCGACAACCCTGCTGGACCCATTCGCAGGTTGGCGTATTGGAGTAGAGCTGGTGCAACGACCACACCGGACAATTGGCCGGGTTGCCGGGATCATCCCGGTGCACCCGCGCCGGATCAGTCGGCATGCGGCGGATTTTTTCCTCGATCGCCGGCGCGGTGTCGCGCAGGAAGATCGCATTGTTGTTGGACTTGGACATTTTGCTGCCATCCAGCCCGAGCAACTTGGGCGACTCGCCCAGCAAGGCCTGCGGCTCAGCCAGAAGAATCTTGCCGCCGCCTTCCAGGTAGCCATACAGGCGTTCTTTATCACCCAGGGTAATGCTTTGCTGGTCCTTGAGCAGGGCGCGGGCAGTTTCCAGCGCCTCACCATCACCTTGCTCCTGATAAGCCTTACGCAGGCTGTTATAGAGCTTGGCCGTCTTCTTGCCGAGTTTGATGATCGCGGCCTCAGCCTTTTCCTCAAAGCCCTGCTCACGGCCATACAAATGATTGAAGCGCCGCGCCACATCACGGGCAAATTCGATATGCGCCAGCTGATCACTGCCCACAGGTACCACACCGGCGCGGTACAGCAGGATGTCGGCCGCTTGCAGCAAGGGATAACCGAGAAAGCCGAAGGTGCTGAGGTCTTTGCCGTGCAACTGTTCTTGCTGTTCTTTATAGGACGGCACGCGCTCCAGCCAGCTGAGCGGGCAGATCATCGATAGCAACAGGTGCAGCTCGGCATGTTCGGGGACTTGCGACTGAATAAACAGCGTCGCGGAACTGGGGCTCACGCCGGCAGCCAACCAGTCCACAGCCATATCCATGACCCGCTGGGACAAGGGGCCGACATCATCGTAATCAGTGGTTAATGCATGCAGGTCAACAATGCAGAAGAAGCATTCATAGCTGTGTTGCAGCTTGATCCAGTTCTTCAGCACCCCCTGGTAATGCCCCAAGTGCAACAAACCACTCGGGCGCATGCCAGAGAACACGCGACGTTCGGCGTCAGCAAGACTCAAAACGGGTTACCTGTAAAAACGAAGGAGCTCGATTATATAGAGGCGGGCTCAAAGATCATCCGTAAAAGGCGACGGATCACCACAGCCGACCCGAAACACCTCAGGCTCATCCTCGAGCAGGCTGACCACAGTGGAGGCTTCAAGCCCACCGAAACCGCCATCAATGATCAGATCAACCTGATGTTCGAGGGTCTGGCGCATTTCGTAAGGGTCGCTCATCGGCACTGTTTCACCTGGCAGGATCAAACTCACGCTCATCAACGGCTCGTTGAGTTCTTGCAGCAGCGCCATGGCAATCGGGTGACTGGGCACACGCAGGCCAATAGTGCGGCGCTTGGCATGCAACAACATGCGTGGCACTTCACGGGTGGCGTTGAGGATAAAGGTGTAAGGCCCGGGGGTATGGGCCTTGAGCAAACGGAACGCCGCAGTATCCACTTTGGCAAAGGTGCTCAGCTCTGATAGATCACGGCACACCAAGGTGAAGTTGTGCTTGTCATCCAGCTGGCGCATGCGGCGGATACGCTCGATAGCCGTCTTGTCACCAATGTGGCAACCCACGGCATAGGACGAGTCGGTCGGATAAACCACCACCCCGCCGCTACGGATGATTTCCACCGCCTGCTTGATCAGGCGCGCTTGCGGGTTTTCCGGATGAATCTGGAAGAATTGGCTCACACTCGAATCCTGATCAGATTGCAGTAGGCTGTTGGACATGCTTAAACCGTGCCCACAGGGGCGGTAGATCCTCGGGAACTGGGCGATAAACACCCAACTCAGACCACTGACCCGGCGCGTGAAAATCACTGCCCGCCGTGACAAACATACCAAACTCGCGCGCCAGAATTGCCAGGCTACCCACCTGATCGGCCGGCTGCATACCGTTGACCACTTCCAACGAATGCCCGCCGGCCCCGACAAAATCGGCAATCAACTTGCGGCGCTTACTCCGAGTAAAGTCGTACTGCCACGGATGCGCCAGGCTGACCCAGGCACCTGCACGGCGCAAGGTGTCGACGGTCTGCGCCAGCTCCGGCCAGTGCTGTTTGACATCACCCAGCTTGCCCGAGCCCAGCCATTTACGAAACGCTTCGGCGCGGTCTTTGACGTAACCGCCGCGCACCAAGAAATCGGCGAAATGCGGACGCGCCGGAGCATTACCACTGTCGCCCAACTCCTGCTGAATGGCCCGCGCGCCGTCCAGCGCACCGGGCATGCCTTTAGCGTCCAAACGCTTGGAGATTTCCGCCGCACGCAACCAGCGCCCCTCATGCAACTCGGCAATCGCCTGCTGCAAAGCCGGCGCTTCACGGTTGAAGGCATAACCCAAGACATGGATGGTCGCGCCGCCCCAAAGGCAGGACAACTCGATGCCATTGACCAGTTGCATGCCCAAGGCTTGCGCCGCCGCGCCGGCTTCATCGAGGCCATCCAGGGTGTCGTGGTCGGTTAACGCCAGCACCCGCACGCCGCGCTCAAACGCCCGCGCCACCACCGCAGCTGGCGCAAGTGCGCCGTCTGATGCGGTGCTATGGCAATGCAAATCAACTTCCATAAGGCGCGCTTTCCGAGTCATTTATGTTTGTTATTATGCCGGCAGATGTGGATTCTTGCTGGCTTGCGCCACTATTTCCTCGACATTGCCTGAACAGACTGTTTTTCTCCCACGGCTGCGGCCACCGCTAACGACTTCATACTAAGGATCAAGATGCTCTACGCAATCATTGCCACCGATGTGGAAAACTCGCTGGAAAACCGCATGAATGCTCGCCCGGCGCACCTGGCGCGCTTGGAGCAGCTGAAAACTGAAGGCCGCTTGATCCTCGCCGGCCCGCACCCAGCAGTCGACAGTAATGATCCAGGCCCAGCAGGCTTTTCCGGCAGCCTGGTCGTCGCGGAATTTGAATCGCTGCTGGCCGCGCAACAGTGGGCCGACGCCGACCCTTACCGCGCCGCCGGGGTGTATGCCTCCGTGCTGGTCAAACCCTTCAAGCTGGTTTTGCCTTGACGCCATCTTTGCGCTGAACAGCCCATAACAACAATGACACGCGAGGAGTTCCGATGCGTCCAGGCCCGCTGTTTCTACTCTTGACCCTGTGCTTGCCGGCCGTTACTCAGGCCGAAGAGAACCCGCCACAGCCATTGGCCGAAGCCACCTCGGCGCAGGCGCAAATCGACGATCTGGAACAGCGCCTGGCGATTAGCGAAGAACAACGCCAGGCCCTTAGCGTGGAGCTACAAAGCGCCAGCAACGAACACGAAACTGTGCAGTTGCAGCGCCTGCGTCAGGACAATCAGCGCCTCAAACTCGAACTGAAAAAAAACCAGGCTAGCGCCCCGAAACCTCTCATCAGCGAGCAACAAATGTGGTTTGCCACGGGCGCTGGAGCGGGGTTGCTGGGAGTGCTGATCGGTGCATTGTTACGCGGCGGGCGCCGCTCACGCCGCGAGTGGCTGAACTGAGCCATGAATGACCTGCTGCTTATCGACGACGATGTCGAACTCTGTGAACTGCTGGCCAGCTGGCTGACCCAGGAAGGCTTTCAGGTCAGCGCCTGCCATGACGGCCATAGCGCCCGTAACGCCCTTGCCGCACACAGCCCAGATGCCGTGGTGCTGGATGTGATGCTGCCTGACGGCAGCGGCCTGGAACTGCTCAAGCAATTACGCAGCGACCATCCGGACCTGCCGGTACTGATGCTATCGGCCCGTGGCGAACCACTGGACCGGATCCTTGGCCTGGAGTTGGGTGCCGACGATTACCTGGCCAAGCCCTGCGACCCGCGCGAACTCACCGCACGTTTGCGCGCGGTATTGCGCCGCAGCCTCGCGGCTACGCCCGGCAGTCCGCTCGACCTCGGCGATTTACATTACAGCCAGGCCCGCGGCACGGTGACCCTAGGCGAGCAGGAGGTCACCCTGACCCTCTCGGAAAGCCGCATTCTCGAAGCACTGTTACAACACCCCGGTGAGCCGGTGGATAAGCAAACGCTGGCGCAGCTGGCCCTCGGCCGCAAACTGACCCTGTATGACCGCAGCCTGGACATGCACGTCAGCAACCTACGCAAAAAACTCGGCCCGCATGCCGATGGCCGCCAACGCATATTGGCGCTGCGCAGCCGCGGCTACTACTACAACGTTTAAAACCTGCTGCGCGTCGGCCCTGCTGCGTTAAAAACCGGCTCGGCAAGCCGCTTGCGGCTAACGCGCTTTAGCGCGACCCGAAGGGCGAGTGAAACGAGTAATGCTCATTTACAGCAGTAAACTCGCGTGCGAGCCCAGTCCGCGTCCTCGCCGTTTTTTGCCTTGCATGACTCTAGCTCGCGAGGTTTTGCACAGTCTTTAAGTCAATCAGCTGCGCTGCGCCCTTTACCTAAGCTTTACCTTGCCCTGACGGCCCTTGACCTTGACCGCCCTAGACTGGGCTCATCCGGTGTTTACCGGTTTCAGACAAGGAAACACACCATGCGCAAAACACTTACCGCCGTACTGCTCGCCCTGACCCTGCCGACCCTCGCCATGGCCATGCCTGAAGGCGGCCCACGGCATAATGGCGGCGAGCACGGTGCCCGCATGTTCAAAGAGCTCGACCTGAGCAAAGAGCAGCACCGCGAAATCCGTAAATTGATGGGCGAGCAGATGAAAGGCCGCCATGCGATCACCCAGCGTTACCTGGAGAAACTCCCGGCCGCTGAGCAAAAAGCCATGCAGGATGAACTGAAAGCCGCCAAGGACAAACAGCACAACGCCATCCGCGCGCTGCTCACGCCCGAGCAACAGAAGGCCTTCGACGAACACCAGAAAAAAATGCAAGAACGCCGCGCCGAGCATAAAGCCTTCAAGGCCTGGCAAGCTGAGCAAGCAAAGAAAAGCTAAACCCATCCCCTTAAATCTGCGCCCATCAGGCCACAAGCCTTGATGGGCGTTTCTGTTACCCAAGGAGCTACCGTGCGATCACTGTTCTGGCGCATCTTTGCCAGCTTTTGGCTGGCCATTGCCCTGGTTGCCGGTTTGTCCATGCTACTTGGGCGCATGCTGAACCAGGACGCCTGGCTACTCAGCCAACACCCCGGCATGGATGACCTCGCCGAGACCTGGACCCAACGCTACGAAGAGCAAGGCCCGGCTGCCGCTCAGGCTCTGCTGGAACAGCGTAAACGCAGCTTTCGCATCGACGTACAGGTGCTTGATAACAGCGGCCAACCGGTGGTTAAAGGCACCTTCCCGGCCCGTGCAGCCGCCTTTGAAGCGCGCCACCGCAACGAGAAGCGCCTGCCCTGGCGCCGCCTGAGTGTTGATTACACCAGTCCCAGCAGCGGCGAAACCTACCTGTTTATCTACCGCATCCCGATCCCCGAAGTTGCGGCCTGGCAACGCGACAGCTTGCTCTGGCCGCTCAGCGCACTGGCGATTGCCATGCTGGTTCTGACGCTGTTCAGCCTCTGGCTCACCTTGTCGATCACCCGCCCGCTGAATCGTCTGCGCGGCGCCGTACATGATCTGGGGCAGACCGCTTATCAACAGAGCAGCCTGGCCAAGCTGGCCGAGCGACGCGATGAGCTCGGCGTGCTGGCGGCTGACTTCAACCGCATGGGCGAGCGTGTACAAGGCTTGATCAGCAGCCAACGCCAGTTGCTGCGCGATGTCTCCCACGAACTGCGCTCACCGCTGGCCCGCCTGCGTATCGCGCTGGCCTTGACCGAGCGTGCAGATGCTGTCGAGCGAGAGAAGTACTGGCCGCGCCTGAGCCAGGAATGCGATCGATTGGAAGCACTGATCAGTGAGATTCTCGCTCTCGCCCGCCTCGATGCAGAACCGGGCGCTGCGCAGCCAATCGACCTCGCGAAGCTGCTAAACACCCTGCGCGAAGAGGCGCACCTAGACGCACCGCAGCAACAGATCAATATTCAGCTGGAGCCCGACCTATTGCTCAACGGCTGGGCGGACATGTTGCAACGCGCGCTGGACAACCTGCTGCGCAATGCCCTGCGCTTCAATCCTGTCGGGCAACCCATCGAACTGACGGCCAGCCGAAACGCCGAGCAACTATGCCTGAGCGTACGCGACCACGGCCCCGGCGTAGCCCCCGAGCAGTTGGCGCGCCTTGGCGAACCCTTTTACCGCGCCCCCGGGCAAACCAGCAGCGGTCATGGCCTGGGATTGGCCATCGCCCGGCGTGCGGCCGAGCGCCATGGTGGCCAGCTGGAACTGAGTAACCACGCACAAGGTGGCTTTGTCGCCACCCTGCGTGTGCCGCTTACTCCGCCGAATCAGACGCCGGCCAAGAGCTGACAAAATCACTCACCTGTACCGCCGGCACCGCGCGCAATTCGCGCGCCGGCGTGCCAAGGTAGAGGTAGGCAATCAGCTGCTCATCTGCACCCAGGCCCAAGCCGGCAGTGACGTGTGGGTTGTAGGCCATATCCCCCGTGCGCCAGACCGCGCCGATGCCCTGAGCGTGGGCCGCCAATAAAATGCTGTGAGCGGCGCAGCCGGCGGCTAGCACCTGCTCCTGGGCTGGGACTTTCGAATCAGCCTGCACGCGGGCAATCACCAACACCAGTAACGGCGCACGCAACGGCATCGCCTGGGCTTTGCTCACCGCCTCCGGGCTGGCATCGGCCGGTAATGCACCGGCAAACAGCTCACCCAGCTGCGTCAGCGCGTCCCCCTCAACCGTCAGAAAACGCCAGGGCCGCAACTGACCATGATCAGGCGCACGTAAGGCCGCGCGAAACAACAGTTCGCGCTGCGCGGCATCGGGTGCCGGCGCCACCAAGCGCGGCGCAGAAACACGGTTTAGCAACGCATCAAGAGCGTCCATCAGTCACCTCGGCAATTCAATCAATTGGCCATTCTAGTGCCTGCGGAGCACGCGCGGGCAATCCCATGAGCAGGTTCTAGGCCACTCGCTCAGGCGAAACACTGGGCGATACCGGTGGCATCAACGGCGGCAAACCGTGTGCACTGCGCGCCGCATCACACTGCGGGTTGTGCTCGCCGTTAACCCAGGAGGCCTCGAATTCACGGCAGGTGCTGGAGCGTTCTTTATAGAGCGTGCAGCGCACGCCCTGGCCGACATCCCCCATCAAGGCATTACAACGCGTCGGTTTACTGTCCGTGCCGCGCATGGCAACACGCTGGGGGGTGATCAACACCACCTGATCGTCCGGCATCAGACCACCGGCCGACTGGCACTCACCCCAGAAAAAAGACACACGAAAGTGCGCGCAGCACGCGCCACAGCTCAAGCAAGGATTGCTATCAGACATGATTTTGAGGACTCAGAAACCGGCAGAGGGCCGGCACCGGGCGGCTATTCTATGCTGCGCCAAGCGCTTGTAAAGCGCCTAATGCAACCGCTGTACAGCCGCCACAGCGCGCGTAGAATAGCGCCCCTTTGCCCCAGTTACCGAGCCGACCCCATGTCATTGCCGACACTGCGCATCATTGCTTTTATCCTCGGCATATTCCTGATCACCCTAGCGGCCAGCATGCTGATCCCGATGCTGACGCTGCTGCTGTATTCACGCTCCGATGACCTCAATGCTTTTCTCTGGTCCAGCCTGGTCACGGCTGCTGCGGGCATTGCCATGGTCATCCCCGGCCGGCCCAAAGATGCGCAGCTGCGCCCGCGTGACATGTACCTGCTGACCACTGGCAGCTGGCTGGTGGTGTGCATCTTTGCCGCTCTGCCGATGGTGCTGATCCACCACATCAGCTACACCGATGCCTTCTTCGAGACCATGTCGGGCGTTACCACTACAGGTTCGACGGTGCTCTCCGGCCTGGATCACGCCTCACCTGGGCTGCTGATTTGGCGCTCGATGCTGCAGTGGCTGGGCGGGATCGGCTTTATCGGCATGGCCGTGGCCATTCTGCCGCTTTTGCGGGTCGGTGGTATGCGCCTGTTCCAGACCGAGTCATCGGACTGGGGCGAGAAGGTCATGCCGCGCTCGCACATGGCCGCCAAATACATCCTGTTTATCTACCTGACGCTGACCCTCGGCGGCTTCATTGGCTTCTGGCTGGCCGGCATGACGCCGTTTGATGCGATCAACCACGCAATGACCTCCATTTCCACTGGCGGCTATTCGACCTCAGACTCATCGCTGGCCAACTGGAACCAACCCGCCGTGCACTGGGTAGCGGTGCTGCTGATGATTTGCGGCGGCCTGCCCTTTACCCTGTATGTCGCGACGTTGCGCGGTAACCGTAAAGCCCTGTTTAAAGACCACCAGGTCCGCGGCTTTCTCGGTTTCCTGCTGGCCACCTGGCTGGTTTTCGGCACCTGGCTGTGGCTGCACTCGGACAACAGCTGGTGGGATGCTTTCCGGATTGTCGCGGTGAATGTCACTTCAGTGGTCACCACCACCGGCTTCGCCCTGGGCGATTACACCACTTGGGGCAGCTTCGCCGTGCTGCTGTTCTTCTACCTGACCTTTGTTGGTGGCTGTTCGGGCTCCACCTCCGGCGGGCTGAAGATCTTCCGCTTTCAGGTGGCCTACGTATTACTCAGGGCCAACTTGCAGCAGCTGGTGCATCCACGCGCGGTGATCAAGCAGCAATACAACAACCACAACCTCGATGAAGAGATCGTCCGCTCGCTGATCACCTTTTCCTTTTTCTTCACCATCACCATTGGCGTGATTGCCCTGGGCCTGACCTTACTCGGCCTGGATTGGGTCACCGCCCTCACCGGGGCCGCGACGGCGGTGTGCAACGTGGGTCCTGGCTTGGGCCCGATCATTGGCCCTGCTGGCAACTTCTCCAGCCTGCCAGATGCCGCCAAATGGCTGTTAACTATTGGCATGCTGCTGGGCCGCCTGGAAATTCTGACCGTACTGGTGCTGGTCACTAAGGCATTCTGGCGGCATTAAATGAGCACCTGCCGGATGATTAACTGACCAGGCGCGGCGACAGTCTCTAGAATCTCGCTATTACTGCAATGGAACACGCTTAAATGGCTTGGCCGACCTTACGGATCATCGCGTTTATCAATGGCATCTTTCTCCTGACGCTGGCCATCGGCATGGCCGTGCCCATGCTGACGCTGCTGCTGTTTGAGCGACCTGACGAACTCAATGCCTTTCTCTGGTCGAGCCTGATCACCTTTGTCGTGGGCATCGCGATGATCGCCCAGGGACGGCCCAAGGATATCCAGCTGCGCCCGCGCGACATGTACCTGCTGACGGTCTCCAGCTGGGTGCTGGTGGGGCTCTTTGCTGCCCTACCCTTTATGTTCTCTCTGCGCGTGGGCATCACCGACGCGGTGTTTGAAAGCATGTCAGGCATCACCGCCACGGGCGCCACCGTACTGACCGGACTGGATGACATGTCGCCAGGGATTCTGATCTGGCGCTCACTGCTGCACTGGCTCGGCGGGATCGGCTTTATCGCCATGGCCGTGGCGATTCTGCCGATGCTGCGTATCGGTGGCATGCGCCTGTTCCAGACCGAGTCCTCGGATCGCTCAGAAAAAATCATGCCGCGCTCACACATGGTCGCCAAATACATGGTCGCCGCCTACGTCGGCATCAGTTTGCTTGGCTGCCTGGCGCTTTGGATTGCCGGCATGGGCGTGTTTGATGCGATCAACCACACCATGTCGGCGATCGCCACCGGCGGGTTCTCCACCTCCGACCAGTCAGTTGGCAAATGGACCGAACCGGCTGTGCACTGGGTCACCATCGTGCTGATGATTCTCGGCAGTTTGCCCTTTGTGCTGTTTGCCTCGATGCTGCGCGGCAACTACAAAGCCTTGATCAGAGACCAGCAGGTACGAGGTTTCCTGGCGATTTTGCTCAGCACCTGGCTGCTGCTGGGCACCTGGTACTACCTGAGCACCGAACTGCACTGGCTCGAAGCCATTCGCCATGTGGCGTTCAACACCACCTCGATTATGACCACCACCGGCTTTGCCCTCGGTGATTACACGCTGTGGGGCGGCTTTGCCGGCATGTTGTTCTTCTACCTGGGGTTTATCGGCGGCTGCTCGGGCTCGACCGCCGGCGGTTTGAAGATCTTCCGCTTCCAGGTGGCCTATGTACTGCTCAGGGCCAACCTGCTGCAGCTGATTCACCCCCGTGCGGTGATCAAACAACAGTACAACCGCCATCACCTGGATGAGGACATTGTCCGTTCTATTCTGACGTTCTCGTTCTTTTTCACCATCACGATTGCCGTGCTAGCCCTGGGCTTGACGCTCTGCGGCCTGGACTGGATCACTGCACTTAGCGGCGCGGCCAGTACGGTGTCCGGTGTCGGCCCCGGCATGGGCCCGATCATCGGCCCGGCGGGTAACTTCTCCAGCCTGCCGGATGTAGCCAAATGGCTGCTGACCTTCGGCATGCTGCTTGGCCGTTTGGAAATCCTCACCGTGTTGGTGCTGATGCTGCCGGCCTTCTGGCGACACTGAGGACGAATGCGCTCCGCTACAGGCGCGCCCGGTACTCACCCGGCGTGGTGTCAAACCAGCGGCGGAAGGCGCGGAAGAAATTACTCGGGTCAGAAAACCCCAGCAGGTAGGAAATTTCCAACAGGGTCAAATTGACCTGCCCCAAGTACTGCTCGGCCAGCTCGCGGCGGGTGTCATCGAGCAGATGCTGGTAGCTGGTGCCTTCATCCTGCAAGCGCCGCTGCAAAGTGCGCTCTGACAACAACAGCGCCTGCGCCACCGCCTCACGCTTGGGCTCCCCCTGGGGCAGCAGGCGGCATAACACCTGACGCACCTGATGGGTGACCCGCGAGCCGGAAAATCGCGCCAGGTAATCACCGGCGAAACGGTCATGCAGCTGCGCCAATGCCTCATTGGCCGAGGGCAGCGGCGCATCCAGATCAGCCCGTTCAAACAGCAACGCATAGTGCTCAGCGTTGAATTTCAGTGGGCACTGAAACACGTCCTCATAGGGCAGCAGATTCTGCGGAGCCGGCCCCATCAAACTGACGCGCCGCGGACGCAGCGTTTTGCCTGTAAGCCACCGACAGAAGGCCAATGAGTGCGCCAGCGAGGCTTCCGCACTCTGCCGGGCCGACGGCAGGCGATCACCGTGGATCGCCAGGAGCATTTCATAACCTTCAGGCGTCGGGTGAAAACTGAGGTCTGCACCCTCAGCAATAATCCGCTGATAACGCACCAAACGGGCAAAGCCTTCCTGCAGATTGCGGCTGCTCATCACCGCATAACCCACCACATTAAACGCCGAGGGCCGCTGGATCTTCGCCATGTTCAGGCCAATGGCTGGGTTACCGGAAGCCTGCACCGCCAGGTGCCAGAGACGGGTCATGGCATCCTGAGCAAAACGCGCGTCGGGGTCACTCAACGCGGCGTATTCGAGACCGAGCTGAGCAAACAGGCTATGGCAATCAACGCCGCCCAGTTCCAAGGCCGCCACAATGCCCGAGGCCCAGCTGGATGAAGTGGTTCGTTCGCTCATCACTTATTCTTATTAGGGTCAGGAAGACGCAGAAGGATACTAAACTGGCACCGAATGTCAGTGGCCCGGTACGCCAGGCAACCTAGACTGCTAGCAAGCCGCTGCCGCTGCAACCCTGACGGCTACCAAACAAATAAGAGGTGCCTCTGGATGACCCGCGAAACCCACGAACGCTTCAACAGCTTCGCCGAGTTCTACCCCTACTACCTGCAAGAACACAGCAACAGTACCTGCAGACGGCTGCACTTCATCGGCACCACGCTGGTGCTGGCGATTCTGGCCTATGTAGTGCTCACCGGCGCGCTCGGCCTGCTTATCGCCCTGCCCTTTGTAGGCTACGGATTCGCCTGGGTCGGCCACTTCTTCTTTGAACACAACAAACCCGCCACCTTCCGCTACCCGCGCTGGTCGCTGATGGGCGACTTTGTCATGTTCAAGGACATGCTCACCGGGCGAGTGGCTTTTTAAGCCACAGAACGGCCCTCTAACTTCGCCACGCGGACCGACGCGCCCGGCTCAAGCCCGCGCCTTAGCGACGCATTAAGTGCCCTTACGCAGACGCCTGTCACAGCCCGCGCAGCCTTTCGACAGGTGCGCTTGGCGGTGGCCGCAGGCTTGGTTATGATCCTCGGCTATTTTGCGCAGCCCGTTCGGTGCGCCACCCAGGTGCCCGACAGAGGCGCCAGACGAGCAGCAGGGATTGTTCTATCGCATGAATGTCAAAAGCGCCCCTCGACTTCCCACCTTACCGTCACCACCGCTGCGCGAGTATTACTCACGCGTTCTGGCCTATATCGCCATTGCCGCCAGTATTGCCGCCGGAACTTATGTCCAGCATTTCGGCTATGACATTCTCTGGATGGTGCCCTACGCCCTGCTCTACCCACATTTGGCGCACCACCTGAGCCTGCGTTTCAAGCGGGAGCACCCTCAGCGCACCACCCTCAGCCTGCTTTTCATCGATGCACTGCACTGTGGCGCCGTGCTTACGCTGCTGGGCTTTTCGGTGGTGCCCTCACTGATGGCGCTGCTGATCATGGCCTTCAGCGCCTTAGTCATCGGCGGCCTGCGCTACCTTGGGCTGGCCGCGCTAATCGCCTTTAGCAGCGCAATTTTTATCTTTGCCCTAACCGACGTCACCGCGAACTTCCAGTCCCCGGTACTGGTGGCGCTGGTCAGCATTGCCTTCACCACCCTGTATATCTGCATCACGGCCTACTTCGTGCACCAGCAGGGCCTACGCCTGACCCAGGTACGCAGCGACATCAGCCGCGAGCAAGAAAAAGCCGCACGGCTGGCGCGCAACCTGGCCAAATACCTCTCGCCGCAAGTGTGGGAATCGATTTTTACCGGCAAAAAGAGCGTGCGCCTGGAAACTCAGCGCAAGAAGCTCACGGTGTTCTTCTCGGACATCAAGGGCTTTACCGAACTGGCCGAAGAGCTGGAAGCCGAGGCCCTGACTGACCTGCTCAACACCTACCTCAACGAGATGTCGAAGATCTGCCTGAAATACGGCGGCACCATCGACAAGTTTGTCGGCGACTGCGTGATGGTGTTCTTCGGCGACCCAAGCAGCAAAGGTGCGAAGAAGGATGCGGTGAATGCCGTGTCCATGGCCATCGCCATGCGCAAACACATGAAGGTGCTACGCCAGCAGTGGCGCGCCCAAGGCATCACCAAGCCGTTGGAAATCCGCATGGGGCTGAATACCGGTTACTGCACGGTGGGCAACTTCGGCGCGGACACGCGCATGGACTACACCATCATCGGGCGCGACGTGAACCTGGCCAGCCGCCTGGAAAGCGCCGCCGATTCGGGGGAAATCCTGATTTCCCATGAGACCTACTCGCTGGTCAAAGACGTGATCATGTGCCGCGACAAGGGCCAGATCAGCGTCAAGGGCTTTACCCGCCCGGTGCAGATTTATCAGGTGGTGGATTTCCGCCGCGACCTGGGCGCCACCTCCAGTTATGTCGAGCATGAGCTGCCGGGTTTTTCCATGTACCTGGACACCAATGGCATCCAGAACTTCGACAAGGAAAAGGTCATCCAGGCCCTCAGTCAGGCAGCCGATAAGCTGCGTGACAAGGTGATCATGTAAGCGCCTGATCACGCCCTACTGCGTGTAATTTCTGCACCAAACGGCCTGCACAGCTCACCGTCTAGCAGCGGCTGCTGCGCCAGAAATTCCAGCGCCGAGGCCCGCCAGGATTGCCGCGCGGCCAGCTCGGCGCAGCGCGCGCGATCCAGGCTCAAGGCCGCCACACAGGCCGCGCGTAAATCCTCATCCATGACGCCGCTGACGCCCGCCTGCAACACATCCAGCGGTCCGGCCACCGGAAACGCCGCCACCGGCGTGCCACAGGCCAAAGCCTCAAGCATCACCAAACCATAGGTATCGGTGCGCGAGGGAAACACCAATACGCTGGCGCTCTGAAAAGCCTCGGCCAGCGCCTGGCCATGCTGGTAACCGAGAAAGCGCACCTGCGGATAAGCCGCCTGCAGCGCCTCACGCAGTGGGCCGTCACCGACCACACGCTGCTCTCCCGGCAGGTCGAGGGCCAGAAACGCCTCAATATTTTTCTCTGGGGCAATCCGCCCCACATACAAAAACACCGGTTCTGCCGCACGCGGCGGCCTGACCGACGGCTGGAACAGCTGCGTATCAACGCCCTTGCGCCACAACAGCAAGCGCTTAAACCCCCAGCTAGCAAACACCTCGCGCATGCGCTCGGTGGTGACCAATACCGCCTGACTGGGTTGGTGAAACGCTCGTAAAAACCCATACCCCCAGCTCAACGGCACCCAGGGCCAACGGGTGTGCACGTATTCCGGAAAGCGCGTATGGATGGCGCTGGAGAATGCCAAGCCACGCTTGACCAACCAGCGCCGCGCGGCCCAACCCAGTGGGCCTTCGGTGGCCAAGTGCACGCAATCCGGCTGAAAGTCCCTAATGGCTGCGCCCACCCGCCAGAGATCCCACACCAGGGCAATCTCTGGATAACTGGGGCACGGCAGCGCCCGAAAATCTGCCGGCGATAGCAACTTGACCTGATGCCCCATGCCGCGCAGCTCGCTAATCAGCGCCTGTAAGCTGGTGACAACGCCATTGACCTGCGGCGACCAGGCGTCGGAGACGATCAGCATCCTCACAGCGCCGGTTCTCCAGCAGCCACTGAAGCCGCCTGCAGCTGATGCGCCTGATCATCGGCCAGGCGATACAGCTCGATACTGCCATCCAGGTGTTCGATCAGCGCCGTGCAGGACTCCACCCAATCCCCGCAATTCATGTACTCCACCTCACCCATCGAGCGAATTTCGGCATGGTGAATGTGCCCGCAGATCACGCCATTAAAACCACGCTTGGCGCACTCATGAACGATGGCTTGTTCAAAGTCGCTGATAAAGCTCACCGCAGTTTTAACCTTGTGCTTGAGGTAAGCCGACAGCGACCAGTAGCCGTAGCCATAGCGGCAGCGCCAGTAATTCAGCCAGCGGTTGAGGGTCAGGGTGAACTCATAGGCCGAGTCACCGAGAAAGGCCAGCCAGCGGTGATAACGGGTGATCACATCAAATTGATCGCCGTGAATCACCAACAGCCGGCGACCATCGGCGGTGATGTGCTCGGCCTCGTCGACCAGCTGCAGATTGCCGAGCATCAGGCTCGAATAGCGCCGCAGAAATTCGTCATGGTTGCCCGTGACGTAAATCACCTCGGTGCCACGCTTGCTCATGGTCAACAGGCGGCGGATGACGTTGCTGTGTGCCTGCGGCCAGTACACACCGCGGCGCAGTTTCCAACCGTCGATGATGTCGCCGACCAGGTAGATCTTGTCGGTTTGATAGCGCTTGAGAAACGCGGCCAGGTGTTCGGCTTGGCAGTCCCGAGTCCCTAGGTGAACATCGGAAATCCACAGGGTGCGGACACGTTGCTTGCGGCTGGGCTTGGCGAGCTGAGCGCTGGTCATAGACGACCTCCGGCTGGGTTTGCTCGAGTCTGCTAAGCGCCAGTGAAGCTGCCATGACAAGCGCATGGCAGTTGAATGACAGACCGCCAGGCAGATCTATGGGTAAACTTGGCGCCTGAAAAGGAGCCCTGCATGCCCACGCCGCTGTCGTTGCGTCATTACAGCCATGAACTACTCAGCCACAGCCATGACCACGCGCAGTTGGTTTTTGGCCTGAGCGGCATACTGGAGTTCGAAGTTGCCGGGCATGGCAGCCAAGTAAACAGGCAGACCCTGGCCGTGGTGCCCAGCGCTGCCCTGCACGCCTGCGGTAGCGAACGTGGCAGCCATTGCTTGGTACTCGATGTGCCTTGCGAGCGCTGGTTGCAGCAGCAACTGGGCAGCCACCTGGATGCCACTCGCCGACTGCTGGAAAAACCGGCAGCGGTCAGCCTCACTCCCGCGCAAAGCCAATTGGTCAATTGGCTGGCGGCCAGCGCGATCAATGACCCAGTGATTGCCCAGCAAGGCGCCGCACTGCTCTTGGCCAGCCTGACCCACGCCGATACGCCGGCCCACGAAAGTAATGCCCTGCCACTGGCCGCGCTGGATGCACATATCGATCAGCATGCCGCCCACCCGCTGCAGGTGGCGGATCTGGCGCGCCTGACAGGCCTGTCAGCGGCACGCTTTCATGTGCGTTTTCTCAGTAAAACCGGACAAACGCCTATGGATTATGTGCGCAGCCGCCGTCTGCAGTTGGCGCGTCAACTCTTGCAAAGCAGCAACCTGGCCATTGGTGACATCGCCGCACGTGTGGGTTACGCCTCACAAAGCGCCTTTACCGCGGCCCTCTCCCGGCAATTTGGCCTGTCAGCACGCGCCTTACGTGTACAGCGCGAGTAATGCGACAAACGCCGCAAGTCCTGCGACAGACTTTTGCCCGGCAGCCCCCTAGACTCCGCTGCTTAGTCTGAGGAGCCGTAGCATGCAACAGATCGAGTGGGAAGACTTTCAACGGGTAGAACTGCGCGTCGGCACCGTGCTGTCTGCGGCGCGCAATGAAAAAGCCCTGAAGCCCGCCTATGTATTGCAGGTCGACCTCGGCGAGTTAGGCGTCAAACAATCCAGCGCCCAGCTGACGGACCACTATCAATGCGCACAGTTGCTCGGCCGCCAAGTGCTCTGCGTGTGCAACTTTGCCGCCAAACGGATTGCCGGCGTGCGCTCCGAAGTACTGGTGACCGGCGTGTATGACGCCGACAACAAGGTGGTGCTGGCCAGCTTCGACAAGCCTGTAGCAAACGGTGCACGCCTGCTATGAACCCACGTAACGCGCTGTGGGCCATCCATCTTGGCGCCCTGCTTTTCGGCCTCTCAGGCATTTTTGGCAAGCTGGCTAACACCACCCCACAGATGATCTCTGCCGGCCGCGCGTTCTTCGCCGTGGTGGTGCTGCTGCTCTTTGCCAAGCTGATCAGCAATGCACAACTGGTGCGCCTCAGCCTAAAGCAGCTGAGCCAACTGGCCCTTGGCGGTGCGTTACTCGGTGGGCATTGGTGGAGCTTCTTTGAGGCGGTGCAGATATCTGGCGTAGCCATCGCCACCCTGGGTTTTGCCAGCTTCCCAGCGTTCACCGTGCTGCTCGAAGGGCTGCTGTTCCGGGAGCGCACGCAGCGAGTCGAATACACCATGGTGGCGCTGGTCTGCGTAGGCTTGGTGCTGGTTACGCCAAACTTCAATTTGGCCAACCAGGCCACCAGCGGACTGCTCTGGGCAGTCCTGTCGGGTTTTCTGTTCGCTTTGCTGTCGCTGCTCAATCGCGCCAGCACTCGCGGTATCGATCCGGTGCAGGCGGCGCTGTACCAGAACCTAACGGTGTTACTGCTCTTTATGCCGCTGGCCTGGCCAAGCCTACCCAGCGTTCAGACACAGGATTGGCTGTGGATGGCCATGCTCGGGATCTTCTGTACCGGCCTGGCGCATAGCTTGTTCGTGGCCAGCCTGAGGGTGCTCAAGGCACGTACCACCGCGGTTATTTTCGCCCTTGAGCCGGTTTATGGAATTGCCTTCGCCTGGCTGTTGTTCAACGAACAACCCACCCTGCGCATGCTTGCCGGCGGCCTGCTGATTGTCAGTGCCATCTTTCTCTCGGCGCGCATGGCCAAGTAATCTCAAGACAGACTGGCGGCGCTCAACGGTCGTTATGCCCCAGATCACGCGCGGGGTCGATCTGGTCACGCAGGCGCTGCTTGAGCACCTTGGCCTCGGGAAAGCCGCCATCGGCCTTGCGCTCCCATATCTGCACGCCATCACAGGTAATACGGAACACGCCGCCAGTACCCGGTTCGAGGCTGACCCGGGACAAATCATCGGTAAAGCTCGACAGCAACTCTTGGGCTAACCAGGCCGCGCGCAATAGCCACTGGCACTGGCTGCAATAGGTGATCACCACTTCGGCTTTTGAGGTAGACATTGGCAGGCTCACAACGGATGAAACGCGGATGATAGCGCGCGCCCACTCAAGCTCGACATAACAAAACGCCCGCGTACCAGAGGCACGCGGGCGTTAGTCAACGGCGCCTTGAATCAGGCGATCTTAGCCAATAGCTGACGGGCTTCCTGTTTCTGCTGCTCATCGCCCTCATTGATCACTTCATTGAGGATTTGGCAGGCACTGTCCAAGCTACCCTGCTCGATATAAGCCAACGCCGTGTTCAGTTTTGAGACGTTATCGTTGCTGTCCGCCAGCTCATCGAAATCATCCAAAAAGGCTACGTTAAGCTCGTCGGTCTCCCAACTGTCATGTGGGCTCTCCTCCACCAACATCGACTCAGCAAACGGGCTACGCGCATCTCGCGCTGAGGGCTCAAAAATATCTGAACCCTTGCGCTGCTCGGCAGCACTGCCTGGCTTGTCCAGCGCCTTATTCTTCGCCGCGGGGGCAAAGGGGCTCACCAGGTCCCAGTCGGCATCCAAGGACATCTCATCGAGGTTGAGCTGAACGTCATTCGCAAACGGCTCAACGGGCGCGGCCTCGACTTCATCGAGTTGCAGCACCATGTCATCAATCTGGCTGGGCGAAGGCACATCGAGCAGCTCAGCGTGCCGCGCTTTCAACTCGTCGATACGAGCCGGATTAAAGCCAGATTCACGCAGCCGTAACTCCTGCGCATTAAAGCCCTGGGCATCACCCAACAACGCCAGCACTTCGAGCAGACGAAAGCCAATATCACTGCGTTGCGGCTGCGCTTCCCAGGCCCGTTCCAAGGTGCTGGCAGCCTCAGTTAAGCGGCCATAGGCGATGTAGACATTGGCGCTTTGCAAGGCATCCTCACCCGCCGCAGGCCATACCGGGCCGGCACGCGTAGCGTCGCGAGGGCTTGTTGAAACCGCAACAGCGGGTTCGGCCGGCACTACACGCTGCGCCTTGGGTGGGTTAGGTATGACCGCAGGCATAACAGGCAGATGCGCGGGTTCTAGCGGCTTTCTAGCACGCCAGAACAAACCTGCAACAGCGGCGAGCAACAGCACCAGCAGCCCGGCGATGATCCCCAGCCAGTTGCTGCCTGACTCAGGCGCCACCGGTGGATTGACCGCAACCACGGCAGGTGTAACCGCAGCAGCGGCACTCGCGCGACTGGCAGCCAACTCAGCCTGGAGATCAGCAATCTGCTGATCACGGGTGCTCATCTGCTCCTGCAACTGCTGCACCTGCTGGCTCAGCTGCGCCAGGCTCTGCTGCAATTGCAAGGTTTCAGCGGTTTGGATGGCCAGCTCCTGCTCGACGCGCGCCTGCTCCTGGATCAGCACCTCAGCCGGCAAATCAGCGCTGACGGCGGGTGCGGGTGCAGCCTCGGCGTCCTCAACAACTTGTAAAAAGCCTTCTGCAACAGCCGGATCAACTGCGCTGGACGGCGCACTGGCGATGCGGTCGGGCAATAACAATTTCGCACCGGCACGCAGGCGGCTGACATCGCCCTCGATAAAGGCCTGAGGATTCAGGGCCTGGATATCGTCCATCAGCGCCTGGGGTGCCTGGCCAGTACCCGCGGTCAAGCGCGCGGCAATCTTCCACAAGCTATCGCCACTGACCACGCTGTAACTGTTTCCCTGTTGCGCAGTCGGCAAAACCTTCGGCTGGGCGCGTTCGCTAACCGCAGAACGCGGTGTGGCAGGCACCGCAGAAGGTTCGGGCAAACGGTTATAGGCAGCAGAGCTGGGGGGATCGAGCAGTACGGTGTACTCGCGGTATAACTTGCCGCTGGGGCGCACCACCTCAACGATAAAGTTCAGATAGGGCTCGCGCACTACTTGGGTCGACACCACGCGAATCACGCTTTTACCGCCTCGCAGCAGTGGGGTGAAGCGCAGGCTATTAAAAAAATACAAACGTTCAACGCCGGAACGGCTGAACACATCAGCGGGTGCCAGGCGCACGCGCATGTCGGCGTCACTCAGATCGCCCACATCAAACAATTCGATTTCAGCATCCAACGGCTGACTAAGCGCCGAATGCAGCGTGATTTCACCCAGCCCTAGTGCTGGGACCAGTCCCGAATAGAGGGCTGAGCCGGAGGCCAAACCAATCAGTAACTGACGAACCTTTGCCATAAAAAACGCTCCCGGTGAATCCGTCTCTGTGCTCTCGCCGCTTCCCATTGAAGGCGTGCGCGTCCAGCGCTTACGAACGTACAGAAGCCGGCAAATGCTGCGCGGGGAGATACATTCCGTGTTTAACCCGGCTGGTGCATGGCGGCAATAACGAAGGACTGACTGCTGAAAAGCCAACAGTTATTTGGCAAAAAGCCAGCACAGGCGCAAGCATAGGCTAACGGTCAAGAAAACGACAACTCCGTCACACTGAAGCCTAGCGCTCAGCGCCTGCTCGACTTGACGCCCCAGGCTGCCATTACCGTGACGGCGAACACCCCGGCCACCAGCCAAAAGCTCTGTTTAAAGGCCAGCATATCGGCCGATTGATCGCCGCCTTCAGCGCTGTGCCGCCACTCCAGAAAGAACGTCAGCAGATTCACCCCAAACGCGCCACCCAATTGACGGACGAAGGTAATGGCCCCTGCGCCCTGAGCCAGTTCTGCAGGGCTGAGGATATCCAGCGAGCCAGTGCTCAACGCCGGCAGCAATATCCCCAGGCCGACACGCCCCACGCTGGCCCAGAAGCACAGCACAAGAAATGACGCGCCCTGCTCGATCCAAGCTAACCCTGCCGCCGATAGGGCAAAAATCAGCAGGCCAGCACTCAGCAGCAGCGCCGCAGACAGTCGATCACTGAGCCAACCACCGAGAAAGGACGCCATGCCCATTAATAAACCGGCCGGCAACAGCAACATGCCCGCCCGGCCGGCGCTGAAACCTTCAACGGTTTGCAGATACAGCGGGATTAGGTAAGTCGAGCCATACAACCCCAAGCCCAGGGTCAGCGCGACCCAGCTGGCACTACGAAAACCCGCATGCCGCCACAACGTCAGCGGCAGTAAAGGCTGAGCGGCACGCCGGCTGCGCTGGATAAACACCAGGCCGGCCAGCAGCGCCAGAGTGCCGGGTAACCAGACGCGAGGAGCGTCCCAGGCAAAACGCTGCGCTTCAGCAAAGAAAAACAGCGCGGCGAATATCGCCACACTCAACCAGGCAAAGGCTTGGATATCCAGGCGCGGCGTGCTGCGCTCACGCACACTGGGCAACAACCACTGGCCGGCCAGCATGACCAGCAGACACAGCGGCAACGGCATCCAGAAGATCGCCGCCCAGCCGAAATGATCGACCAAGTAGCCGCCAATCCCCGGCCCCAATGACGGCGCCAGCATGACCCCCAGGCCATACAGGCCCAATGCCATACCGCGGCCGCCGTCGGCAAATACACGAAAGATCAGCACCATGGCCAACGGCTGCACAATCCCGGCGCACAGCCCCTGCACAATGCGCAGGGCGATCAGTTGCCAGGCGGCGTGAGCCACCAGGGCCAACAACGAGCTGATGATAAACAGCAGCAGACCGAACTGCGCCGTACGCCGTGCGCCAAAGCGCGCCTGGGCCCAGGCAGCCAACAACAAGCCAGCGGTCATGGCCGCGAGAAATCCAGTGGACAGCCACTGCGCCAGCGGCCGGCCTATAGAAAAGTCCGCCATGATTGTTGGCAAGGCGACGTTGATACTGGTGGAGGCCAGCACCATGGCCATGCTGCCGACCATCAACAACGCCAGCAGCCACTGCGGGTAACGCGGCCCGAAACGTTGCTGCAGCGCCTGCAGGTCATCACGCATTAGCGCTTTTCCAGGTTACTCAACACCTGGGCATAGACCTTCTGGCAGCGCCGTAATTCCTCTTCATCGATGCCGGCGAAGGCTTCCTCACGCAGTTGTGAGGAGATCGCCTCGATCTTTTCAATCAGCGGGCGGGCTTCTGGCATCAGGGCAATTTTCTTCGCCCGACGGTCTTCAGGCACGGCCAGGCGGCTTACCAAGCCTTGGGCTTCCAGGCTGTCAAGCAGACGCGCCAGGGTGGGCCCTTCGACGCCAACGCTCTGCGCCAATTCACGCTGGGTCGGCAACTCAGCAAAACGCCCCAGATGCAGCAGGACCAACCAACGAGCCTGAGAAAGCCCCAGGCCGACCAAGCGGCGATCCAGTTCAGCGCGCCAGGCGCGGGAGAGTTGAGCAACTTGCATGGCAAAGCGGTGTTGATCGGTAAGTGACATGGTTAACGGCTCTTAACTATAAAAAACTAATTATTAGCCAGCTAACCATAACCCCTTTAGCGAGGCAAGCCTGCAAAGGGTTTCACCACTTTACGTACTGATCCTCGACAAAGCCCCAGCGCTTATCGATGCGCACTTCGGGCTTTCCGAGCGGACGTAATACGCCGCTGAACTGACCGAAAATCTGTTTGAAGTTACTCGCCAGCAGCCCCACGTTCAGCCGCTCTTTGTGCAAACCACGGCCCTCGAACCTCAGCTCTACCTGACCGTCATAGGAGTGGATCAACCAGGGCTGCAATGGCTGCTCGCGATCAAAGGCAAAACGCACCGTATCCACCTTGTGCAGTTCACCGTCGAGCCAAAAACAATTTTCGGTAAAGCTGGTTTCATTAACCCCGCAGGACAGATTCAGCCCCACCCGCTGCTCGCCCGCCTGAGCGGATAAACAGGCCCAGTTCCAGTGGGTTTCAGGGCGCATATAACCGCCTGACCAGTCGTGATGCGCAAATGCGCCAATCTGCGCCAGGTCAAAATCACCCAGCGTGCTGCGTACCTGCCCCGTGCAGCGTACCCCGGCGACCTTCTGCGCATAGACCCAGCCATTAACACCCGCTGGCGTATTGATGCACAACGGCTGAAACGTTGGCGGCGCATCGGAAAAGCAGGCGTCGATATGCGTGCCGTCATCCAGCTCCACCAGCAGGCGTTTTTCTTGCGACGTGGCGCAGTTTTCTAGGCGCAATCGGTTGCGTCCGCTGCGCAACTCACACACGCCGTCATTCGGTTGCTGAGAGAAGTGCGTTCCAAACCCCAGCGGCAGCTTGAACTGACGTTCGATCATCCGCCCGCTGGCCGGGTGAAACAGGTAAACAAAACCCACTCCCAGCAGACTGAGATTGGCCAGGGCGCAGCCGCCAATCAGCTCATCACTGATCAGGCCGAAATACTGGAATTGATGGAAGCGCCGCCACTTGGCTAAAGCACCTAGCTTGAGACCCATGGGCGAGCGAAAGTCGAAGTCGCGGTAATTGATCAGCCCCGGCGCAGCGGGAAAGATGCCGTAGTGCGGCTGGCCGTTGGCCTGAATCAGTCGGTCCATGGGGCAATTCATGCAAGGGAGACCCGGCGATGCTAGCACCGGAACCGCTGCACACACATTCACCCCACGCGCCAAGCACAGCGGCAAAATCGGTCATTTGCGCAAAGCGCGCGATTACGGTCGCGCTCTAGGCTTCGAATTCTGCCTGCAAGGCCGCGCGCACGCAGTGCAGGATGCCCAGCTCAACGCGCCCGGCAAACTGCTCGCTGATGGCGGCTACCGGCGGTAACTCGCCCTCGCCGTCGAGAAAGGCGTCCTGAATCTCGCCAAGCAGGGCCTCGGGCACATCCAGCGCCTGCTCCAGCGACAACTGTTGCCGACCAATCGCTTCAGCCAACAGGCCGTAGACATTCTTTTCGCTGCAACTGAGCTGGCTGGCGATCTGCGCCGGGGTCATGCCGGCACGTGCCAGGCTGACCAACTCGTGACGCAGATCGACCACCGCGCGCGGCGCGTCATCACCTGCACCGAGCACAGCCAGGAAGGCCTCGCCGTAACGCTCCAGCTTGCGCGCACCGACGCCACTGACCCGCGCCATCTCGGCCAGGGTGCTGGGCTTGCTGCGCAGCATTTCCAGCAAGGTGGCATCCGGGAAGATCACATACGGCGGCACGCCATGTTCTTCCGCCAACTTGCGCCGCAGGGCACGTAGGGCGTCCCACTGACCGCGCTCCTCACCACGCACCAATTGGCTGGCGGCACTGCTGGACGCCTTGGCGCTTTGTTGCGGCTTCAGGTCGCGGCGCAGCTGCAGGCTGACCTCACCTTTGAGCAAGGGCCGGCAACTGTCGGAAAGACGCAGGCCACCGAAACCCTCAAGGTCGACATCCGCCAACCCGCGCGCCACCAGTTGGCGGAACAACGAACGCCACTCGCCTTCGGCAAATGCTTTACCAATACCAAACACAGCTAGATGCTGATGGCCGACCGTACGGATTTTATCGTTGTCACGACCGAGCAATACATCGACCAGATGCCCCACGCCATAACGCTGGCCGGTGCGGTAGATCGCCGACAGCGCCTGACGCGCCGGCTCGGTGGCGTCCCAGGTCTGTACGCCGTCCATGCAGTTGTCGCAGTGTCCGCACGGTTGCGGCATGTCTTCATCGAAGTAGGCCAGCAGCGACTGACGGCGGCAGCGGGTTTCCTCGCACAGCGCCAACATGGCGTCGAGTTTGTGCTGCTCGACGCGCTTATGCCGCTCGTCACCTTCGGAGTTGTTGAGCATCTGCTTGAGGAAAATCACATCCTGCAGGCCGTAAGCCATCCAGGCATCCGCCGGCAAACCGTCGCGGCCAGCGCGACCGGTTTCCTGGTAATAGGCTTCCAAGGATTTCGGCAGATCTAGGTGAGCGACAAAACGCACGTTGGGTTTGTCGATACCCATGCCGAAAGCAATGGTCGCCACCATGATCAGCCCTTCCTCGTTGAGAAAGCGCTTCTGGTGATAGGCGCGCAGCTCGTTAGCCAAGCCGGCGTGGTACGGCAGCGCCGGGTAGCCCTGCTCAGACAGGAATGAGGCGACCTCCTCGACCTTCTTGCGCGACAGGCAATAGACGATGCCGGCATCGCCTTTGCGCGCGGCGAGGAAGTTCAGCAACTGCTTGCGCGGCTGCTCTTTGGGCACGATGCGGTAGAAGATATTCGGCCGGTCAAAGCTCGACAGAAAACGCTCGGCATTCTGCAGGTGCAAACGCTGGACGATTTCCTCACGGGTGCGCATATCTGCAGTAGCAGTCAGGGCAATACGCGGCACATTGGGGAAGAGCTCGGCCAGCTGGCCCAATTGCAGGTATTCCGGGCGGAAGTCATGCCCCCACTGCGACACGCAATGCGCCTCGTCGATGGCGAACAGAGCGATCTCAAGGTTCTGCAAGAAGCTCAACATGCGCGGCTGCACCAGCCGCTCCGGCGCGAGGTAGAGCATCTTGACTTCGCCGCGCTTGATCCGCTCGGCAATCTCGCGCTGCTCGTCGTTGCTCAAAGTCGAATTCAGCGCCACCGCGGCCACGCCCAGCTCGTCGAGAGTCGCGACCTGATCGTCCATCAAGGCAATCAGTGGCGACACCACCACCGCCAACCCCTCACGCAGCAACGCCGGCACCTGGAAGCACAGCGACTTGCCGCCGCCAGTAGGCATCAGCACCAAAGCATCGCCGCCACTGGCCACGCGCTCGATAATCGCACCCTGGCGGCCACGGAAGCTGTCGTAACCGAATACGTCTTTAAGGATGCGTTGTGCGTGCTCGAGCATGAAGGGTCTCCGAAACGAGCTGCGCATTATACGCAAGTGCCGGATGCGCACGCGCAGCCGTGGCGGAGTTTGATCTGATTTTCACCGCCCGCGGCCTGCGGCTATGGCCGCTAGGGTCGCTCTAGACTAGAATCCAGCCTCGTTTACTCTTTCAAGGTAGCCCCCGATGTCCTTCGCCGAGCAACTCTCCCGCCTGCAAGCCTTCCTCGATGCTGATGAGCTGCATGATGAGGCCCTGGACTACATCGCCGCCCACGGCTACCTGACAGCCCTGTCGATTTGCCCGGAAAAAGTGCCTGAGCGCGAATGGATTGACGCGCTGTTCTCCGAGCCGCCGCATTACCGCAGTGATGCCGAGCGCGAAGAGATCGAAGCCACCCTGATCCAACTGCAAAGCCATATCGCCCGCCAACTGGCCAGCGATGATGAGCCGGACGTACCGTGCGAATTGGACCTCGGCGATGAGCCGGACGACTCCGACCTGCGCGGCTGGTGCATTGGCTTTATGGAAGGGGTATTCCTACGCGAAGCCGTGTGGTTTGACGACGCTGAAGATGAAGTCAGCGAATTGTTGCTGCCGATCATGGTCGCCTCCGGCCTGTTTGATGAGCAGCCCGAGTTCGAAGAAATCGCCAGCGATCGCGACCTGGTTGACAGCATGGTCGAGCAAATCCCCGAGCTACTGACCGCCCTCTTCCTGCTGTGCAATGCGCCGGAAGAAAAACCTGCCCTACTGAAGCCCCGCCAGCACTAAGCACGCGCGATGGCGCGTGATATTCAGCTGCAGCGCAACCCGGCCATCCGCTACGCATTGCTGGCCATCGGCTGGCTGAGCGTGGCGCTGGGGGTGATTGGCATCTTTCTCCCAGTGCTGCCCACCACGCCGTTTCTGCTGCTGGCGGCGGCCTGCTTTATGCGCAGCTCGAAGCGCTTTTACCTGTGGCTGGTCAACCACCGCAAACTGGGCCCGTGGATTGTTGATTACCTTGAAGGCCAGGGCATTCCGCTCAAGGGCAAGGTCTACGCCATCAGCCTGATGTGGCTGAGCATTGGCCTATCGTGTTACCTGGTACCGCTGTTCTGGGCCAGGGCTTTTATGTTGACCAGTGCGGTGCTGGTCAGCCTGTATATCCTCAGGCAGAAAACCCTGAGCAAGCGCTAGCAAGCGGTCAAACCCGGCGACATTGGGTATATTCAGCGCGGCAATTATCAACAGCAGCACCTAAACTCCCCCAATCTCCGGCCAAGGCGTGGCACATGCCTCTCCGTCAGCTTACTTATGGATGGTCCAAGCGCCTCAACCGAGCGTTGCTGGGCGGCTGCATCCTGCTGATCAGCCTGGCCAGCGCTCTGGCCAACTGGGACTTCGGCGTAATCCTGCAAAAAGCTGAAAGCCGCTACGGCAATCTCGGGCCAGCCAAACCGCGCATCCTGGCCTGGGAGGCGCAAATCAAGGCCAGTAGCTCCAGTAGCGAGACGGACAAGCTCAACGAGGTCAATCGCTTCTTTAATCGGCAGATTCGCTTTACCGATGACATAAAAGTCTGGAAACAGAACGACTACTGGGCCACCCCCGTGGAGATGCTGGTCAAGGGTGAGGGGGACTGCGAAGACTATTCCATCGCCAAGTATTTCACCCTCCGCCGTCTCGGCATCCCCAGCGAAAAACTGCGTATCACCTACGTCAAAGCGCTCAACTACAACCAGGCGCACATGGTGTTGACGTACTACGCCAGCCCCGGCGCCGAGCCGCTGGTACTGGACAACTTGATCAACCAAATAAAGCCCGCCTCGCAGCGCAAAGACCTACTGCCGGTCTATGCATTCAATGCCGAAGGGCTCTATCTCCCAGGTTCTAACAGCAAGAAGAGCGATTCAAAAAGACTCTCGCGCTGGCAGGATCTGTTGAAAAAAATGCGCACGGAGGGCTTCGCCATCGGCGAAGGCTAGGAGGAACCTTATGTCTCTACTCAAGCAGCTATTTCTTGCCATCTGCCTGTTTCTGGTTGTGGCCTTTACGGGCAGCTTTATCGCCAGCGTGGAAAGCTCGCGCGAGCAACTGCTCAGCCAGTTGCGCTCACACGCTCAAGACGCTGCAACGGCGCTGGGGCTGTCGATGACGCCGCACGCGGACGACCCGGCGATGATCGAACTGATGGTCAGCTCGATTTTCGACAGTGGCTACTTCAATAGCATCCGCGTGGTGCGCATCCCGGGTGACGAAGTCATTGTTGAGCGGCGCAGCAGCGACTCCACCGCCGAGAGCGTACCCGCCTGGTTCAGCCAACTGGTCGACCTGCAGCCCCAGGGCGGCGACGCCTTGATCATGCGGGGCTGGGAACAAGCCGCACGGGTTGAGGTGCTCAGTAACCCACAATTCGCCCTGGCCAAACTCTGGGACAGCGCCATCGGCAGCCTGATCTGGCTGCTGATTTGTGGCTTAGTCAGCGCGGTGCTCGGCGGCTGGCTGTTGCGCACGCAATTGCGCCCGCTGGACAACATGGTGCAACAAGCCCAAGCCATCACCCGCCGCGAGTTCCTCACCCTGCCCACCATACCGCGCACGCCGGAACTCAAGCGTGTGGTCACGGCGATGAACCAGATGGTGGAGAAACTCAAAACCCTGTTCGCCGAAGAAGCCGCACGCAGCGAAAAACTACGCACAGAAGCCTACCAAGACAGCATCACCGGCTTGGCCAACCGCCGCTTATTCGACATCCGCCTGGCCAACCAACTGGCGCTCCACGAACAAAATGCTGAAGGCTATTTGTTCCTGCTGCGGGTCAACGACCTGGCCGGGCTCAATCAGCGCTTAGGCGGCCAGAAAACTGACGCGCTGATTGCCGCCATCGGCGAGTTGCTCAAGCGCCTGCTTGAGCAAAACAGCCGTGCAGACTGGCTGGCCTCACGCAGCCGAGGCGGCGAATTCAGTCTGCTGATCCCAGGCATTGGCAGTGAAGAAGCCGAACTGCTCGCCGGCGAACTGCACAGCGGCCTGGAGAACCTGCGCCAGACTGGCGCCAGTGACTGCACACCGGTAGCGCACATTGGCATTGGCGCCTTTCGCCCCGGTGAAGAAGCCAGCCAGGTCATCAGCCGTGCCGACCAGGCCCTGGCACAAACGCAAAATGACCCAAGCCGCCATTGGGTACGCCTGGATGATTACCAGACCCAAGCGACCCAGAGCCTGCATGACTGGCGCACCTGGATCGACGATGCGCTGAACCAGCGCAAGTTACAGTTGTATTTTCAACCCGTCGTGCAATGCGCTGACCGTAACCAGCTGCTGCACCACAAGGTGCTGGCGCGCCTGCTTGACCCGCAGGGTGAAGCCATTGCCGCGGGGCGTTTTCTCCCCTGGATTGAGCGCCTCGGCTGGACCGCACGCTTTGACCTGGCGATGCTTGAACACAGCCTGGCGCACCTGAGCCAGCATGCCGCGCCACTGGCGCTGAGCCTGTCAGCAGCCACCCTGCACGACAGCGCCACACTCAAGCGCATCGTTGAAATTCTCAAGCAGCATCCGCAGCAAGCCAGCCTACTGACCTTTGAAATGGACGAACGCCACCTGCCACCGGCAGCCGAACTGGAAGCCCTCAGCCAGGCCATCCGCGACAGCGGTTTCAGCTTGGGTCTGCAGCATTTCGGGGGGCGCTTCAGCCTAATCGGCAACCTCACCCACCTAGGCCTGGCCTACCTGAAACTGGATGGCACCTATATCCGCGCGATCGACCAAGAAAGCGACAAGCGCATGTTTATCGAAGCGGTATTCCGCGCCACAAACAGCATCGACCTGCCGTTAATTGCCGAGATGGTGGAAACCGAAGGCGAGCTTGCAGTGCTCAAGGAGCTGGGGCTTTACGGCGCCATGGGCCGCCTACTTGGCGCACCGAAGCCGTGGAAGGATTAATCAACGTCGTAGCCCGGATGTAATCCGGGCTACAGGCGGTAGCCGGACTACTCAGGCGTATAGGTTTCAGCTGACCTAACTGGCAAACAGGTAGCCTTCCACATCCATCCCCGCATCACGCATCTGCGCCAGCTTGTAGCGCAGCGTCCGCGGGCTAATCCCCAGGCGCTCAGCCGCTTCTTTGCGCCGGCCACGCTCGGCACGCAGGGTGTCGATGATCATCTGAAATTCATGACGCCGCAGGTCATCACCCAAGGCACCGGAATCTGCCGCTGGCGCCTCGAATGACACCGACGCGTTGTCACTTGGCACGGCAAACAACGGTGGCGCACTCGGTAGTGGCGCAGAACCAATCGGCGCCTGCAGGCAGAGATCCTGCGGCTGAATCAAACCACCTTGTTGCAGGATCAACGCGCGCTGAATGGCGTTATCCAGCTCACGTACGTTACCCGGCCAGCCGTAGCTGGTCAGGCTCATCTGCGCTTGCGGAGAAAGACGAATCGGCGCGTGATTCATTTTCTTCACGTACTTGGCCAGCAGACGCTCGGCCAGCGGCACGATGTCCGCCGGACGCTCACGCAGCGGCTGCCAAGCCAGTGGGAACACCGACAAGCGATAGTAAAGATCCTCTCGGAAGCGCCCCGCCGCCACTTCTGCGGCCAGGTCACGGTTGCTGGTGGCCAGCACACGAATATCCAAGGTGATCGGCTTACGCGCGCCCACCCGCTCTACCTCGCGCTCCTGCAGCACGCGCAACAGCTTGGCTTGCAAGCCCAGCGGCATTTCCGAAATTTCGTCGAGCAAAATCGTGCCGCCCTCGGCCAACTCGAACTTACCCGGTGCACTGGCAATCGCCCCGGTAAAGGCACCCTTTTCATGCCCAAACAGCGTAGCTTCGAGCATGTTGTCCGGGATTGCCGCGCAGTTGATGGCGATAAAGGGTTTGCTCGCACGTGGCGACTGCTGATGAATAAAGCGCGCCAGCACCTCTTTACCGGTACCCGACTCACCGGTGATCAACACCGTGGAATCGCTCTGCGCCACGCGCGCGGCCAAGGCCAGCAGTTGCACGCTGGCTGGTTCTACCGCGACCGGGCCATCCTGCTCGCTGGCTGCGACTCGCCCCAACGCATGCCGGTCCACCAGGCTCAACAAAGCCTTGGGCTCAAACGGTTTGACCAGATAATCTGCCGCGCCTTGGCGCATGGCATCCACTGCGCGCTCAACCGCGCCGAACGCAGTCATCAGCAGCACCGGCAATTGCGGCTGACGCTGACGAATCTGCGCCAGCAGCTGGTGGCCATCCATACCGGGCATGTTGACGTCACTCACTACCAGGCCAAAGGACTCCTCGGCAATCGCCAGCAACGCTGTTTCGGCGCAATCGACCGCGCGGTAATCATGCCCGCCCAACGCCAGGGTATCGGCCAATGCCTCGCGCAATGAGCGGTCATCCTCGACCAACAGAATTTTGCTCGCCATGGGGATTACTCCTGAATCAAAGGGTGCACAGCACCGAGTAGCGGCAAGGTAATAGTGGCGCAGGTACCACGCCCCGGCCGCGAGCGCAGCTGTACGTCGCCTTGATGGGCGCGCGCCACAGCCTTGACCACAGCCAAGCCAAGCCCAGTACCGGTGGTTTTAGTGGTGAAGAAGGGTTCGCCAAGCCGGGCCAGCGTCGCGCTGTCGATGCCTGGGCCGTTATCGCTGATGCACAGCCGCAGAGTCTCGCCGCGCTGATACAGATGAACTTTCAACTGTGCTTCACGGCCGCCCGCTTGAATCGCGTTCTCAATCAGATTGAGCACCGTGCCAACCAGGGTGTCGCGGTTGCACAGCAACTCACCAACACGGCTATCGCACTGCCAGCGCACCTGCATGCCCAACACATGCGGGTCGGCGGCGCGACGCAGCGCATCAAACAGCGCGGTGGGAGCCAAGCGATCCGGTAAAGGTAATTCGCCACGGGCGAAGACCAGCATGTCACGCACCTGGTGTTCCAACTCGTGCAGGCGCTCTTTCAGGCGACCGGCAAAGCGCTGCTGCTGTTCAGCCGGCAGCACCTGCTCGGTGAGATGGCTGGCATAAAGCAGGGCGGCAGAAAGCGGCGTACGAATCTGATGCGCCAGCGATGCGACCATGCGCCCCAAGGCAGACAAGCGCTCATGGCGGGACAGTTGATCCTGCAAGCGCCGGGTTTCTGTCAGATCAGTGAGCAACACCAGCTGGCCCGGCTCGGCGTGCAATGAGCGGGTGGCAATCGACAAGCGCCGGCCATCTTTAAGGGAAATTTCATGACCATCGTCTTTACGCGGGGCAAAGTTGCGGGCGATGACTTCGCGCCACAGCATGCCAACCAACGGCCGGCCCAACAGGTTACGCGCCACCGGATTGGCCTCACGCACCACGCCCTGCCCATCGATCACGATCACGCCGCCGGGCAATAGATCCAGCAAACTCTGCAAACGGTTAGCCAGTCGCTCCTTCTCGGCCAACTCCTGCATGCGCTGGGCACTGACCAACGCCAGCTGACCTTTAAGCTCGGTTACCCGCGCTTCCAACATGCTGTAGGAGGCGTTGAGCTGGGTCGACATCTGGTTAAACAAGGCAAACGTCTGTTCGAGGCCGGCACGGCTAGCCTGCTCAACAGGTGCGGCGGGCTCGTCAGCATTTTGGGGGCGTTGCAGGTTGGCGTTCATGGGTCTCTCTCGCGCAGCGAGCCGTCATAAGACAGTCAGTTGCAAGAGAGTTAGCAATACCCGTGCCTGAAAAAATATCTATTAAAATCAAAGCCTTAAAAAACAAAGCCGAAGGTTGCGTCAAACCTTCGGCTTTATTGGTTGAGCAAACGCCAAGTCACTGACGAACGCGGGGAAAAGCCCTCAGTCGTCCTGCCCCTCGTCATCACGCCGGCTCATGCCGTATTTACGCATCTTCTCGACCAGGGTGGTGCGGCGAATACGCAAGCGCTCCGCGGCACGTGCAACCACTCCATTGGCATCATCCAACGCCTGCTGGATCAAGCCCTGCTCAAGGTTGCCCAAGTAGTCCTTTAGGTCCAGGCCTTCTGGCGGCAGCATCGCCGTCGAACTCACACCCGGTAAGCCTGAGATCAGCGTGGCGCGTTCATCAATGTCATCGCGCAGGCTGGCAACCATGTGCTCGTCTTCATCATCGACATGGCGGAACTTCTTCGGCAGCTCACCGACGCCAATCACGCCGTAGGGATGCATGATCGCCATGCGCTCGACCAGGTTGGCCAGCTCGCGGACGTTGCCCGCCCAGTCATGCTGACACAGCGACATGATGGCCGCCGAGTTAAACCGAATGGAGCCGCGTTTCTCGAACTCCATGCGTGAAATCAATTCATTCATTAGCAAGGGAATGTCCTCGATGCGCTCACGCAACGGGGCCATCTCGATCGGGAATACGTTGAGGCGGTAATACAGATCCTCACGGAAGCTGCCGGCCTCGATCATCTGCTCAAGGTTCTTGTGCGTAGCGGCAATGATCCGTACATCGGCATTCTGGGTTTTGTTACTGCCCACTCGCTCAAAGGTACGCTCCTGCAATACGCGCAACAGCTTCACCTGCATGGGCAGCGGCATGTCGCCGATTTCATCGAGAAACAGCGTACCGCCACTGGCCAACTCGAAACGCCCAGCACGGGTGGTGATCGCGCCGGTAAACGCGCCTTTCTCGTGACCGAACAACTCGCTCTCCAGCAACTCGGCAGGAATCGCCCCGCAGTTGACTGGCACAAAAGGGCCTTCACGGCGCTTGGAATGGTAGTGCAGGTTGCGCGCGACCACTTCTTTGCCGGTGCCCGACTCACCCAGAATCAGGACGCTGGCCTCAGTATCGGCCACCTGCTGCATCATCTGCCGAACATGCTGAATGGCCCGGCTGGTACCGACCAAACTACGGAACAAATTGGTCTCGCGCTGACGGCCACGCTCACGGGCCTGGTCATACATTTCGCGGTACACCTGGGCGCGGTGCAGCGAGTCGAGCAGTTTGTTGTAGCTCAGCGGCATCTCCAGGCAGGCCAACACACTACGGCGCAGCTCTTCCGGCCACTCGGCAGCCACCTGCTCGTCAAGCAATAGCGTCGGCAAGAACTCATCCCATTCGGCCAACTGCTTCAGCATGCCCAACACGCCACCCTTGGCGGTAATGTCGCCCAGCAACACGCTGAGCACCTCACGGCTCGACTCCAGGCCTGCGACAACCTGCTGACAGCTCTGGCTGTCACAGGCTATGTGGTCTTCACCCAGAAAATTCAGAATGACCGCCAAGTCACGACGGCGCTCGCTGTTATCGTCAATCAGGAGGATTTTTGTTTCACGCCACATAATTAATTTCTGATCCTGGAGTGAAAAACACACCCGCCGCTAAATACAACTCGCCCCAGCGCCGGTATTTGGCCGGTAGTAAAGTCAATTTTCTGTTCAATGTCAATTTTATGGCGTGCACTTTCCAATTTCTCAGTAAACCGCCTGAAATTTGCTCGAAAAGCATACAGATACATGAGGGGTAAAGCAGAAGATCATGCGAGCGCGCAGCTGCGCGCTCGGGGAGGGTCAGCCAAACAGCTGATAAACTTTTGCGCCTTGTTGCGACTGATTGAGTTGAACCAGTTCATGAGCCAAACGCTGTTGCTCGGCATGGCAAACGCTGACCAGCTCACGATAAAGCTCCAGCAACTCCTGCATGCGAGCGCGCAGCGTATCTTCGTCACTGGCCGATTCAACCATGGCTTCATCCACAGCCTGACGGCACTGCAAATCCAACTCACCAATAGCGGCCCAGTCTTGATTTGCCAAGGCGCTACGCAGCGCACTGCCGGTTTTTTCTAGACGCTGGACTGTCGAAGTCATGAGTACATTCCTTTAAACATCAAACTGGATCACTGACCGATTGCATCCCAGCCCGCTTTCACATCACGCAGTAATTTGGCAACTTCTTCGAGGGCAGTCGCGTCATTCTGAGCGTTCGCCTGTAGCAAGCGGGTAATCATGTATTGATAGAGATTATCCAGGTTGCTGGCCAACTCACCACCTTGCGCCAAATCTAGGCCGTCACGAAGGCCGCCAACTATACCAATCGCTTTGCCGATGAGGTCACCCTTCAACGCAGTTTGCTGACGTTCCATCGCGCCTGTTGCTTGGGCGATGCGGGTAAGACCACCTTCCATCAACATTTGGATCAAACGGTGAGGTGAGGCATCAACGGCCTGAGCCTGGGTGTTAACGGACTGATACTGCCGCATGGCTACCATCGCGTTCATGCTGAATGTACTCCAGTGTTTGCCGGGAATACTTCAGTTATCGGCGGCCAACCCGCCAGCTTGAGCCTTAATCTAGAAAAAATGCGCTAAATATTCAGCTGGCAGCCGGTTCAACTTCCGGGCCAATCGCTACCCACGCATCACGAATTTGCTCAAGTAGCGCTTGCACTTCTTCAAGCCGACGCGGGGTTTTATCCACCGCCACGCCCGCTAAGCGACGGGTCATGTAGTCGTACAGGCCATCTAAATTTTCGGCTAACTCACCACCAAGGGTTTTATCCAGGCTGGCCTGCAAAATACCGATGATTGATAGCGTCGCACCTACCGCTTCGCCGCGTACATCTGGGCTGTTTTCACGCTGGGCATGCAGAGCGAGAGAAATACGATCTAGCGCGCCATCGAGCAACAGCTGCACCGCCTGGTAGGGCGTTACGTCTTGGCTGGTTTTGACGCTTTTATAGGTATCAATCGGACTGTTCACGGCTCAATTACTCTGTTTAACCACACCTGGCAAACTGCCAAGGGCTTGGGTCAGGCGGTCGCTGGTCGCGTTTAAATTGCCTACTAACGCATCCATGGCATTGAATTGTGCGAACAGTCGGGTTTGCAGCTGGCTAACGCGGCGAGTCAGTGTTTCCTTCTGCTTGTCGATGTCAGTAAGGGTGGTCTGGATGCCTTTCATACGCTGCTCTAGCACACCTCCGGTCTGGATATAGCCGTCAATGCGCTTGTCAACCCGGCTCATCAACCCGCTATCACCGGTAAAAAAGCTACCCAGCGAGTCAAAGTTGTCGGTAATGGCTGTACCCAACTTGGCATCATCGATCTTAAGGGTGCCGTCTTTTTGCGTGGTGATACCCAAATCAGCCAGTACACGAACACCTTCTTGTCCGGCCGGATTAACCAACTCATTGCGCACGCCTGAAAGCAAGGTGCGCACCGTTGCATCACCGACCAAACCGCCTACTACAGGCGGTTTGCCTTCGCCAACCTGAGTAACGTTGGTTAACTCGCTGCTGGTTTTTATCAGCTTGTTATAAGCATCGACAAACTTCTTGATGCTGGTGGTGACTCCGGCCTTGTCCTGCCCTACGGTCAGGGTGAGCGGTTTATCCGCCTCAGTCTTGCTCAACAAGTTGAACGTGACGCCAGGTATTACATCTTTAAGAGTATTAGTGGCGCTGGTTTGCTCCAAACCATCGATACTGAATATCGCGCTTTGTGCCGGATCGCCTAAGTAACCTGCCGAACTTGCACCTGCCTTGACCGCGCCGTCCACTGCCAACGCCTCCAACCCGGCATCGGCGGCCACCACAATATCCTTACCTGCGCCGGTGTCTTTGGCATTGAGTACCAAGCGCGAGGTTCCATCGGCAGGGTTGTTAACGATATTGGCGCTGACACCCTTGTCTTTGAGCGTGGTATTGAGCTTGTTGCGGATTTGCTCAAGCGTATCGCCAGCAGCAATGTCGACGCTCAACCCTGCCGTGTCAGCAGCGCCTAGCTTGACGGTTAGCTTTCCATCCGCAGGTGCAGTGTAGGCGCTCGGAATCGCACCCGTAGCCACCCGACTGCTGGTCGCCAGTTGCTTGACTGCCAGTTGATAAGAACCTGCCAGTGCAGTTTTCTCGGCCGAAGCGCTGACCGCCGTGGTATTTGACGAAGTGGCCGTACGCTTCTCAAACAGCGCCAAGCTGTTGAGGTCCTTCATCGCCGTCTGGAATTCGCTTAAAGCACCTTTAAGCGTGCCCAAAGCGGAAAACTTGGTGGTAGAGGCTTTTTCCAGACGCGCGAGCTGCGCCTCTTTAGGGGCTTTTTCTGCATTGACCATGGCACCCACAATACTGTTGATGTCGATGCCCGATCCAATACCCGGAATGCTTGCCATGCTAACCACCTCGTCGTTAAATTGACGTTTGCTCTCGTTAAACCAGAGCCAATCAAGAAGCGTACCGCTTTATGCTTCTGCCTTGAATAATAAGCTACGCGCTTCTTCCAGGCTTTCCGCCAACCGCAAGGCGTCTTCAGAAGGAATCTGCCGAATCACATCACCAGACATTGCGTCAGTGACCTTCACCACCACCCTGCCACTGGAATCATCCAAGGCAAAGTTCAGATTACGCTGAATGCTTTGGGCGAATTGCTTAATGCTAGAGATGGCCTCCTCGACGGGTTGGCGCGCTTGCTCAGCTGTCAGGGCTGTTGGTGTAGGCTCCTCGGCCTTAGCAGCAATTAACTTCTCCGTACTAACCGCTGGAGATGCGCTACCTGGGCTAGACGATCGAGCGGTTGCACTTAGTGACGGTAACCCATTGATTGCATTGATATCCATGACCTCACCTCAAATGGCAAAGCGGGGAGTAGCGCTTAGCACTACCCCCCGAGGTTAAAACCAACTCGCTGTAAGGCTTAACGCAGGAGGCTAAGCACCGCCTGCGGCAGCTGGTTGGCCTGAGCCAGAATCGCCGTACCGGCCTGTTGCAGAATCTGATTTTTGCTCAGATTCGCGGTTTCTACGGCGAAGTCAGTATCTTGGATACGACCACGGGCTGCGGATACGTTCTCCGAGATGTTTTGCAGGTTTGAGATGGTGTTCTCAAAACGGTTCTGAGTAGCCCCCAGTGCAGCGCGGTTTTTATCGATACCAGCGATTGCAGCATCAATGACCGAGATAGCATTCTGCGCGCCTGATGCAGTACTGATATTTACATCTGCCACCTTAGCTAGCACGGAAATGTTGGTGCCTGCAGCTGCAACTGTGGCGGCGTCAGCACCAGCACTAGTAACTTGAAAGGCACCACTGCTATCCAAGCGGATATTCCCCGAGACACGAGTACTGTCGGTGTCTGTGGCTGGCGTAGCTCCCCCAGTCAGCGTAACAGTACCGGTAGTTGCCACCTTACCGTCGTAGTCGATCTTATTTAGAGCGATAGTTTTTGTAGTGCCTGAATTGTTAAAATCGGCAATGACGATATCATCGCCATTTTCACTGATCAGTTCGATTTTGGAGTTATTACTTGTCAGCGTTGCAGTAACACCAGTTTTTGAACTTTGAGCGTTAACTGCAGCAGCCAGGTCACTTAGATTAGTTTTATCATTAATCACAGCGTTGACTGAAACAGCTCCGCCAGTGGTACTGCCCGTCAACGTAAATGCCACATTACCAGTGTCGCCTAGGCTGGAAAGCTCGACACCTGTGCGTGCATCAGCGCTGACGCCAGTAGCGCCGGACAGAAGATTGACAGCCGTGGCCGCAGCCGCTGCGGAGCCAGCTGCAATAGTCCCCGTAGTACCTGTGCCAGCTGGCCCTGTGATAGTCAGTGTAGCTACACCGCCAATTGCAGCCGCGCCAGGAGTAGGTGCTGCGGCTCCAATCGCACCAACACCAGTACCGCCAAGATTTACCCGATTGGCACCAATATCACGAGCACTCGACGAGTTGATCTGCACGGCAATGGTTTCGTTGGCATTAGCGCCAACCTGGAACTGCTTGGTGCCGAATTCTCCGCTTAGCAGCTTCTGGCCACCGAAGGTGGTGGTGTCGGCAATACGGTTCAACTCTTCTTTGAGCTGACCTACTTCCTGGTTCAGTGCCTGACGTTCAGTGGTGGAGTTACTGCCGTTAGCCGACTGCAGGGACAGATCACGCATACGCTGCAGAATGTTGGTCGACTGCTGCAGAGCACCTTCAGCGGTTTGTGCCAGAGAGATACCATCATTGGCGTTACGAACTGCAACACCCAAGCCGTTTACCTGACTGGTCAGACGGTTGGAGATTTGCAGGCCGGCGGCATCGTCCTTGGCACTGTTGATACGGCTACCGGTGGACAACCGCTGCAAAGAAGTACTCAGAGCATTGGAAGACGCATTCAGGTTGCGCTGAGTATTGAGGGAAGCGACGTTGGTGTTAACTGTAAGAGCCATGATGGTGTCCTCCAAGGACTAGCGTGTTTGCCTGAGCGTGCGACCTTGGGTGGGCAGTGCCCAGGCACCCATAAAGTTCGCATTCGTACTTTGTATCGGCGCTTGCTACGGGAGCTTTAGGCTTTTTTTATAAAAAAACGCTTGCAGTATTTTTGGCTTTTAAAAACAGCTTGTTGCAGCGCTTGATCAGCGTAAACCCAAAGCTATGCCAAGGAACCGTCGTGCGTCTTAGGCTTTGCAGGGTGGGTTAGCGACGCAGGACAGCGTATTGATAGACTTCGACGGTGACTGTGCGCCACGTAACCCACCCTACAGCTTGTTAAACAGGTTAAGGCCACTGACTTTCACGTAGCTTTGCTGTGCAGCTTCAAGGATTACTGTTTGAAAGGCCAGTCGCGATAAGGCCTCAGCGTAATCCAGCTCACGCAGCTCGGCCTGCACCGATTTATTGACTAGGCCGACGTCTTCGTTATCGGTCTGGGTGGTTTCGACCACATTGAGGCGCGCGCCGATTTCACCGCGCACGCTGTCCACAGTGGTCATGCCGTTATCGAGGTTGGTAATAGCAACGGCTACCGCATCACCAACCTGAAAGCCACTGGCCGAGCTCTGCAAACTAGTTTTTAACTGAGCAATGGTATCGAGGATGCCTCGTTTTTGCTGAGTGGCGTCGACAGTGAGCTGAACAGTCTCCCCACCCACTGGTACACCCGAGAACTTCAGCGTTACACCGCGAAACACCAAACTGTCGGCCTTGTCCGGATCCGCATCGAGGGTGCCACTGCCGTCGGGCAAGGGTGTATCACCAACCGTTCTGGGCAACCCATAGACCGCATAGTTATTCTGGTTAGGTGCTACGTCGAACACCACTTCAACGCCACTATCCGGAAACGGGGTAACGCCGGAAAACGCGACTTCGTCCTGCACCAGCGGGGCCGACACCTGCAACGTTGACCCCGGCGCGGCCGTAACAGCGGCCTGCACACGCCCAGCGTTAATCACGTTTTCAAAGGTTTTCTTGCCGTTATCACTAATCGGTACGCTCAGTGAGCTGGCAATTTGCAGTTTGCGCTGGCCTTCGTCGCCTTGATAACTGTAACTGCCATCGGCCTGACGAACGAAGGGCTGGGTTTTGCCCTGAAAGCCTGCAAACAAATATTCGCCCCGTGCGTTGCGGGTATTCATCAGCCCGAGTAGCTCGTCTTCGCGCTCACCCAACTCGGCCGCGATGGATTCGCGATCGGCTTGACTCAAGGCGCCGTTACCGGCCTGTACCGCCAGTTCGCGCACGCGCTGCAATACGGTGTTGACCGAGTTGAGGGTGACTTCTTCCTGCGCCAGGCCGTTTTTTGCCGCCGTGAGGTTCTCTTTATATTGCCCTAGGACGTTTTGCTGTTGCTCCAATTGCAGCAGGCGCACCGAAGCAACCGGGTCGTCTGCGGGTGTCAAAATGCGGTTGCCGGTGCTGATCTGCTCCTGCGTGCGGATGGCATTGGCGTAGTTTTTTTGCAGGCCTTGCACACCGTTGTTAAATGCCTGAATGGTGGAGATGCGCATGTTTAAGCCTCTTGTCGCAATCCGGTGTTTGGCTGCTACTAGCCGCCATATACCCTAACCCTCTGCCGGGGGTTAGAGGATTGTTCTGTACGCGCCGTAAAGCGGCGCGCGTTTATCTGAATGTATTGATCAGGGTATCGAACAAAGAGCGCGCAACTTGAATGACCTGGGCCGACGCGTTGTAGTACTGCTCGAATTTGATCAGGTTGGCGGCCTCTTCATCGAGGTTGACCCCTGACAGCGAGTCACGGTTATCGGTGGCTTGCTTAAGAATCGCCCCGGTGGCCTCACTGTCTTGCCGCGCTTGGGCGGTCAAGGTGCCGACTCGCTCGACCATATCGCCGTAACCCTCGGTAAAGCTGACGCCCGTGCCAATACCCGTAACAGTCGGGTCTACGCCCACCGTTTGTTTATTTTGCAGGTCGGCAAGCTTTAGGGCGTTGCGGTTGTCGGAGACACCGTTTTGGTTAAAGCTGATGTCGAAACGGTCATTGTTTTCCGGCCGACCACTCAGGCTCATGCTCACCTGGGTACCATCTGCCAAAGCGAGGACGAAGTTGTTCTGTTGCCCAGGCTGAAACAATGGTGTCGGGGCGGGTGTAATAGGTACGCCTTTATTGTCGACACGGGTAAGGGTGGCACCTGCAGGTAAACCGCCGAAATCACCTGCAGCAGCGTTATAAGTCAAGGTCAGCGGTGGGAATGCGGCTTTCAGGGCAACAATATCTATAGCAGTGCCGGTGGACTGCAAATCAGGCTGACTGATTACTCCATTGCCTTTGTTTTGCAGATTGGCTTCGGACCTCACCGGTGCGGCAAAGGCCAACTGATCAGGCTGATCCAGTGTGGTACTGATGCTTGTGGCGCCCCGCCGAGTGGGTTGTAACAGATAAAGATCACCACTCTCAGCCTTGGCAAACTCGGCCGCACTGAAGGTCACATTGAACCCCTGATCCTTGGGCAAGGCCGGAGGATTGGATTGCGTCAGGCTGAGGGTGTAATTGCCGGAGCCATCGTTTACTGCCGTGACATCTACCGCCTCACCATCAGAAAGTCGACGGGCTTTAAACGTAGGCGGTGTGGCCGTTTCATCGTCGACTTCAAGGCGATAGTCACTGGTGGTCAGCACGCTGGTGTCAGTGATGTTCAGTTGCGGTTGCGCATTACCACTATTGGTCGAGAACGCACGAGCGCGCAAGCTGGCCAGGGCCGAGTCATTGAAATCGCCAAATAGCGCCGTGCCCACTTGCCCTTTTAGGTCCAAGCCCTGCCCCAACTGGGTGTTGACCTGATCCGTCACCGCCAGGGCCAAACGCCCCAGTGAGTTGAGCGTTGGATCAAGGCTCTCGGCGCGGTAACGGATCAAACCACCCAGCTCACCGCCGGTTAGCAGCGACGTAACGCCTTGGCGCGAGCCACCGCTGACAAATTCCACCTCAGATCGGGTCGGGTCGCCCTGCCCTGGCACCACTTGCAGGCTGTTGCTTTTGCTCCCTACCACCAGCGGCTGGCCGGAGCCAACGAACAGGTTGATGGTGTTGTCATCCTGCGGCACAGCCGTCACACCAATAAAGGTGGAGAGTTGGCGAATGGCTTCATCACGGCCGTCCAGCAGGTCGTTGGGCTGCGCTCCGTTGGCGCCGGCAATGGCGATGGCGTCGTTATAGCTGGCAATCGATGTAACCAAACGGTTGACTTGATCGGTGACCGCCGACATCTGTTTGTTGATGAACTGATTTTGATCGTTGATGCGATCGTAGACTGTATTGAACCGCTTAGACAGGCCTTCCGCTTCAGACAGCACAAGCTGCCGCGCGGGGATATTCGCGGGGTCTTCGGCCGCTGTCTGCAACGCCGAGAAGAGCTTTTGCAGTGCCGGCGTAATTCCCGTGGTAGAACCCGCAAGCAGCGAGTCAAGTTGTTCGATCTGGCTTTTATAAGCACTCACGTCGCTGCTCAGCGCAGTGCTGCTACGAACCTGGGCGCTCAGAAATTCGCTGTAACTACGACGCACATCCACCAAGGTGGTGCCTGAGCCGATAAAGCCAGCACCACTGAACTGAGGGTTACGCGTGGCCTGTACGGTGTCTTGCCGTGAGAAGCCCGGCGTGTTGACGTTGGTGATGTTATGGCCCGTGACTGCCAGCGAGGTTTTGTTCGCGGACAGGCCGGACAGGCCAATATTGAGGAGGTCAGCCATGATTCATCATCCGCTGGTGGACGGCGTGCTAACGGCCGCGACTGTTTGATAGGTCTGCATCTGCCGTGCGATCTGGGCGATCTTGCGGGCGTATTGCGGGTCTGTGGCGTAGCCGGCTTTCTGCAACTCCCGGGCGAATTGCTCAGGCTTGTCGGTGGTGGCCAGGGCTTTCTCGTAACGGCCGTTGCCCTGCAGGAAGCTCACGTAATCGTCAAAACTGTGGGCATAGGACTCGTAGGCGCGGAAGGTCGCCGCCTCTTTAACAGCCTTGCCGCCTTTGAATTCAGTGGTCAACACGCGCGCCGAATCGCCTTCCCAAGTGTTGTGGGTTTTGATGCCAAACAGGTTGTGGCTGCTGGAACCGTCCTGCTGACGAATTATTGACTTGCCCCAGCCAGTCTCCAGCGCGGCCTGAGCCACTAGATAGCGCGGGTCGACGCCAATTTTGTCAGCGGCTTGCTCGGCCATCGGCAACATGGCCGCAATAAATTCATCCTTCGAACCGAACGCGGCCTTGCTCGGTGCCAGCGGCGGCTGGGCAATGCGGCGACCGGTGATGGCGTCCATACCACTCAAGCCCAGAGCAGTGTCGGCGGGCGCGGCGAAGGATTTAGCTGGGATCCAGTCGTTCTGCGCCAGCGGCTGACTATCGGCAGCCGCCGTGGGCGGCACGATGCCGGCGAGCAAACGGTCGGTAAGTTTGCCTGGCAGCGACAAGCGCCGCTGGTTGAGCAGCGAGCTGTCATCGCGGCTGCTCTCAACTTTGGCCAGTGGTTTGCTCGGCGCGCTTGGCACCGGCTCATTGACCTGGGCAAAGGGGTTGGGGCGGGTGTCGGCGGCTTTGATTTGCGACATCTGCCGCACCAGTACATCGGCCAAGCCAATACCATTCTGGTGATTGGACAGGGTGACGGCTAGCTGCTGGTCGTGCATGTCCTGGTAGGTTTTGCTCTCGTTACTGTTCATGAAGTTGCCTTCACCGAACGCCTCGTTAGCCGAGCGCATGGCTTTGAGCATTTCATTGAGAAACAGCGACTCAAATTCTTGAGCGACTTTCTTGATGTTCTTTTCGCTGTCGCCACCAACCTTGAACTGCTGCAAACGGCCCAAGTCGTTATAGGCACCGCTGTCTACGGCGCTTTGGCCGCCAAGCAAGCCCGCTGAGAGTCGAGAGTCCATCGCCTGCCCTCCTCTTAAATCACAATCAGGTCAGCCTGTAGAGCGCCGGCTTGCTTGAGCGCCTCCAGGATGGCCATAAGGTCGGAAGGCGAAGCGCCAACCTGATTCACCGCGCGGACGATTTCATCCAGCGTGGTCCCAGGACCGAACTTGAACATGGGTTTTAATTCCTGATCAGCATTGACCTTGGAGCGAGGCACCACGGCCGTCTGACCACCAGAAAGGGCTTCGGGCTGGCTGACAATCGGGTCTTCAGTAATGGTCACGGTGAGGCTGCCGTGGGTCACGGCGGCAGGCTGCACCCGAACATTCTGGCCAATGACGATGGTGCCCGTGCGCGAGTTGATGATGACCTTGGCTACCGCCTGGCCGACCTCGACTTCGAGGTTTTCCAGAATCGACAGGTAGTCCACCCGCTGGCCTGGATCGAGCGGCGCGCTGACGCGAATCGAGCCACCGTCGACGGCTTGGGCGACGCCTGGGCCGAGCAATTCGTTGATGTGATCAACAATATTCTTAGCGGTGGTGAAGTCTGGACGATTGAGGTTAAGCGTAAGCGTGTTGCCCTGATCGAAACCGCTCGGCACCGGCCGCTCGACCGTCGCACCACCGGGAATGCGCCCCGCGGACGGCACGTTGACGGTGATACGCGAGCCGTCGCCGCCTTCGGCGTCAAAACCACCGACCACCAGGTTGCCCTGGGCGATGGCATAAACGTTACCGTCGATACCTTTAAGCGGCGTCATCAGCAGGCTGCCACCACGCAGGCTCTTGGCGTTACCAATAGAAGAAACGGTGATGTCGATGGTTTGCCCGGGTTTGGCGAACGCCGGCAGGTCAGCATGGATCGATACCGCCGCGACGTTCTTCAGCTGTACGTTGCCGCCCTGCGGCACCTTGATGCCGAACTGCGCCATCATGTTGTTGAAGGTCTGCACGGTAAAGGGTGTCTGGGTGGTTTGGTCGCCGCTGCCATTAAGCCCAACAACCAGGCCGTAGCCAATCAGCTGGTTGGTGCGTACGCCTTGAATACTGGCCAAGTCTTTAAGCCGTTCGGCCTGAGCCAGTGAAGCCAGCAACAGCGCAGCGGCGGCAATCAGGTATTTGCTCAGCGTCATGTTGACCATCCTCAGAACGGCCACATTGGGCTAAGGAAGAAACGGCTCATCCAGCCCGGTTGCGAGGCATCGGCAAAGGCACCAGTGCCCGAGTAGGTAATACGCGCGTCGGCAATCCGGGTCGATGACACGGTGTTGTCAGTGGCAATGTCATCGGCGCGCACCAGGCCGGCAATCCGCACCAGCTCATCGCCGGTATTCAAGGTCATCCACTTTTCACCGCGCACCAGCAGGATGCCGTTGGGCATCACTTCGGCCACCGAGACGGTGATCGAGCCGGTCAGGCTGTTGCTCTGCCCCGCCGCACCTGAGCCGTCAGCCGAACGCGTGGCATCAAAGCTGGCATCCAGCCCCAGGTTGTCATTGGTCATGCCCAAGGCACCTATACCGGCCAATGGATTTTTCGGCGACACGGCCATACCGAACAGATTAGGCACGCCGAGGTTGGCCGAGCTGTCTTTGCTGATCTGACTGCTGCTGTTCTTGCTGGCCTGGGTGCGCTCATTCAGGGTGATGGTGATGATGTCGCCGACCCGATAAGCCTTGCGGTCACTGAACAGACCATTCTCGAAACCGGCCTGATAAATCGAGCCATTGTTCTGCGCGGCAGGCAGCGGAGTACGTGGCATCACCGGCGCGTAATAGGGATCGTCCGGCTTAGGCGCGGGCGCCATGCAGCCGCTCAAAGCCAGAGGGCCAAGCAGTGCACTTATGATGATCAGCCGGTTCATATCGATTACCTCAGATGTTGCATTCTGCTGGGTGAAGACCTTGGTGAGTTACGCTGCTGCGCGCCTAACCCGCCCTACGCCATTAAAGATTTTGCGAAATAAAGCCGAGCATCTGGTCCGCGGTGGAAATGACTTTTGAGTTCATTTCATAGGCGCGTTGGGTGGTGATCATGTTCACCAGCTCCTCGACCACGCTGACGTTGGAGTTTTCCAGGGTGTTCTGCAGCGTTGTGCCCAAGCCGTTCAAGCCCGGTGTACCAACCTGCGGAGCGCCGCTGGAGGCGGTTTCCAGGAACAGGTTGTTGCCGATCGCTTCCAGACCCGCCGGGTTGATAAAGTCGGCGGTCTGCAGGTTGCCGACAATCTGTGGTTGCGGGTTGCCAGAAGTAGTCACCGACACGGTGCCGTCTTCACCTACGGTAAAGGTGCGCACCTCGTTGGGCAGTACGATGGCGGGCTCCAGCGCATAACCGTTGGAGGTCACCACTTGGCCATCGGAGTTGAGGTGAAAACTACCGTCGCGGCTGTAGGAGACGGTGCCGTCGGGCAGCAACACTTGGAAGAAGCCACGGCCATTAATTGCCATGTCCAACGGCTGCTCGGTGGTTTGCAGGCTGCCGGCGGTAAAGATTTTCTGCGTGCCGACTACGCGCACACCGGTACCCAACTGCAAACCAGAGGGCAACTGGCTGTCCTGACTGGACTGGCCGCCGGGTTGACGGCGGATCTGATACAGCAGGTCTTCAAACTCGGCGCGGTCACGCTTAAAGCCGGTAGTCGAGACGTTAGCCAAGTTGTTGGAAATGGTGGTCAGGTTCATGTCCTGAGCGGACAAACCCGTCTTACTGACCCACAGTGCCGGAAGCATATCGATTCTCCTCGGGCGTCGATTTACCGACGCCGCGTGCTGGTAATTAGGTCATCTGCAAGACGCGCGCCATGGCCGACGAATTATCTTCGGCGGTGCGCATCATCTTCACTTGCAGCTCGAATTGGCGGGACAACGATAGGATCGCCGTCATCTCCTCCACGGCATTGACGTTGCTTGATTCGAGAAAGCCCGAGGTAATTTCCGTGGTGGCGTCGGCCAGCACCGGGCCTTGGCCCTTGAAGCGGATCATGCCGTCAGTGCCCTTCTCCATCTGCTTAAGATCTGGGTTGACCAGTTTTAAGCGATCGACCTCAGCCAGCACATTGGGCGCTTCACCGAGGGCACGAATACTGATGGTGCCGTCTTTACCGATTTCGATTTTCTGCTCAGGCGGGACTGCAATCGGCCCGGCGTTGCCCATCACCGGCAAACCGTTGCCGGTACGCAGCACACCGAGGGCATCGACGTTCAAGCTGGCCGTGCGCACGTAAGCTTCAGTGCCATCAGGGGCCTGCACAGCCAGCCAACCTTTGCCACCCACTGCCACATCCAGATCACGCCCAGTTTCCTGCAACGAGCCTGGGGTGAAGTCGGTACCGGGACGCTCACTCATGGCGTAGACCCGCGACGGTAAACCGTCACCAAAAATCGGCATGGAACGCGCCTGTTCAAAATCCCGGCGAAAACCATTGGTGGTGATGTTTGCCAGGTTGTTGGCGTGGGCACGCTGGGCCAGGGTGTTGTTATGGGCACCAGTCATGGAAACGTACAGCATCTTGTCCATGGTTATTCTCCGAGTTGGGCGTGTCGCCCGCTGCTCTATACAAGGTATAAAGCAATGCCTATGCCAGCATCCGAAAAATATTTATAAACCATTGATAAATTTAGACTTTAAAAATAAAAAGGCTCCATAAAGGAGCCTTTTAAAAACCGCGGCGGCGTATTTTTGCCGCTGACGACAAGCACTTGCCTGCCGCCGGCCATTATCAACGCAGGTTGATAATGGTCTGAGTAATCGCGCTCTCGGTTTCGATGGTCTTAGCGTTGGCCTGGTAGTTACGCTGAGCGACGATCAGGTTGACCAGCTGGTCGGACAGCTCGACGTTGGAGTCTTCTAGGGCGCCAGCCTGCAGCGAGCCCAAAGTACCGCTGCCAGGTGGGTTTCGCACCGGTTCACCTGATTCGAATGACTGTACCCACTGGGTTTTACCGACCGGCGTCAAACCCTGCACGTTGGCGAAGTTGGCCAGAATCACCTGCCCCTGCACCTTGGACTGACCATTGGTGTAGCGCGCAAAAATCACTCCGGTTTCATCGATTTCCAGCCCTGCCAGCTCGCCAGTGGTGTAACCATCCTGACTGACGCGGTTGACCGCGAAAGCGCTGGAAAACTGGGTAGAACCACGCATGTCAAAGGTAAAACCACCTGGATTACTTTGCGCTCCATTGAGCGACCAGCCTGTGGGTGAGCCTGTATCCGGCGCAGCCGGGTTCCAGGTACCAATAGTAAATTGCCCTGCTGGAGTTATCGCGGGCCCTGTGGTCGGAGGGACCGCTGTGATATCAGTAATTTGCGCCAATGCACTGATCTGCCCGGCCGCATCGAAATTCAACTGATAGCGGTCCGGCTCAGTGCCCGCTGGTACTGCGGCAGCCGGGTTGGACGGACTGCGACCGTCGATCAGAATATTCATCTGCCACTGGTTCGAAGCGTCCTTGACGAAATACTGCGTCAGTACGTGGGCGTTACCCTGAGTGTCATAGATATTGGTCGAGGTCGACGAGTTATAGGTAGTCGGATCGCCCGGGTCGAACGGCGTATTGGTTGGGCTCGCGAGGGTTGAGTTAAGGTTGAAACCCTGAGAAATACTGGTGGTGGCCTTGGGCTCCTGGCTTGCAGTCTGCACTTGCAGGTTGCCGACCACACCCTGCTGCAGCACGCCATTGGCATCAGTGGTATAGCCCTGCAGGTTATAGCCGAAGTTGTCGACGATAAAACCCTCGCGGTCCGTACCAAAATAACCGGCACGGGTATAACTCAAGGCACCATTGTTGTTTACCTGGAAAAAACCATTGCCATTGATCGCCAGGTCCAGCGCGTTCTGCGTGTAATTGATGTTGCCCTGATTGAACAGCTGCGACACATCACCCAGCAGCACACCACTACCCTGAGGGTTCTTACCAGTGCCCAATACCGATGAGGCATAGACATCAGCAAACTCGGCACGCGACTGTTTGAAGCCTGCAGTGCCGGCGTTGGCAATGTTGTTACCGGTCACATTGAGGTCGCTGGTGGCAGCACGCAGGCCGCTAAGGCCTATGTTGAAACTCATGGAAGACTCCTTTGCCGGACAGCCGGCCGCATAAACCCGTTAATTACTGACCGATAACCTGCACTTGCGACAACGGCACACTGCCGAGCCCCGCCAGGTTCAACATCAACTCGCTGCCGCCAAGGACTACGCTATCGACGTTGGCCGGCAGCATGGTGTAAAGCCCCTTCGCCTCGCCGTCATAGGTGGCCTGCGCTTCAAACTTGTAGGTGCCGGGCGGCATCAGATTGCCGCTGCTGTCCTTGCCATCCCAAATAAAGCTGACATTGCCGGCCTGCTGTTCGCCCAGGTTGACCCGCGAAACCACCGAGCCGGAAGCGTCGTATACATTCACGTAGACGTTGCTGCTGCTGACGGGCAGAACAAGGCTCGCCTTAAAGCTCTCACTGGTATCAACCACCGCCTTATCCGTAGGCACGATGACCTTGCGCCCGACCAGCGAAGACGCCTGCAGCGCCTGGGATGACTGATAGCCACTGACCAAGGAGCCCATACTGGTGTTGAGCTTCTCGATCCCCTCAACCTGACTGAACTGCGCCAGCTGGGCGATAAACTCGCCGTTACCTTGCGGCTCCAGCGGGTTCTGGTTGTTCAATTGCGCAACGAGCAAATTGAGGAACTCATTTTTACCAAGTTCTTTTTTGCCGCCCGTTTCAGGTTTGATCTGGTACTGATCCAGCCCACTCGCGCTAACGCCACCAACAGTACTCATAAGTTCGTGCTCCTAATCCGGTGGCTTACTGACCCAGGGTCAATACGCGCTGCATCATCTGCTTGGCGGTGTTCATCATTTCAGTGTTGGTCTGAAAGGCCCGGCTGGCGGAAATCATGTCGGCCATCTCTTCCACCACGTTGACGTTGGGGTAGTAAACGTAGCCGCCCTCATCGGCCGCCGGATGGTTCGGCTCATAGCGCGGCATCAGGCTGCTTTGATCCTCGACTACGCCCAATACCTGTACGCCGGCACCGGCATTGTCCTGCTCGGCAAACAACGAACCACGGTCACCGCCCTGCGCCGACTGGTACACGGTGGCGAACACCGGATGCCGTGCGCGATACGTCTGATCAATGCTCGAGGAGACCGTCTCGGCGTTGGCGATGTTGCTGGAAATGGTGTTCAGGCGAGTGCTCTGAGCACTCATACCCATTCCGGCGATGTTGAAAACACTGGTAAGTGACATAGCTTCAGGCTCCTATTAATCGCCGCGCAGGGCGCTGACCAGCCCTTTGAATTTGCTGTTGAGCAGAGTGAAACTGGCTTGGAACTGCACCGAGTTCTCTGCGTAGTTGGATTGCTCGATTTGCAGGTCAACGGTGTTCTGATCAATCGATGCCTGCATCGGCATGCGGTACGCCAGGCTGGCATCGCTGAGCGTCACACCGTCAGCCGGGATATGCTGACTATTGGTTCGATTCAGGCTGGTCGCGCCGCGCTGGCTCTGGGCACTTTGTTCCGCCAACACGCTGGCGAATTGCAGATCACGCGCCTTGAAGTTAGGCGTGTCGGCGTTGGCGATGTTATTGGCCAGCACCTCGGCACGCTGGGTGCGAAAGCCGAGTGCCTTTTCGTGTATGCCGAGTGCCCGATCGAAACTGATGCTCATGGTCAGAAACCTTTGCCAATTGGCGTAGTTGTTTTCCGTGCATGACCATATGCAAAGGCTGTGCCACTTAACCTTTCACTTATTTATCAATGATTTAATCAATAAACCGGTCGTTATAGGCGGCAAAGCGGCAAAGGCTTTCCGCCCATAGGCATGCCAGCGGCAATCACGCCCCGCCCTTTGCCCCCACCCGGCAAATACAAACGGCGCGGGCCGATAAACGTCAGGAACGATGTTTGATCGTTAGATCTCGGGCAGCGCTTTCTCCCAGACCAATGCCACGATGCAGCGATATGAAGGGCTCAGAACCCTCAGCCCAGCAAGGTCCGTACAGCGCGAGAAGAGAAGCAGGCCTGTCGACGACCACCGTTTGTCAGTCAACTACACACACTTTTGACAAGCATTCTCATTATCATTAGTATCCTTCACACGAACCACTGCCCCACCACGAGCCTTAACTATGTACGTCTGTCTCTGCGAAGGTGTAACTGACGGTCAGATCCGTGAAGCCATCTATGAGGGCTGCTGCAGCTACCGTGATGTCCGTGCGGCACTCGGCGTTGCCAGCCAGTGTGGCAAGTGCGCCTGCCTTGCCAAGCAAGTGGTACGCGAAACGTTAAGCGACGTGCAAAGCAGCCAGGCAGTCATGGCCTATACAGCCAGCTTTAGTGCCGCCTGATCGACCGCGCGAAAAAGAACCGGACCTTGCGTCCGGTTTTTTTATGACTGTAATTCAATGCCTTAGCAGCAAGATGCAGAACTTAAGCATTCTTACTCAGATTGGATTTAACTTTGAATTCAGGCACTTAGGTTTGACAGCCTAAAACCCTCAGCCCAGAATCAAACGCTAACTCCCCTGCAAGGCAGACGCAGACATGAAAGGCGACAAGAAAGTCATTCAGCATCTGAACAAGATCCTCGGCAACGAGCTGGTCGCGATCAATCAGTACTTCCTGCATGCACGCATGTATGAGGACTGGGGCCTGAAGAAACTCGGTGAGCATGAGTACCACGAGTCTATCGACGAGATGAAGCATGCGGACAAGCTGATCAAGCGCATCCTCTTCCTCGAAGGCCTGCCTAATCTGCAAGACCTCGGCAAAATCCTGATCGGTGAGAACACTCAGGAAATGCTCGAGTGTGACCTGAAGATCGAACACAAGGCACACGTCGACCTGAAAGCGGCGATTGCCTACTGCGAAAGCATCGGCGACTACGCCAGCCGCGAATTACTGGAAGACATCCTCTGCTCCGAAGAAGAGCACATCGACTGGCTAGAAACTCAACTCAGCCTGATCCAGTCGGTAGGCCTGCAGAATTATCTGCAGTCGCAAATGGACGAATAAACATCCGCGCAATAAACAACAAACCCCGCCAAGTGCGGGGTTTGTTGTTTATGCAATGCCGGCTTACGCGTCGGCTTTTTGCACAGCGTCTTTGATCAGGGTCTGCAGCTCACCCTTGTCGAACATTTCCGCCATGATGTCGCTACCGCCGACCAGCTCACCGCCGACCCACAGTTGCGGGAAAGTTGGCCAGTTAGCGTATTTCGGCAGGTTGGCGCGAATTTCCGGGTTTTGCAGGATGTCGACATAGGCGAATTTTTCACCACACGCCATTACAGCCTGTGCAGCCTTGGAGGAAAAGCCGCACTGCGGAGCGTTCGGCGAGCCTTTCATGTACAGCAGAACGGTATTGGCGGCGATCTGCTCTTTGATGGTTTCGATGATATCCATTGGGCACCTCAGGACTTAACTTTCCGACTCTCGGGTCGGCGCGGTGGCGCATTGTAGCGAAAAGCCGAGCGCAATGCTCGGCCTTCCCTACCGCGCCCATGGCCAACTAAACCCTATCAGGCGGCTTCCACCTGCACCGGAACACCGTTGAGCGCGGCATTACCGGATAGGCTGTCGAGCTGCCGTTCATCGGTCAGGTCGTTGGCACTGGCGCCCGGTTGTGCACTGGCAATTGCCATCTGCACGCCAGGCCGCGCATGCCCCCAGCCATGTGGCAGGCTGACTACACCAGCCATCATTTCGTCGCTGGCGGCGACTTCGACCTCAATCTCTCCAACCCGCGAGCGCACCCGCACTCGCTGGCCATCGCTTAGCCCGCGCTGTTGCAAGTCCGCGGGGTGCATCAACAGCTGATGGCGCGGCTTACCTTTCACCAACCGGTGGTAGTTGTGCATCCAGGAGTTATTGCTGCGTACATGACGACGGCCTATCAACAGCAACTCGTCAGTCTTGGCCACCGGCTGCGCGGCAAAACGTAGCAGGTCGGCCATGATCACCGCCGGCGCGGCCTGCACCTGCTGATTAACGGTTTTCAGCCGTGCGCCCAGGTTTGGCTTGAGTGCACCCAAGTCGAGGCCATGCGGGTGCTCACGCAATCTCGCCAGGGACAGCTTATGGGCTGACTGGTCACCGTAAGCCCCCATACGCAGGCCCATGTCGATCATCTGCTCAGGCGCCATGGTCGGCTTGAGTTCCAGGCCATTCTTGCCGGCAAACGCCTTAGCCAGGCCAATGAAAATTTCCCAGTCGTGCAATGCATTGGCGGGTTTGGCCAGAACAGCCTCGTTAAACCGGGTGACGTTGCGCACGGCGAACATATTAAAGGTGGTGTCGTAGTGGTCGTGCTCCAACGGCCCGGTCGGCGGTAGGATCAAGTCGGCATAGCGGGTGGTTTCGTTGATATAGAAGTCGATGCTGAGCATAAACTCCAACCCCTCCAGCGCTTGCTCCAACTGACGACCATTGGGCGTGGACAGCACCGGATTACCGGCTACCGTCACCAGTGCGCGGACCTGCCCTTCGCCGGCGGTAAGCATTTCCTCAGCGAGGGCAGACACCGGTAATTCACCGCCGTACTCCGGCAAACCAGATACCCGGCTCTGCCAGCGATTGAAATGCCCGCCCGAAGTCGAGGCCACCAGGTCCACAGCCGGTTCAGTGCAGAGCACCCCGCCCACCCGGTCGACGTTGCCTGTCACCAAGTTAATCAGTTGCACCAGCCACTGGCACAAGGTGCCAAAGGCTTGGGTCGATAAGCCCATACGGCCGTAGCACACCGCCGACTCAGCGGCGGCAAAGTCGCGGGCTAACTGGCGAATCGTCGCCGCAGGGACGCCGCAGCGTGCGCTCATGGCTTCGGCGCTAAAACCGGCAATGGCCTGGCGCACCTCTTCCAGCCCTTGCACCACCAAGTGGCTACTGCGCCCCAGATTTTCTTCGAACAAGGTATTGAGCAGGCCGAACAACAGCGCGGCATCCTGCCCCGGGCGCACGAATACGTGCTGATCGGCAATCGCGGCAGTTTCACTGCGTCGCGGATCGACCACAACCAATTTGCCACCCCGCGTCTGGATGGCTTTCAGGCGCTTTTCCACATCGGGCACGGTCATGATGCTGCCGTTAGAGGCCAGCGGGTTACCGCCCAGGATCAGCATAAAATCGGTGTGATCGATGTCCGGAATCGGAATCAGCAAGCCATGGCCATACATCAAATGACTGGTCAGGTGATGCGGCAGTTGATCAACCGAGGTGGCAGAGTAGCGGTTGCGGGTTTTCAACAAGCCGAGGAAATAATTGCTGTGGGTCATCAGGCCGTAGTTATGCACGCTCGGGTTGCCCTGATACACCGCTACGGCGTTTTTCCCGTGTGCGGCCTGGACCGCGCTGAAGCGCTCGGCTACCAGCTCGAAGGCTGCGTCCCAGTCAATTGCCTGCCACTCGCTACCCACGCGACGCATCGGCTGACGCAGGCGGTCGGGATCACTCTGGATATCTTGTAGGGCCACCGCTTTGGGGCAGATATGACCGCGACTGAAGGTGTCTTGAGGGTCACCCTTGATCGAGCGGATCAGCGTGGAGCCATCAAGCTGGGTTTCAGTTTCAATGGTCAGGCCGCAAATAGCCTCGCAGAGATGACATGCACGGTGGTGGAGGGACTTGCTCATGGCCTGGCCTCTTGTTCTGATTCGATACCGCAAGGCATCGGTAAGCCAAGACTATGACAATAGGTCGTAGCCTGTGCCAGCAGGGTTCGCCGCATGAATTGCCCTGCATCAGGTCAGCCGATAGACGCTCACTCGCCCAAATTAACGGCTGCGCACCTTAGCTGCAGGGCCAGTTGGCTATTTGCGCCTGCTCGCCATTTGCTTATAAGATCGCGCCTTCCCCGTTTCGTCGCATGGTGCGGCCCTAAGCCGTAGGTTCTGCCGTTTCTTCTATTTCACTCGGCCCTTGAACCTGCGCCTCGCTGTCAAAAGGTAGTTAACGATGAGCGCAAGACACTTTCTCTCGCTGATGGATTGCACCCCCGATGAGCTGGTGGGGCTGATCCGCCGAGGCATGGAGCTCAAGGACTTGCGTAACCGCGGCGTGCTGTTCGAGCCGCTGAAAAATCGCGTGCTGGGTATGATTTTTGAGAAAGCCTCGACCCGTACCCGCCTATCGTTCGAAGCCGGGATGATTCAGCTCGGTGGCCAAGCGATTTTTCTGTCGCCGCGCGACACCCAACTGGGCCGCGGTGAGCCGATTGGCGACGCGGCTATTGTCATGTCGCGCATGCTCGATGCGGTGATGATCCGCACCTTTGCCCACAGCACCCTGACCGAATTTGCGGCCAACTCGCGGGTACCCGTGATCAACGGCCTGTCCGATGACCTGCACCCCTGCCAGTTGCTGGCCGACATGCAAACCTACCAGGAGCAGCGCGGCAGCATCAAAGGCAAAAGCGTGGTGTGGATCGGCGACGGCAACAACATGTGCAACTCCTATATAGAAGCGGCCATCCAATTCGATTTCCAATTGCGCGTAGCGTGTCCTGCAGGTTACGAGCCGAGCGCCCGCTTGTTGGCACTGGCTGGCGAGCGCGTACAGGTGCTGCGTGACCCTGCGCAGGCTGTTGTCGGCGCCCACTTGGTCAGCACCGATGTCTGGGCCTCCATGGGCCAGGAAGAAGAAGCCGCCGAACGCATGCGCCAGTTCAAACCCTACCAGGTCACACGCGCCCTGCTCGATGCTGCGGCCGATGACGTGCTGTTCCTGCACTGCCTGCCGGCGCACCGCGGCGAAGAAATCAGCGAAGATTTGCTCGATGACCCACGCTCAGCGGCCTGGGATCAGGCAGAGAACCGCCTGCATGCGCAAAAAGCGCTGCTCGAATTTTTGGTTGAACCGGCGTACCACCACGCATGAATCCAGCCCTGCTAACCCTGCGCGAACTGAGCTGCGGCTACCCTGAACATAAAGTGGTGCAGCACCTTAATCTGCACCTGAATGCGGGTGATATCGGTTGCCTGCTCGGCCCTTCGGGCTGCGGCAAGACCACGACGCTGCGCGCTATTGCCGGCTTCGAGCCCGTGCTGGAAGGCGAGATTCAGCTGGCCGATCAAATCATCTCCAAAACGGGCTACACCCTAGCGCCGGAAAAACGTCGGATCGGCATGGTCTTTCAGGATTACGCCTTGTTCCCGCACCTCAGCGTGGCGGAGAACATCACCTTCGGCATCCGTAAGCAGCCGAACTGTGAGCGCATTACCGGTGAGCTGCTGGAGATGGTCAAGCTCAGTCATCTGGCGAAACGCTACCCACATGAACTCTCCGGCGGCCAGCAACAGCGCGTCGCCCTGGCCCGTGCACTGGCACCGGAGCCGCAGCTACTGCTGCTCGACGAGCCCTTCTCCAACCTTGACGGTGAATTGCGTCGGCGCTTGAGCCATGAAGTGCGCGACATCCTCAAGGCCCGCGGCACCAGCGCGATTCTGGTCACCCATGACCAGGAAGAGGCCTTTGCCGTCAGCGATCAGGTCGGCGTATTCAAGGAAGGCAAACTGGAGCAGTGGGACACCCCGTTCAACCTTTACCACGAACCGCTCACCCCCTTCGTCGCCAGCTTCATCGGCCAGGGCTATTTCATTCGCGGGCAGATGCTCAGCCCAGAAGCCGTGCAAACGGAAATGGGGTTAATTCGTGGTAACCGCGCCTACACCTGGCCCGTCGGCAGCGCCGTGGATGTTTTGCTGCGCCCGGATGACATCATTTACGACCCAGATAGCACGCAAAAAGCGTTAATTGTCGGCAAAACCTTCCTCGGCGCAGCCACCCTGTATCGCCTGCAACTGCCAACAGGCAGCCAGCTGGAAGCGATTTTCCCCAGCCACGCCGACCACCAACCGGGGCAGCAGGTTGGTATTCGCGTGGAAGCTGATCACCTGGTGGCGTTTGCGGTGCCCGGCAGTATTGCCACGCAGGCCAGCCTGGGCGAATCGGGTGTACGCCGCTACAGCAGCGACAGCTAATCAGCTCACGGCAACAAGAGCCGGCCACTGGCGACCATCACCGCCTGGCCGGCAATCTTTACCCGCTCCCCCGCCAGCTCACAATGCAACTCGCCACCGCGCGCAGAACATTGGTAAGCACTCAGGGCATTCTTGCCGAGGTGCTCGGCCCAATAAGGCGTGAGGATGCAGTGGGTCGAGCCGGTGACCGGGTCCTCATTAATGCCGATGGCAGGCGCAAAGTAGCGCGAGACGAAATCGTGCTGCTCACCGGGCGCGCTGATCAACAGGCCCAGCCCCGGCAATTTCGCCAGCACGGCCATGTCGGGCTGACAGGCCCGCACAGCCGCCTCACTGGGCAATATCGCCAGGAGCTCCTGAATACCCGGCCCTTCGTGCAACGCCAGCACACGCTGCACAGGCAGACCCAGGGCCTGCTCCACCTCTGCGCGCAGCTCACATGGCTGGGCCCGCCGCACGGGGAAATCCAGCACCAGCCTGGCGCCTGCGCGACTGACCCGCAACGCGCCGGACAAGCAGGTGAAGTTGATCACCTCACCCGGCTCGTCATATTGCTCAAACAGCACATGGGCCGCCGCCAGGGTGGCATGACCGCACAGCGGCACTTCAGCAGATGGGGTAAACCAGCGGATATGCCAGACCGCGCCCTCCTTCACCACAAAAGCGGTTTCCGCCAGGTTATGCTCGGCGGCAATCTGCTGCATCAGGGCATCATCAAGCCAACTGTCTAAGCGATAGACCATCGCCGGGTTGCCGCTGAAGGCGTGCTGGGCGAAGGCATCAATCTGGTAAAAGTCGAGCTGCATAAAACCACCCTCATCATTTAGTCATGCCCAAGCATGCCGCAAACCGGCACGCGAACGCCGCTACAGCCGAGCAGGAAATGGGCCGTACAGCACAACCAAGGGGTCAATCGTTTCGACACAGGCCCGGCGGCGAACCGCGCCTGCATAAGGGGAGTTAGCTCTCGCTGCGCACCCGGGTCACTGCATCCAGCCAACCGTCATACAGCTTGCTGCGATGGCTATCGGCCATGCGCGGTTCGAAACGCTGCTGACGGTGCCAGTGACGGGCGATGCTTGCCAGGTCCGTATAAATCCCGGCCTGCAGGCCGGCCAAATAGGCGACGCCCAGCGCGGTGGTTTCAGTGACTTCAGGGCGCTCAACTGGCACACCCAGGATGTCGGCCAAGAACTGCATAACCCAATTGTTCTCCACCATGCCGCCATCCACCCGCAGTGCGCTGGGCTCTACAGCGCCGTCCTGGCGCATGGCTTCGAGCAGATCACGGGTCTGGTAGCACACCGATTGCAGCCCAGCAGTGACGATCTCCTTAATCCCGGTGTCGCGGGTCAGGCCGAATATCGCGCCACGGGCTTTCGGGTCCCAGTACGGCGCACCGAGGCCGGTAAAGGCCGGCACCAAATAGACCCCACAGGCATCGCCAGTCTGCTCGGCCAGCGCTTCAGTATCGCGGGCGTGACTAATTAGCTTGATGCCGTCACGCAGCCACTGCACGGCGGCACCGGCGACGAAGATACTGCCCTCCACCGCATAGGTGACCTGGCCATTCAAGCGATAGCCAACCGTGGTGAGCAGGCGATTCTTCGAGGTCACCGGCGTGCTGCCTGTGTTCTGGATCATGAAACAACCCGTGCCATAGGTGCTTTTCACCATGCCTGGCTCAAAGCACGCCTGACCGATCAGCGCGGCCTGCTGATCACCGGCCATGCCTAACACCGGAATAGAGGCGCCGAGCAGGCTGGCGTCGGTAGTGCCGAAATCAGCGGCGCAGTCGAGCACTTCAGGCAACAGACTGGCGGGGATTTCAAACAGCTTGAGCAGCTCTTCATCCCACTGTTGGGTATGGATGTTGAACAGCAAGGTGCGCGAGGCGTTGCTGGCATCGGTCTTGTGCGACTTGCCACCAGTCAAACGCCACAGCAGGAAAGAATCCACAGTGCCAAAGCGCAACTCACCGCGCTCGGCCCGCTCACGGGCACCCGGAACTTTGTGCAGTATCCAGCGCAGCTTGGTGGCTGAGAAATATGGGTCGATCAACAGGCCGGTTTTGGCCGACACCGCCGCTTCATGACCGGCGTCCTTAAGCTCAGCGCAGTAATCAGCAGTGCGTCGATCCTGCCAGACAATCGCCGGGTGGATCGGCGTGCCGGTCTGCGCATCCCACACCAACGTAGTTTCACGCTGGTTGGTGATACCGATCGCGGCCACATCACTGGCGCATAAACCACTCTGGTTGAGCGCCTCGCGGCAAACCTTAAGGGTGCTCAGCCACAGCTCTTCACCGTCATGTTCAACCCAGCCATCCTGAGGAAAATACTGTTTGAACTCCTGCTGCGCGCGCGCCACGGGTAGCCCCTGGGCACTGAACACAATGGCACGACTGCTGGTAGTGCCTTGGTCGATAGCAAGCAGGTAATGAGACATGCGAATTTCCTTGTTCTTATTAGGTGGTAGAGCGGGATGCTAGGCGCGGCCAATGGGCGCAAACAGCGCCTGCGTCAGTTGCGCCAGCACGGCGGGCTCCAGCTGCACTTCCAGTCCGCGTCGCCCGGCACTGACGTAAAGGCTGGGCAGCTGTTGAGCAGACTCATCGATAAAGGTACGCAGCCGCTTCTTCTGCCCCAGCGGACTGATACCGCCGAGTAAGTAACCGGTGGCCCGCTGCGCCGCAACCGGGTCCGCCATATCGGCTTTCTTCACGCCTGCGGCCTGGGCCAGCGCTTTCAAGTCTAGCGTGCCCACTACGGGCACCACCGCGACCAACAACTCACCCTTCTCGCTGGCGGCCAGCAAGGTTTTGAACACCTGAGCAGGTGGCAGGTTGAGCTTTTCCGCCGCTTCCAACCCGTAGGAAGCGGCCTTGGGGTCGTGGTGATAGCTGTGCACCTGATGCACCGCTTTAGCTTTTTTCAGCAGATCAATGGCTGGAGTCATGTTCGAATGTGAAAACAATCTGAAAAATTTGGCGTACCTTAGCCGAAAAAGCGGTCTATGGCAGTTATTAACGTCGCACAGCAAAGGCCTGCAAGGTAACCGCTGTGGATGCATGGCCATAAAAAAGGATCGGGAATCATTTTTAACGTCGCGCAGCGACGGCCCGTAGGGTGGCCGCCATGGATGGTGGCCATAACATTCACCCGAGCCAGTCTATAATGCTGCGCACTCTCAAGGAGCCCTTATGACCCTGCCGCCCCGCCAACACGATATTCTCGAGCTTGCCCGCGAGCGCGGCTATGTCAGCATTGACGAGTTGGCTCAGGCCTTTGCCGTGACGCCACAAACCATTCGTCGCGACATCAACCAGCTCGCCGAACAGGGTTTACTGCGCCGTACCCACGGCGGCGCCGCGAGTGAAAGCTCAAGCATCCAAAACACCGCTTACAGCATGCGGGCCGGCCTGATGCGCGATGAGAAGCAACGCATCGCCGCCGCCGTCGCCGCACAGATCCCCGACCACGCCTCGCTGTTTATCAACATCGGCACTACTACAGAGGCAATTGCCCGTGAGTTGCTGGGGCACAAAGGCCTGAAAATCATCACCAACAACCTGCACGTAGCGGCTCAACTCAGCACCAAGGCCGACTTCGAAGTGCTGCTGGCCGGCGGCACAGTGCGCAGCGATGGCGGTGTGGTGGGTCAGGCGGCGGTGGATTTTATCCAGCAGTTCAAAGTCGATTTCGCCCTGGTCGGCATCAGCGGCATCGATGAAGACGGTAGCCTGCTCGACTTCGACTATCAGGAGGTGAGGGTCTCCCAGGCCATCATCAGTAACGCCCGCCAGGTGTTTTTAGCCGTCGACTCGAGCAAGTTCGGCCGTAATGCTGTGGTGCGTTTAGGCTCAATCGCGCTGGTCGATCGGCTGTTCACCGATGCAGCCCCCTCTATTGCAGTCAACCGTCTGCTGGCCGAACACAAGGTGCAGCTCGACCTGGTGTAAGCCAACACTCCTACGTTGAACATCGACGACCACTGGGCGCGAAAGCGCATTGCGGGGTGGCGAAGCTGTGCATATTCGACTAGCATATTTTCGAAAGTGAACATTAAAAGTTCAATACTGACTTTCGGTGCCCTTATGCCTACTCGTCTCGCCAGCCACACGCCACTCGCTGAAGTCTATGACCTTGCCGTGATCGGCGGAGGCATCAATGGTGTCGGGATCGCCGCCGATGCAGCTGGGCGCGGTTTGTCCGTGTTCCTTTGTGAAAAAGACGACCTGGCGCAGCACACCTCATCGGCCAGCAGCAAGCTGATCCATGGCGGCCTGCGCTACCTTGAACACTACGAGTTTCGCCTGGTACGCGAAGCATTGGCCGAGCGCGAAGTACTGCTGAACATGGCGCCACACATCGTCAAACCCATGCGCTTTATCCTGCCGCATCGCCCCCACTTGCGGCCGGCCTGGATGATCCGTGCAGGGCTGTTCCTCTACGACCACCTGGGCAAACGCGAGCAACTGGCAGGATCACGTAGCTTGCGCTTCGGCGCGGGCAGCCCACTGAAAGCTGAGATTAGCCGCGGTTTTGAATATTCCGACTGCTGGGTCGACGATGCCCGCCTGGTGGTACTCAATGCCATGGCCGCCCGCGAAAAAGGCGCGCATGTGCATAGCCGTACCCGTTGCGTTAGCGCCCGACGCAGCAAAGGCCTGTGGCATATCCACCTGGAGCGCAGCGACGGCAGCCTGTTTTCGATTCGCGCACGCGCACTGGTCAACGCCGCCGGCCCTTGGGTGGCGCGCTTTATCCGTGAAGACCTCAAGCAGGAATCGCCGTACGGCATTCGCCTGATCCAGGGCAGCCATATCGTCGTGCCGCGCCTGTTCGAGGGCGAGCAGGCGTACATCCTGCAGAACGAAGACCGCCGTATTGTCTTCGCCATTCCGTATCAGGAGCGCTTCACCCTGATCGGCACCACGGACCGCGAATACCAAGGCGACCCAGCCAAGGTGGCGATCAGCACAGAAGAAACCGATTACCTGTTGAACGTGGTCAACGCCCACTTCAAAAAGCAGTTAACCCACGACGACATCCTGCACACCTATGCTGGCGTGCGCCCATTGTGTGACGACGAATCAGATGACCCGTCGGCGGTCACCCGCGACTACACCTTGTCACTCTCCGGCCACCCTGGCGAAGCGCCGCTGCTGTCAGTGTTCGGCGGCAAGCTCACCACCTACCGCAAGCTGGCTGAGTCGGCACTGGCGCAACTGGCGCCCTTCTTCCCGAAGATGGGCCCACGCTGGACGGCCAGCAGCCTGCTGCCTGGAGCCGAACAACTGGACAGCCAAAGCGGTTTGATCGAAGCGCTGTGCGCCCGTTTTGACTGGCTGCCCACCTCGCTGGCGCGGCGCTGGGCCAGCAGCTACGGCAGCCGCAGCTGGATAATGCTCAAGGGCGTGAGCAGCCTCGACGATCTAGGTGAGCACCTCGGCGGCAGCCTCTACACCCGTGAAGTCGATTATTTGTGCCAAGAAGAATGGGCCGTGCAGGCCGAGGATATTCTCTGGCGACGCAGCAAGCTGGGCCTGTTCACCACGGCGTCGCAGCAAGCCAAACTCGACAGCTACCTGCAGGTCGAGTCCGCCCGCAGCCCCCAAGCGGCACCCGTGCTCTGAGCCGTTTGAGGGATAAATTACAGCATCGAGTAGGAGGCAGATTCACATCTGCCGTCCTCTCACACCACCGTACGTACGGTTCCGTATACGGCGGTTCAGGTTATACGGCTAAGCCGATTAATCGTATCCAGTATTGAGACCAGTCCAAGGCCATCCCAAAGCTTCTTCGGTAGCGCATGATTTACATGTGGCGCTCCCGAGTTCCACCAAGCGCCCATACCATTGGTTGCTGATTTCCAGGCACGAGCCTCGTCAAGCCCCAGAAGTATCAGGTTGCGAGCCCTCGTAAGAGGTCTCTTCCATTGCCGCCACAAGACACAACGAAGCTTATGGCGCACCCAACCATCAATCGTTTCCAAGGCCCGCTTGCCTTGGGTGAGCTTGAAGTAACCCGCCCAGCCACGCAGAACTGGGTTTATTCGCTCGATAACATTACTAATCTTGCGACCCCGCGCTCCGCGTAACAACTCTTTGAGTCGGTCACGCAGGCGACGCAGGCTCAGCGTGGCTATCCGAAGCCTCGGTTGTTGATGCCAGCTCATCCCATACCCCAAGTAGTCACAGATCCACGCCCCTGCTACTCGACTCTTTCCCCGGTTCAACGTCAGTTTCAAACGTTGATTCAGGAAGCGCTCAACGCTGTTCATCGTTCGCGTGCCCGCACGGGGACTGCGCACATAAATGTTCGCATCGTCGGCGTAGCGCACGAAATGATGGCCCCGTCGTTCCAATTCGCGATCGAGTTCGTTGAGCAGGATGTTCGACAGCAACGGGGAGAGAGGACCGCCTTGCGGCGTCCCCTCCCGATTTTGGCTGACGACACCGCCCGACATCACGCCCGCTTCGAGGTAGCGGCGAATCAGTTTGAGTACACGCTTATCTTCAACATGACGCTGCACATGGGCCATCAGAATGTCGTGATTAACTCGATCAAAGAATTTCTCCAAATCAAGCTCCACGCACCAACGGTGCCCCGCCGCTACATGAGCGCGGGCCATTTCAACAGCTTGGTGAGCACTGCGGCCCGGACGAAAGCCGTAGCTGTAGTCCGAGAACAGAGGGTCAAAGATCGGCGTGAGCTGTTGCAGCAAAGCCTGCTGGATCAGGCGATCAACGACACTGGGGATACCCAGCTGCCTTGTTCCGCCTTGCGGTTTAGGAATTACAACTGCACGCACCGCTTGGGGATGGTACTCGCCGGTCAGCAATCTGGCTTTGAGAGTCGGCCAATACTGTTTCACGTAGCCTGCCAAGTCGTCGACCGTCATGCCATCGGCACCCGGCGCCCCCTTGTTGCTGACTACACGCTGATACGCACGCTTGAGATTGAGCGGCGCAAGCACCCGCTCCATCAGCGTGTCCGGCTCCGCTTTCGTCCACGCCACAGACGCCGCCAATACCTCTGCGCTATCAGCCGTCATCCTCGGATACCGTCCGGGACCTGGGGTGACAGTTTCTCTTCGAGAAATTTCTGCATTTTCGGTATTCAACGAGACTCTGACGCCTACTGACGGCATAACCTGTTCGGCCCTTGGTGGCACGGTTATTCACCACTTACTACGGCCTCGGCTGACTTCTGCACACTCATCCCGTCGCCTCTCGACGCCCAGTAGCACAATGGCAAACGTGCAGATCTCCCAGGGTAATTCGCGTGACCTTCCTGCTTATGCCTGTCGGATCTACGTCATAGCGTTCCGTGCAAGTATCGGGCTTTGACGATAATGGCCGTCTTGCCCCGCTACGCCGCCTCATCCGTTTCCTGTTCGTCAGGCCAGCATTTTGCCTTCGGCTTCCTTCAGATCCGCAGTCACCCGCGACACCCTTGCCGTTCAGCTAACACTTCCCCTTGCCGGGCGTGTAGAGGACTTTCACCTCCAAGTCACCAGCGTGGCCACCACAGCCAGCTGGTTGCGCTTACGCGCAACGCGCCATGCCTGGCGCACCATAAAAAAGGGCGACCGAAGTCGCCCAAATTGCCTTGCGTGCCCTTTGCTCTAACGGATTCAGCCCTGCTTGCGCTTGTGCGAATCCTGCCAGATGAAATAACCAACACCGACGAAGAAGGCGACCATCAGACCGACGGTGCCGATACCCGCGAGAACTACGACATCGATAAACATGGTTGCCTCCTGCTTGAAGCCTGTGTGGGAATGGCTTCAAGGTAACAGGGGGACGTTGGCTGCAATTGATCCAGATCAACAATGGGCCGGCGCTGTCCGCATGGCCTCGTGATTAACTGACCCAGATCAACGAATCAGCCTGCCGCCGAGTCAAATCAACGCTTTTTCGGTTTGCTGCCCGGCTTCTTCTTGCCCTTGGGCAATGGCAGGGCCTGCTCGAATGCGTCGCGCATTTCATTGAGCTTTTTATCCCGCAGGTCGTGGATGCGCTTATCGCGTTCGGCCGCGAAATCAATCAGCTTGTCGTCTTGGCTCATGGGCTCGGCTTGATCAAACGAAAGGTCAGGTTCAGGCGTGGCGCACAGACACTGCGCGTTTTCGCCACTTGGTGCTGCCAATGATGCTGGGTTGGCCCGCGCATGACCAGCAGTGATCCATGCGACAACGGCAAGGAGTGCTCAATACGCCCCTGCCCCTTGCGGCGCAGATCAAAACGCCGGGTGCCGCCCAGATTAAGCGAGGCGATCAGCGGATTAACGCCTAGCTCGGCTTCATCATCACTGTGCCAGCCCATGGAGTCCTGGCCGTCGCGGTAATAGTTGAGCAGCACACCATTGAGTGGCTGCCCTACCGCGGCGATTACCTGGGCGCGAATCTGCTCCAGCAAGGGTGTCCAGGGCAACGGTTGATGGCTCAAGCCCGAGTAGCGATAAGCGGCCTCGGCATCGCCATACCAAGCCACCAGCCTTGGCACCGGCAGATGCCGTCCGTAAATCTGCACCTGCGGTTGCTGCCAGGGGGTTTGTGCACTCAGCTCGGCCAGCCAATGGTCGGCGGTTGAGCGGTCCAACCACTGCGCGTGCAGCTCCAGCTCAGCATCGGGTAGCGTTAAGGGGTTGTCGTCAAATAGATCCACTGGACCACACTCGCTGGACGTGACAACCCAGTGTGCACACCTCAGACCTCCACATCCACCCATAGCCCCTGGCGCGGCAGCTCCTCAATGGCAGCTTCATCCTCGGCGTCCACCTCGCCTTCGGCCAGTTCCTCGGGCGTATAGCCATGGCGACGCTGGCGCCGGCGCTGTTCTTCGCGCAGCAGCATCTCGGCCTCCTGAGGATGCCGTTTGTCCAGGCTCACAGCACTTTCCTTGGCGCTTTCGGCGGCAGCCGTAACCGGCGGGATTTCCGGGCGCGGTTTGACCACATCGTTCTGCACGGTCACGGGAGCAAGGCTATGGGGGATCGGTGGCAGCATTTTTCAGCCCTCCTTTGGTCAGACTGTCGGCCAGCGAGGCCGCGACTTGAGCGCGGCCTCGCTACACTTTTGAGCAACCAAACCACACAAAGTGCCCGACGTGCAGTATTGCGCCTTTGGTCAGGCCCGACGCTGCGTTAACATAGTCGGCTTTTTTACGCGGGAGACAAGCATGGCGCAGTATGAACCGGGGCAACGCTGGATTAGTGACAGCGAAGCGGAGCTGGGTTTGGGAACCGTTCTGATGCAGGACGGCCGCATGCTCACCGTGCTCTACCCGGCCACCGGCGAAACCCGCCAGTACGCCATGCGCAGTGCGCCGTTGACCCGCGTACGCTTCTCGCCGGGCGATGAAATCACCCACTTCGAAGGCTGGAAGCTGACCGTACAGGAAGTCGACGACATCGATGGCCTGCTGGTCTATCACGGCCTGAATGCGCAACACGAAAGCGTCACCCTGCCGGAAACCCAGCTGTCGAACTTTATCCAGTTCCGACTGGCCAGTGACCGCCTGTTTGCCGGGCAAATCGACCCGCTGCCGTGGTTCGCCCTGCGCTATCACACCCTGGATTACACCAGCCGCCAGTTGCAGTCCAGCCTTTGGGGCCTGGGCGGCGTGCGTGCGCAACCGATTGCGCACCAGCTGCATATAGCCCGCGAAGTCGCCGACCGTATCGCCCCGCGCGTATTGCTGGCCGACGAAGTGGGCCTGGGTAAAACCATCGAAGCCGGCCTGGTAATCCATCGCCAGCTGCTCTCCGGACGCGCCAATCGTGTACTGATCTTGGTGCCGGAAAACCTCCAGCACCAGTGGCTGGTCGAAATGCGCCGGCGCTTCAACCTGGATGTCGCGCTGTTCGACGAAGAGCGCTTTATCGAGAGCGATGCCAGCAATCCGTTCGAAGACTGCCAACTGGCGCTGGTCGCACTGGAATGGCTGTGTGAAGACGAAAAGGCCCAGGACGCGCTGTTTGCTGCCGGCTGGGACCTGCTGGTGGTCGACGAAGCCCACCACCTGGTCTGGCACCCAGAGCACGCCAGCGCCGAGTACGCGCTGGTCGAACAACTCGCCGAGATAATCCCCGGCGTGCTGCTGCTCACCGCTACCCCCGAGCAACTGGGCCAGGACAGCCACTTCGCGCGCCTGCGCCTGCTCGACCCGAATCGCTTCCATGACCTCGAAGCCTTCCGCGCTGAGAGCGAGCATTACAAGCCAATTGCCGAAGCCGTACAGGAGCTGCTGGATAAAGGGCACTTGTCCGACGCCGCGCACAAAACCATCCACGACTTCCTCGGTGACAGCGGTGAAGAACTGCTCAACGCGGTGAATGCCGGCGACAGCGACGCGTCGGCGCGCCTGGTACGTGAGCTGCTCGATCGCCACGGCACCGGCCGCCTGCTGTTCCGCAACACCCGCGCCGCCGTGCAGGGCTTCCCGGACCGCGAACTGCACCCCTACCCGCTGGCCAGCCCTGACGAGTACATGGAGCTGCCGATTGGCGAGCATGCGGACCTCTATCCAGAAGTCAGCTACCAGGCGCAGACCGATGTCGATGAAGACCAGCGCTGGTGGAAGTTTGACCCGCGCGTCGAATGGTTGATCGACACGCTGAAGATGCTCAAAAAATTCAAAGTCCTGGTGATCTGCGCCCACGCCGAAACCGCCATGGACCTGGAAGACGCCCTGCGCGTGCGCAAAGGCATTCCCGCCACCGTGTTCCACGAAGGCATGAGCATCCTTGAGCGTGACCGCGCCGCGGCCTACTTCGCCGATGAAGAATTTGGCGCCCAGGTGCTGATCTGCTCTGAAATCGGCTCCGAGGGTCGCAACTTCCAGTTCGCTCATCACCTGGTACTGTTCGATCTGCCGGCACACCCAGACCTGCTCGAACAGCGTATCGGCCGCCTCGACCGGATCGGCCAGAAGCACCGCATCCAGCTGCACTTGCCGTACATGGAAAATAGCCCGCAAGAGCGTCTTTTCCAGTGGTATCACCAGGCACTGAATGCCTTCCTCGCCACCTGCCCGACCGGTAATGCTCTGCAGCACCAGTTTGGTAGCCGCCTGCTGCCCATGTTGGAAAGCGGCGACGATGGCGAATGGCAAGCACTGGTTGATGAAGCCACAGCCGAGCGCCTGCGCCTGGAAGACGAACTGCATGCCGGCCGTGACCGCCTGTTGGAACTCAATTCCGGCGGTGCCGGTGAGGGCGAGGCGCTGGTCGAAGCGATTCTTGAGCAAGACGACCAATTCGCCCTGCCGATCTATATGGAGCAGCTGTTCGACGCCTTTGGCATCGACAGCGAAGACCATTCCGATAACGCCCTGATCCTGCGCCCTAGCGAAAAAATGCTGGACGCCAGCTTCCCGCTCGGCGATGACGAAGGCGTAACAATCACCTACGACCGCGACATGGCACTGGTACGTGAAGACATGCAGTTCCTCACCTGGGAGCACCCCATGGTCCAGGGCGGCATGGACCTGGTGCGCTCCGGTTCGATGGGCAACACCGGCGTTGCGCTGATCAAAAACAAGGCGCTGAAACCCGGCACTGTGCTGCTGGAAATGCTCTACGTCAGTGAAGTGGTGGCGCCGCGCGCGCTGCAACTGGGCCGTTATCTGCCGCCAATTGCCCTGCGCTGCCTGCTCGATGCCAATGGCAACGACCTGGCGCACAAGGTGGCCTTTGAAACCCTCAACGATCAGTTGGAAAGCGTGCCGCGCGCCAGCGCCAACAAGTTCGTCCAAGCCCAACGCGACAGCCTCAACCCGCTGATTAATGCGGGCGAAAGCAAGGTCGCGCCGCGCCATAACGAACGCGTGGAAGAAGCCAAACGGCGCCTGGCTGCCGAGACTGACGAGGAACTGGCCCGTCTGATCGCCCTGCAAGCGGTCAACCCCAGCGTGCGTGACAGTGAACTCGACGCCCTGCGCCAGCTGCGTGAGCAAGGCCTGGCCATGCTCGACAAAGCCGCCCTGCGCCTGGAAGCCATCCGCGTGTTGGTCGCCGGATAAGCCCAAGGGTTACCCCAGGCAGCAAAAGGCCCGCAATTGCGGGCCTTTTGCTGCCTGGATCAAGCGTCAGGCTGGTACAGCTTCAGCCATGCCTCGCTGCATCTGCGCAGCATCGCTGACAAAGCACCGCGAGGCCTGCACCAGCGCCAGCATGGTCATAAACAAGGCCACCGGAATCAGGAACATAGCGTTGTGCAGACCCACAGCTTTAAAGGACTCATTCATCTCACTCGCCCCCGCTGCGAGCATCGCCGCTTGCGAATAATGATCCGACAGCACCCCAACTGCCACGGGCCCCAGGCCACCGCCGAGCAGATACAGGCCGGCAAAGAACAGCGCCATGGCCGTCGCACGCAGGCGCGGTTCGATCACATCCTGAATCGCGGTGTAGACACAGGTGTAAAAATTGTAGGAAAACAACCAGCCGATGCTGAACAACGCCACAAAGACGGCGACCTCAACCCGCCCAGCAAACAGAGCGCAGCCCGTCGCCACAGCGGCAATCAACATACTCAGCGCAGCAAACAGCAGACGCCCGGTTTGCCAGCGCTGGTGAATCTTATCGGCTAGCCAGCCGCCCAAGGTCAGCCCCAACAAGCCCGTCAAACCGACAATAACGCCGGTAGCCATCGCCGCTTGCTCCAACGGCAGCAGGAAATAGCGCTGCAGCATCGGCACCATAAATGAGTTGCACGCATAGGTGGCGAAGTTGAACGTCAGCCCGGCGACCACCAGCCACCAGAAGGTGCGAATCGCCAGCACCTTGCGTACCGGCTTATCCACCGGCGTTGTCAGTGACTTCACCTGTTCAGCCGCGCCGCGCGTAGGCTCTTTAATGAAGAACATAAACAGCGCCAGGATCAGCCCCGGTACTGCCGCAATAAAGAACGGCGCACGCCAGCTGTCGAAGGCCGCCACCATCGCCCCGATGGTGAAAAACGCCAACAGCAAACCAAGTGGCAACCCGAGCATAAAGATGCCCATGGCGCGAGCGCGCTTGTGTGCCGGGAACAAATCACCGATCAGCGAGTTCGCAGCCGGCGCATAGCTGGCCTCGCCAATCCCAACCCCCATGCGGATCAGCAGAAAACTCCAGAAATTCCAGGCCAGCCCATTGAGGGCGGTCAGGCCACTCCAGGCAGCTAAGCCCCAGCCCATGATCTTGCGCCGCGCACCCGTATCAGCCATGCGCCCCAGCGGTACACCGGCAATCGCATAGACGATGGTAAAGGCAGTGCCTATCAACCCCAGCTGCAGGTCGCTGAGGTCCCACTCCATGCGGATTGGCTCGATGATGATCGCCGGAATGGTGCGGTCGAAGAAGTTGAACAGGTTGGCAAGAAAAAGCAGGCACAAAATGCGCCAGGCATTCGTCGCTTGAAGGGACTGCTGCTGCATGGGATCCATCTCTAATTATTGTTATCGAAGCACGTCAGCCGCGTTTAGCCAGCTGCCGTGTCCAGCACCTACAAGGCCAATCTAGAGCCTTGCACCTAGGCTGTCTGTGACTATTTGCGCTGTGTATGCCGGGTAATGACCGCCCCGGCAAACAGCTCACGCATGGCATGTTTCAGCTAGCCCGATACGCGAAGCGCGACGGCGACCTGAAGAGCCATTGAGCGCAATTACGACAACCTTTCATCACGCAACAGCTCGCGCCACTCGCTAAGCCAGCCCAAGCCGGCACCAGTACCCGCTTCACCCGGCCGATACTCAGCCGCTAGCCAACCCCGATACCCCTGCTCACGCAAGGCTGCTAGCACTGGCACGAATTGCAGCTCACCCGTGCCCGGCGCGCCGCGCCCTGGATAATCGGCAAACTGCACATGGCCAATACGCCCGGCCAGCAGAGCAAGCCCCGCGGCGATATCCAAGCCCTGACGGGCCATGTGATAAAGGTCGTACTGCGCGCTCAGATTAGAGTGCGCAACGGCTTTGAGCAGCGCATCGAGCTGCTCCGGGGTATTGATCAGAAACCCTGGCATATCCAGTGGGTTGATTGCCTCGACCACCACAGCAATGCCCAATAACTGAAAGGCCTCGGCGGTCTTGCGCAGGTTGCTGACCAGGCAGGCCAGCGCCTGCTCAGGCTCAAGCCCCGCGGCCAGGCGCCCGGGCAACACGTTGACCAGCGCCGGGCGGACCATAGCGGCATAGCTCAGCGCCTCCTGCAACGCCGCCTCAAACTCGGCCTGACGTGCAGGCACCGCCGCCAAGCCCGCACCGCCGCTCATCAGATCACCCACCGGCAGGTTGATCAGCCGCAACGGCATACCTGCGGCCTCCAGCGCCTCCTTCAAAAGAATGGCCGGCAGCTCGTAAGGAAACTGAATTTCCACGCCATCAAAGCCGGCCGCCGCCGCAGCCACTACCCGCTCGATCAGCGGTAATTCCGTAAACAGCAGCGACAGGTTAGCGGCGATTTTCATGACTGAGACTCTTGATGCTTTGGCGCCCGGTACAGCTGCACCAGAGTTGCGGGGTCGCGTTCCAGATTGCCCTGGCTGCCGTGCTGACGCATCAGTTGCGCGGCTAAACCACTGAGCGGCGTGGCCGAGCCGATTTGCTGCGACAGCTTCACCGCTGTATCCAGGTCCTTCAGCAGGGTGCGCACATGCCATTTGACGGGCTCGAACTGACTCTCGGCCATTTGCGGCGCGAGAATCTGCAGCGGTTTGGAGTCGGCAAAACCGCCGGCCAGCGCCGGGGCGATCAGGCTGGCATCGACACCTGCTTGCTCGGCCAGGGCCACCACTTCGGCGATCACCAGCGCATTACAGGCGACAATCATCTGGTTGCACACCTTGGTGACCTGGCCTGCGCCTACATCGCCCATGCGCGTCAGGCGTTGCCCAAGATGCGCAAGAATCGGCCGCACGCGCTCAACATCCTCGACCCGGCCACCGGCCATGATCGCCAAGGTGCCATTGGCCGCCCCTGGGGTACCGCCGGACACCGGCGCATCGACCCAATGCATGCCACAGCGAGCATGCAGCTCGGCAGCCATCGCACGGGTGGCTGCCGGCTCCAGGCTGGAAAAGTCCACCAGCAGCTGCCCTGGTTTGGCCGTTTCAACAATGCCCCCCGGGCCGAACACCACCTCGCGCACCACCTCAGTGTTGGCCAAGCAAAGCATCACGATATCGGCTTGGGCGCAGAGCTGCGCCGGGCTCGCCACCGCGTGCGCGCCCAGCGCCTGCAGAGGGGCGCACTTCTCACTCGAACGGTTCCAGACCGTCAGCGCAAAACCAGCGGCCAGCAGGCGCTGGGTCATGGGCAGGCCCATCAGGCCAATACCCGCAAAGGCCAAAGCAGGAAGGGCTGTAGACATAAGCAGACTCCAATTCAATCAAGGCCGCTATCTTAGCCTAGGTTGCACCGGCATCCGCCTTGCTCCGTCAACGCCCGCATAATGGCGTACGGTTTTGCACGCCAACACAGAATTGACTGAAAACCGGTTGGCACAGACCTGCTGCACTGGCCGACATGAGCGGCTTACAAGCCGTCCTTTTGCAGGTGATCGAGATTAACCGGCTCGCCACTGTGCGCGCCGAGCTTGGCACGAATGTCCTCGAACATCTGATCGAACTCGCTATGGCTACGCATAATCAGGCTGCTGTTGGTGGGCAAACCATGTTTATGCGCCAGACGGCTGGCCACACTGGCGAAGTTGTAGGCGGTGTCACGGTGCAACTCGAAGACTTCTTCAAAAGCCTTGCCGTCCACCTGCCCTTGCATACGCATGTGTAGCATCGGACCTTCACTCGGGTCCTGGCGCACCTCGTAATAGAGGTCGACGCTGAAGAGCGGCATTTCAGCCGTAGCAATGCTGTTGGCGCGATGCAAATGACCGGGTTCAAACATGCTGATGGTTCCCCTTATCAGTCCGTGGTGCTGCCAGCATAGTTGCTCAGCTTGTGCATGGCGTACGCGCCAACTCAGTGCAGCGGTGCGCGCGCGAGTCGTTCTTGCGCCAGCACCCAGGGCGCGACGACCACCGCCCACAGCTCTGGATCGCGCTTTTGCAGGTCTTCAGCCTGGCTGTCATCAACCCGGCTCAGCTGCCCTGCCGCCAGCCAGGCGGAAACCTTGGCCTGGTCGTTCTGCGCCACCGCCTGCGCGACATCGATCAGGTCCAGCGCAGCGTCTACCAGCAACAACGCACCGCGGGCGAAGGTCGGTTGCAGCTCCTGCCAGGTAATCGGCGCCGTTTCGCCAAGCAGCTTGGCATAGAGGGTGCTAGGTTGTTCTGTCATGGGTAGCTCAGACATGGGGTGCCCTGTTAGTGATGGCTGTATTAGAAATCGGCCGCCATGATAGCGTCGACCCGCCTGCTGGCAAATTCGCGACGTCGCCAGCGACGAGAAAGACACGCCGTTTTTCTATACATTTGTTGTGTTAAAGCGACACCCCAAGGTTTTGCCCCCAGCAAGCTGCTTTCCAAGCCGCGAAGCCGCGCTCTACACTGCACCGGTACAGTTGCCGGGGGGATGGCCGGGGAAACAACCCGGTTCTGCAGCTTTGGCCGCCAGAACTACAACAATCAAAACCAATAAGAGTGGAGCACTATGAACAAGGCTACTAAGCAGATTTCCAAACTGTTTGCCGCCATGGCCATGGCTGGCGTTGCCAGCTACTCGGTAGCAGCAGACACCATCAAAATTGGCCTGGCAGGCCCCGTCACCGGCGCCGTCGCGCAATACGGTGAGATGCAGTTCATCGGTGCCAAAATGGCCATCGAGCAGATCAACAAAGCCGGCGGCGTAAACGGTGCCATGCTCGAAGGCGTGGTTTATGACGACGCCTGCGACCCGAAACAAGCGGTTGCCGTGGCCAACAAGATCGTCAACGACGAAGTTAAATTCGTGGTTGGCCACCTGTGCTCCAGCTCTACTCAGCCCGCGTCCGATATTTACGAAGACGAAGGCATCCTGATGATTACCGCGGCCTCCACCAGCCCGGACATCACCTCGCGCGGTTATGAACTGATTTTCCGCACCATCGGCCTGGACAGCCTGCAGGGCCCAACCGCGGGTAACTTCATCGCTGACCACGTTAAGCCCAAAGCTGTTGCCGTGATCCATGACAAGCAGCAGTACGGCGAAGGCATTGCCACCGCGGTCAAGCAGACACTGGAAAGCAAAGGCACCAAGGTTGTTCTGTTCGAAGGCATCAACGCCGGCGACAAGGACTTCTCCTCGATGATCTCCAAGCTTAAGCAAGCCGGTGTCGACTTCGTTTACTACGGTGGCTACCACCCAGAGCTGGGTCTGCTGCTGCGCCAAGCGTCCGAGAAAGGCCTGAGCGTCAAGTTCATGGGTCCTGAAGGCGTGGGCAACAAGGAAATCTCGGCCATCGCAGGCCCGGCTTCCGAAGGCATGCTAGTCACCCTGCCGAAGTCGTTCGACCAGGACCCACGCAACCAGGCGCTGGTTGATGCGTTCAAAGCCAAGAACGAAGACCCAAGCGGCCCGTTCGTATTCCCTGCCTATGCCGCTGTTCAGGTAATCGCTGAAGGCATCACTAAAGCAGGTGGTACCGACACCGCGAAAGTGGCCGCAGCCCTGCGCGCCAACAGCTTTGATACCCCGACTGGCAGCCTGAGCTTCGATGAGAAGGGTGACCTGAAGGACTTCAGCTTCGTGGTGTACGAGTGGCACCAGGACGGCACCAAGTCCGAAGCCAAGTAAGCCTCCCCGCCTGAACCCAAAGCCCACTGCACATGCCGTGGGCTTTGCTTATTAGAAGAATTCCGGTTGCATGCTGCGCCTTAAGCGCTGCCTTGCGTGCCACCCAGGAGTTAGGCAATGCCTGATCTGTATCACTACCTGCAACAGCTGGTTAACGGCCTGACCGTTGGCAGCACCTACGCCCTGATAGCCATCGGCTACACCATGGTTTACGGCATCATCGGCATGATCAACTTCGCCCACGGCGAGGTGTACATGATTGGCTCGTATGTCGCGTTTATCGCGATTGCCGGCCTGACCATGCTGGGGCTCGACAGCCTGCCACTGCTGATGATCGCCGCCTTTGCCGGCAGCATTATTATTGCCAGTGCTTACGGCTATAGCATCGAACGGGTCGCCTACCGGCCACTGCGCGGCGGTAACCGTCTCATCCCGCTGATTTCCGCCATCGGCATGTCGATTTTCCTGCAAAACGAAGTGCTGCTGGCCCAGGATTCAAAAGACAAAGCCATCCCTAACCTGCTGCCCGGCAACTTCGTGTTTGGTGAAAGCGCGATGAATGGCGTGGTGATTTCCTACATGCAGGTGCTGGTTTTCGTCGTCACCTTCTTCGTGATGCTCGGCCTGACCCTGTTCATCTCACGCTCCCGCCTGGGCCGCGCCTGCCGCGCCTGTGCAGAAGACCTGAAGATGGCCAACCTGCTGGGCATCAACACCAACAACATCATTGCCCTGACCTTCGTCATCGGCGCAGCCCTGGCCGGTGTCGCCGCGGTGCTGCTGGGCATGCAATACGGCGTGATCAACCCCCACTTGGGCTTCCTCGCCGGGATCAAGGCCTTCACCGCCGCGGTACTGGGCGGCATCGGCAGCATTCCGGGCGCGGTTCTCGGCGGCCTGTTACTCGGTCTGGCCGAGGCGTTTGGTGCCGACATTTTCGGCGACCAATACAAGGATGTGGTGGCCTTCAGCCTATTGGTGCTGGTGTTGCTGTTCCGTCCTACGGGCATCCTCGGTCGTCCGGAGGTTGAAAAAGTATGAGTACTGCCATCACCAAAAACCTCAAGACCGCGATTTTCAGCGCCCTGCTGGTGCTGGCCGTGGCCTATCCGGTACTCGGCCTGAAGCTGACGACTGTCGGCATCAAGCTCGAAGTGCAAGGCGCCAGCCCGGCGATTATCTGGACCATCGCCGGCTGCGCCATCGCCATGTTCTTTTGGCAATTGTTCCGTAGCCAACTGAGTGCGGCCTGGAACCAGGTACCGAGCCTGCCGAGCGTGCCGAGCAAGGCGAGCAACTTCCTCACCCTGCCCTCGACCCAGCGCTGGATCATCCTTGGCCTGATCATGGTCGCCCTGGCCTGGCCGTTCTTTGGTTCGCGCGGCGCGGTGGATATCGCCACCCTGATCCTGATCTACGTAATGCTCGGCCTCGGCTTGAACATCGTGGTGGGTTTGGCCGGCTTGCTCGACCTGGGTTACGTCGGGTTCTACGCGGTCGGTGCCTACAGCTATGCACTGCTGTCGCACTACTACGGCTTGGGCTTCTGGGTGTGCCTGCCGATTGCCGGCCTGATGGCGGCATTCTTCGGCTTTATCCTCGGCTTCCCGGTGCTGCGTCTGCGCGGTGACTATTTGGCCATCGTCACCCTCGGTTTCGGCGAGATCATCCGCATCCTGCTGCGTAACATGACCGAGCTGACCGGCGGCCCCAACGGCATCAGCAACATCGACAAACCGACGCTGTTCGGCCTGTCGTTCGAGCGCCGCGCGGCCGAAGGGATGCAAACCTTCCACGAGTATTTCGGCGTCGCCTACAACTCGATCAACAAGGTGATCTTCCTCTACCTGATCGCTCTGCTGCTGGTGTTGCTGACCCTGTTCGTGATCAATCGCCTGCTGCGTATGCCGATTGGCCGGGCCTGGGAAGCCCTGCGTGAGGACGAAATCGCCTGCCGCGCGCTGGGCATGAACCCGACCATCATCAAGCTCTCGGCGTTCACCCTGGGCGCGACCTTCGCTGGTTTCGCCGGCAGTTTCTTCGCCGCGCGCCAAGGGCTGGTGACTCCGGAATCGTTCACCTTTATCGAGTCGGCGATCATTCTGGCCATCGTCGTGCTGGGCGGCATGGGATCGCAACTCGGCATCATCCTCGCTGCCGTGGTGATGATTCTGCTGCCCGAACTGATGCGTGAGTTCAGCGAGTACCGCATGCTGATGTTCGGTGCGCTGATGGTATTCATGATGATCTGGCGTCCGCAGGGCTTGCTGCCCATGCAACGTCCACACCTGGAGCTGAAACGATGAGCCGCCCGATTCTAGAAGTAAGCGGCCTGTCCATGCGCTTCGGCGGCCTGCTGGCCGTCAACGGCGTCGGTTTGTCCGTGAAAGAGAAGCAAGTGGTGTCGATGATCGGCCCCAATGGTGCCGGCAAGACCACCGTGTTCAACTGCCTGACCGGCTTCTACCAGCCCACCGCGGGCAGCATCAGCCTGGATGGCGAGCGCATCGAGGGCCTACCGGGCCACAAGATCGCCCGCAAAGGTGTAGTCCGCACCTTCCAAAACGTGCGCCTGTTCAAAGACATGACCGCAGTGGAAAACCTGCTGGTGGCGCAACATCGCCACCTCAACACCAACTTCCTCTCCGGACTGTTCAAGACCCCGGCGTTTCGCAAAAGCGAGCGCGAGGCTATGGATTACGCCGCGCATTGGCTGGATCAGGTCAACCTGACCGAGTTCGCCAACCGCCCGGCAGGCACCCTGGCCTACGGTCAGCAACGCCGCCTGGAAATCGCCCGCTGCATGATGACCCGCCCGCGCATCCTGATGCTCGACGAACCCGCTGCAGGCCTCAACCCGCGCGAAACCGACGACCTCAAAGCGCTGATTGGCATGCTGCGCGATAAGCACAACGTGACCGTGCTGCTGATTGAGCACGACATGAAACTGGTCATGAGCATTTCCGACCACATCTATGTGATCAACCAGGGCACGCCCCTGGCGGACGGTACGCCGGAGCAAATCCGCGAGAACCCGGACGTGATCAAAGCCTACCTGGGGGAAGCGTGATGCTGTATTTCGAGAACGTTTCCACCTTCTACGGCAAGATCCAGGCACTGCACGACGTCAACGTTGAAGTCCGTCAAGGTGAGATCGTCACCCTGATCGGCGCCAACGGGGCGGGCAAGTCGACCCTGCTGATGACCCTGTGCGGCAACCCACAGGCCAGCAGCGGCAGTATTCGCTACCAAGGCGAAGAACTGATCGGCATGGACACCCCCGAGATCATGCGCAAGAGCATTGCCGTGGTCCCAGAAGGTCGCCGCGTGTTCGCCCGCCTGACCGTGGAGGAAAACCTGGAAATGGGCGGGTTCTTCGGCAGCAAAGCCGATAACCAGGAGCAGATGGACAAGGTCTTGCTGCTCTTCCCGCGCCTGAAGGAACGCTTTGCCCAGCGCGCTGGCACCATGTCCGGTGGTGAACAGCAAATGCTCGCCATCGGCCGTGCGCTGATGAGCAAGCCAACCCTGCTGCTGCTCGATGAGCCGTCGCTGGGCTTGGCACCGATCATCATCCAGCAGATTTTCGACATCATCGAACAGCTGCGCAAAGATGGCGTGACGGTGTTCCTGGTCGAGCAAAACGCCAACCAGGCGCTCAAGCTCGCGGACCGTGGCTACGTGCTGGAAAACGGCCGAATCGTTATGCAGGGCAGCGGTGAAGAATTGCTAACCAACCCTAAAGTACGCGATGCGTACCTAGGCGGCTAACCACCCGCGCAATAAAAAACCGCCCCCTCGGGCGGTTTTTTATTGCCGCGTAAAAAGTCAGACCCGGAGCATTTCCACTAGGCAGCAGATTTATCGTCGCCATCCGCCTGATCTTCCGTGCATAGCCGCTACGGACAGTTACAATAGCGACCCTTTGTTTTTTGATGACTGCTTTTTATGACCGAGCCTGTTCGCCTGTCCAAACGCCTGATTGAAGTGATCGGCTGTTCGCGCCGCGAGGCCGAGCTGTATATCGAGGGCGGCTGGGTCACGGTGGACGGCGTGGTCGTCGAAGAGCCGCAATTCAAAGTCAGCGAGCAACGCGTCGAGTTACTCGCCGATGCCGTGCTCACCCCCAGCGAGCCGGTTACCCTGCTGCTCAACGTACCTGCCGGGCACTACCCCGATCGCGCCATCGAGAGCATCGGCGCAGCTAACCATTGGGCAGACGACGCCAGCGGCATCCGCCCACTGAAAAGTCATTTCGCCCGCCTGAATAGCTGCGCGCCGCTGCAAGCCGGTGCTGATGGCCTGCACGTGCTGACTCAGGACTGGCGCATCGAGCGCAAGCTCAAAGAAGACCTGAACAAGCTTGAGCAGGAATATGTGGTCGAGGTCATCGGCACCTTGAGCGCCAGCCAACTCAAGCGCCTGGCTCAGGGCCTGATTTTTAACGGCGTGGCCTTGCCGCCGTGCAAAGTCAGCTGGCAGAACGAAACGCGCCTACGCTTCGCCTTGAAGAATCCACTGCCCGGCCAGCTTGTCTTTATGTGCAACAGTGTCGACCTCAAGGTACTGAGCATGAAGCGCATCCGCATCGGCGGCGTGTCGATGGGCAAGGTGCCGCCTGGGCAGTGGCGCTACCTGGCCGGCAAAGAACGTTTCTAATTTTTTAGCTGATGCGTCTTGTGCATCAGCCCTTTTCAGGATCACCCCATGCTTAATAACGACATACTGCGCAGCCTGCGCTACACCCTCAACATCAGCGATGCGCAGATGGCCGAAATCTTCCAGCTGAGCGGCAAAAAAATCAGCGTAGCCGAGCTCAGCCCGCTGCTGAAAAAGGATGATGAAGAGGGTTTTACCGTTTGCGACGATGAGTTGATGGCGCACTTTCTCGATGGCCTGGTGTACTTCAAACGTGGCAAAGATGACAGCCGTCCGGGCCAACCTTTCGAGCTGCCAATCACCAACAACATCGTGCTGAAAAAATTGCGCGTGGCGTTCGAGTTGAAAGAAGACGACATGCATGCGGTCATGAACAGCGTCGACTGCCCGGTTTCCAAGCCGGAAATGAGCGCACTGTTCCGCAAAGTCGGCCATAGCAACTACCGCGCCTGCGGTGATCAATTCCTGCGTAACTTCCTCAAGGGCCTTACCCTGCGCGTACGCGGCGAATAACTCAGTCTTGTGCCATGCGCCCTGCATGGCCGAGTATTTCCAAGAGCAATAGTGCCTGCCGCACGGCAGGCGCACGATTAGGCTGGTGGCATTCATCCCCCTGAGGAATTGCCATGCACCCCTATTTCGATCTGCAAGGTCGCACCGCCCTGGTTACTGGCGGCACCCGCGGCATCGGCAAGATGATCGCCAAAGCCTTTGTTGAAGCGGGCGCAACCGTTTACGTGTGCGCCCGTGACGGCGAAGCCTGCGCACAAACCGCCACCGAGTTGTCAGCCTTTGGCACCTGCCATGGCATCGCCGCCAACCTGGCCAGCGAAATAGGCGTGCAGGTCTTGGCCGAGCAACTGGCAGAGAAGATCGCCAGCCTGGATATTCTGGTCAACAACGCTGGCACCACCTGGGGCGCGCCACTGGAGAGCTACCCAGCCAAGGGCTGGGAAAAGGTCATGCAACTCAACGTCACGTCGGTGTTCAGCTGCATACAGCAATTACTGCCCCTGCTGCGCAAGGCCGGTAGCGCGGCTAATCCGGCGCGGGTGATTAACATCGGTTCGGTCGCCGGTATCACCTCGCACGGCGAAAACGCTTACGCCTACGGCCCGAGCAAAGCCGCACTCCACCAGTTGTCACGGATGCTGGCACGCGAACTGGTGAGCGATCACATCAACGTGAACGTCATCGCGCCGGGACGCTTCCCCAGCAAGATGACCCAACACATTGCTGGCGATGAGGCGGCCATGGCTGAAGACACGGCATTAATTCCAATGCAGCGCTGGGGCCGTGAAGAAGAAATGGCCGCCCTGGCGATCAGCCTGGCCAGTACCGCTGGCGCCTATATGACTGGCGCAATCATCCCCATCGACGGTGGTTTTAGCCTCTAGTCGGGTACTATGGCGGCGTTTTCACTCGATCACGCCGCCATGTCTTATTCTGTTTCACCCATCGGTTTTGTCCGCTCCTGCTTCAAGGAGAAGTTCGCCATCCCGCGTCAGCCTCAGCTCGCCCCCGCCGCCCGCGGCGTGCTGGAACTGTGTGCACCTTTCGATAATGGCGATGCAGTACAAGGCCTGGAACAAGTCAGCCATGTCTGGCTGCTGTTCCTGTTTCACCAAGCCCTGGAAGATAAACCACGGCTCAAGGTGCGCCCGCCACGACTGGGCGGTAACCAATCGGTCGGGGTATTCAGCACCCGCGCCACCCATCGCCCTAACGGCATTGGCCAGTCCGTGGTCAAGCTGGACAAGGTCGAACCGGGCAAGCTCTGGCTCTCCGGTATTGATTTGCTCGACGGCACCCCGGTATTGGATATCAAACCCTACGTGCCCTATGCCGATAGCGTCGCTGGCGCCTACAACCGCATTGCCGACAGCGCACCAGCATTGATCGACGTCAGCTGGCAGGACAGTGCACTCACCCAGGCCCACACGCACGCCCAACGCCTGGCTGAGCCCCTGGTCGAGCTGATCGAACAATGCCTGGCCCAGGACCCGCGTCCGGCCTATCAGCAGCCTTCCCCCGAGCGCCGTTACGGCGTGCGCTTCTGGGATGTCGACGTGCACTGGCATTACCCGCAGCCTGGCTGCATCCGCGTGCTGGATGTGATGTTGGCCGGCTGACGGCGACAGAGAAGGCCTCACCTCTTTGCATCTGGAGGCGGAAGACTCGCAGCAGAAGCTTATTTTGTCTTATATTTTAAAGCTAAATGTATACAAAAAAAGGATTCCCAGATGCTCGAACGTCCCGGTCGCCTCAACGGCTTACGCCATATCGCCCTGCTCGTACCCAACCTGGAAGCCTGCGAACGCTTTTACGTGGACATCCTCGGCATGCAGGTGCTGCATCGCGCCAATCCGGACTTGGTTTACCTGACCTGCGGCAATGACAACCTCTCCCTTGGCCGCGCCTTTGTTCCCAGCAATGGCGAACAAGCTGTCGATCATTACGGTTTTATCGTCGACAGCATCGAGGAGCTCCATGCCTGGTACCACTACTTCAACGAACAGGGCGTGACCTTGCTCGACCGGCCATTCGCCCACGGTGATGGCGCGCACAGCTTCCACCTGCTCGATCCTGCCGGCAATAAGGTACAGCCGATCTACCATCCAGCCATCTCCGGGCAGCGTTTCAGCAACGCGCATTAACGCCGTAGTCGGTTGCTTGAACGATGCGCCCTTAGTTGAGTTGATGCTCAGCTAAGGGCAGACGGGCCAATGTGTAGCGACATTGCACTCCCGGATAAAAAAGCGTTTCCTGTTATGCAGTTGGACATGCCGGCTATACTGCCAAAAGGCCACTAGTCGACTTACCCCGCCTATACCACGCACCGACTTATTGTGAACGTATGCCACTCAGCCGCTACGCCCCCACCGAAAACCTTATAGACCTGCTCCTCGATGCCATCTGCGTCGTGGACAAAAGCGGGCGCTTTGTTTTCGTCAGCGCGGCCTGTCAGCGTATTTTTGGCTACCACGCAGACGAAATGATCGGCAAGCCCATGATCGACATGGTGCACCCTGATGATCGGGTAAAAACGTTGCAAGCCGCCGCGGAAATTATGCAGGGGGTACACAAACCGCATTTCGAGAATCGCTACCTGCGCAAGGATGGGCAAACGGTACACATTCTCTGGTCAGCACGCTGGTCGGAAGATGATCAGGTGCGCGTTGCAGTCGCCCATGACATCACGGCCCGAAAGCGCAGCGAAGCGATTCAGGCGGCGCTGTATGGCATCGCGGAGGTCGCGCACTCGGCAAAAGACTTACTTGCACTGTTTCAGCAGGTGCACTTAATCATCGACGAGCTACTGCCTGCCATTAACTTCTCAGTTGCACTCTACGATAAACAGCACGACGCTCTAACCTTTCCCTACCCCGCCCTCTCCCCTGAACAGCACCACGACGCCGCTCACGTGCATATCGCCACGCTGAGTGCTGACGTCATTCAGGCAGGTAAAACCCTGTTGCACACATCAGCCAGCGAAGCGCCTGCAAGCGACTCAGCGAGGCAATACTGGCTAGGCGTGCCGCTGCAATCGCATAAAGGCGTGATCGGCGCGTTAATCGTGCGCAATACTGCTCAAAACGACGACGAGCAAGAACTCCTGCAGTTCGTCTCGACTCAGGTTGCAACGGCCATAGAGCGCCAGCAAATGCTTAACCGCTTGCAGTTTATGGCGCAGTACGACGCGCTGACTCAGTTGCCTAATCGCGAACTGCTGCGCGACCGTTTACAGATCGCCCTGGCGCGTGCGCGCCGCGAGCAGTCGCAGGTGGCGGTGTTGTTTCTTGATCTGGACAAGTTCAAGCAGGTCAACGACACCCTCGGTCATGCTGCCGGTGACCTCTTGCTGCAAGGCGTGGCGCAGCGCATCCAGCAATGCCTGCGTGAGGTCGATACCGTGGCGCGTTTTGCCGGCGATGAATTTGTCATATTGCTTGAGGACTTTTCTTCAGCCGAGCATGCCAATGCGGTGGCCGAGAAAATTCGCCAGAGCCTCAACCAACCCTTCACGCTGCATGAGCAAAGCATGACCATCCTGCCGAGCATCGGCATTGCCCTGTACCCGCAGCACGCGTTGGATGAGCAGCAATTGCTGCAGCATGCCGACAACGCCATGTATATGGCCAAGCAGAACGGCGGCAACCGCTCTCAGAGCGCCCAGCAGATGAGTGGAACACACACTAAAAAGCCCGCTGATTAGCGGGCTTTTTAGTGTGGTTAAGCGCTTACTTTTCGACGAACGCCCGCTCAATCAAATAGTCGCCGGGCTCGCGCATGCGCGCAGAAACCTGCAAGCCGAACTCGTTCAGCACCTCGCTGGTTTCGTCGAGCATGCTCGGGCTGCCGCAGATCATCGCGCGGTCATCCTGCGGGTTGATCGGTGGCAGGCCGATGTCCTGAAACAGCTTACCGCTGCGCATCAGGTCAGTCAGACGGCCCTGATTCTCGAACGGCTCGCGGGTCACCGTTGGGTAGTAAATCAATTTATCTTTCAGCGCCTCACCAAAGAACTCGTTTTGCGGCAAGTGCTCGGTGATGAACTCACGGTAGGCCACTTCATTCACATAGCGTACGCCGTGAACCAGGATGACCTTTTCGAAGCGCTCGTAGGTTTCCGGGTCCTGAATCACGCTCATAAAAGGCGCCAGACCCGTGCCGGTGCTGAGCAGATACAGGTGCTTACCCGGCTTGAGGTCATCCAGCACCAGGGTGCCGGTGGGTTTCTTGCTGATGACGATCTCGTCGCCTTCCTTCAGATGCTGCAGCTGCGAGGTCAGCGGACCGTCCGGCACCTTGATGCTGAAAAACTCCAGATGCTCTTCCCAATTCGGGCTGGCAATCGAGTAAGCGCGCATTAGCGGGCGACCATTATCCTGCTGCAAGCCAATCATCACAAACTGACCATTCTCGAAACGCAGACCCGGATCGCGGGTGCACTTGAAGCTGAACAACGTATCGTTCCAGTGATGAACACTCAGAATACGCTCAGCGTTAAGGTTGCTCATGCTCGGGGCTCCGCAGAAGGTAATGTAGCCAGCGCGCTTTGGCGCAATTGCGGGGCATTGTAATGAGCGACTCAATATCTGTTAACTTGATTATCAAGATATAGGTTATCGGTTATATAGATATGCGATTTACGATCAGGCAACTGCAAATTTTCGTCGCCGTAGCCCAACAGGAAAGCGTCTCGCGAGCGGCGGATTCATTGGCCCTGTCGCAATCGGCGACCAGCACCTCACTGAGTGAACTGGAGCGTCAATCCGACTGCCAACTGTTCGACCGCGCTGGCAAACGTTTGCGCCTTAATGCCCTTGGTCTGCAGTTACTGCCCCAGGCCGTCGCCCTGCTCGACCAGGCCAAGGAGATCGAACGCCTGCTGGGCGGCAAGAGCGGCTTTGGCTCGCTAAATGTCGGCGCCACCCTGACCGTCGGTAACTATCTAGCCACGCTGCTGATCGGTAACTTCATGCAACGCCACCCCGAGTGCCGGGTCACGCTGCAGGTGCACAATACGGCTTATGTGGTGCAGCAGATTGCCCACTACGAGCTGGACATGGGCATGATCGAAGGGGATTGCCAGCACCCGGACATTGAGGTGCAGCCTTGGGTTGAAGACGAGCTGGTGGTGTTCTGTGCGCCGCAGCATGCGCTGGCACAACGCCGCGAGGCGAGTTTGGAAGAGCTGACCCACGAGGCATGGATACTGCGTGAGCAGGGCTCTGGCACCCGCCTGACCTTTGACCAGGCCATGCGTCATCACCGCAGCGGCCTGAATATCCGCCTGGAGCTGGAGCACACTGAAGCGATCAAACGGGCGGTGGAATCGGGCTTGGGGATTGGCTGTATTTCCCGCCTGGCGCTGCGTGATGCGTTTCGCCGCGGCAGCCTGGTGGCGGTGGAAACACCTGAGCTGGACCTGCGCCGGCAGTTCTACTTTATCTGGCACAAACAGAAGTACCAAACCGCCGCCATGCGTGAATTTATCGAGCTGTGCCGTGCCCTGACTGCCGGAGTCACGCGCAGTGATCAGATTGTTCTGCCAACCATCGCCTGAGCTGAGAATTAACCGAGCAGGATAATCGCCCACACCAGGGCAATCAGGCTGAGGGCAATAAACTGGGCGGCGCTGCCCATGTCCTTGGCGTTCTTCGACAGCGGGTGCAGTTCCAGCGAGATGCGATCAATCGCCGCTTCTACCGCCGAGTTGAGCAACTCAACGATCAGCGCCAGCAGGCACACAGCAACCATTAACGCGCGCTCGACGCGGCTGACATCCAGTAAAAACGCCACAGGCACCAGCGCTAGGTTGATCAACAGCAGCTGGCGGAATGCGGCTTCGCCAGTGAATGCAGCACGCAGGCCAGCCAACGAATAACCGGTGGCATTAAGAATACGTTTAAGGCCCGTTTGGCCTTTGAATGGCGACATCATCACGACCATGTGCAGAGAAGCCCGGCAGGCTACGCCAAGCCGTGGATAAAAGCACTTCAGTTAGAGGGTATCGATTCCAACTGCTGCAACAGCAACGCCGCCTGCGTGCGAGTTCGCACACCCAGCTTGCGGAAAATCGCCGTGACATGGGCTTTCACCGTGGCTTCAGACACGCTCAGCTCATAAGCGATCTGCTTGTTCAGCAAACCGTCGCACACCATGGTCAGCACGCGGAACTGCTGTGGCGTGAGGCTGGCCAAACCGGCACTGGCGGCCTTCGCCTCGGCCGACAAGGCAATCGCTTCCGGGCTCTGCTGCGGCCACCACACTTCACCGTCGAGTACCAGGCGCACAGCTTGCTGAATGGTTTCCAGCGGGCTGGACTTGGGAATAAAGCCGCTGGCCCCAAACTCCCGCGAACGCGCAACGATGGTCGGCTCTTCCTGGGCAGAAATCATCACCACCGGGATATGCGGGTATTGCCCACGCAGCAAGACCAAACCCGAAAACCCGTAGGCACCCGGCATATTGAGATCTAGCAGGACCAGATCCCAATCGGTTTTCTCTGCCAGGCAGGCCTCAAGCTCGGCAATGCTGGCCGCTTCAACCAGCTTTACATCCGGGCCCAGCCCCAGCGTCAGGGCCTGCTGCAAGGCGCTGCGGAACAAAGGGTGATCATCGGCAATAAGGATTTCAAATGCGGCCATGGTGAATCCTGTTTTTGTTATGTGGATACCCGCCAGGGGTAATGTCCAAGGCTCGGAACAGTACGTGCAGGGCGCAGGGTTGCCGCGCAAGCAAACCTGATATCGCAGAAAAGCGCACCAGCATGCCGAGCGCTGACGGGGTGGTCAAGCACGATGCTTTGCGGCACAGTTCGCAACTTTGCCGACGAGAGCCTGAAATGCGAAGCCACGCCCTGCGCGCTGACCTGTTGATGCTAGTGACCGCCATGATTTGGGGCTCATCCTTTGTCGCCCAGCGCTTGGGCATGGATTCGATCGGACCGTTCCTTTATACCGGCCTGCGCTTTGCGCTGGCCGCGGTGATTCTGCTGCCCGTGCTGCGCCTGCTGGAGAGCCGTACCCGCAGCACTGCTGCGGTCGTACCGTTAAACCGTCAGCTGCTGCGCGGCGGCGTACTCATGGGCCTGGCCCTGGCGCTGGGGATCAACCTGCAGCAGGTTGGCCTGCTGTTCACCAGCGTGACTAACTCCGGCTTTATCACCGGGCTGTACGTGATTGTCGTGCCGCTACTCGGACTGTTTATCGGCCACAAGACCGGCCTGGGTATCTGGCTGGGAGCTTGCCTGGCGGTAGTCGGGATGTTCTTGCTGAGCGTCGGTGAGGGTTTTCATGTGGCCTCCGGCGATTGGCTGCAACTGGCCGGCGCCTTCGTTTGGGGCGTGCATGTGCTGCTGGTGGGGTTCTTTGCCGGCCGTCATGATCCACTGCGCCTGGCCTTGGTGCAGTTCATCACGTGCGCAGTAATCAGCCTGGTGCTGGCGCTGATCTTTGAAGAAATTCAGCTGCACGCGATCATCGCAGCAGGCCCTGCACTTCTCTATGGCGGAGTGATTGGCGTGGCCGTCGGCTTTACCCTGCAAGTGGTGGCGCAGAAAGACGCCATCGCCTCCCACGCCGCCATTATTCTCTCGCTGGAGGCGGTATTCGCCGCCATCGCCGGGGCCTGGCTGCTAGGCGAATCACTGGAGCTGCGCGGCTACTTCGGCTGTGCATTGATGTTCGCCGGCATGCTATTGGCGCAGCTGTGGCCAAGAAAACTGGCCCCACATCAGGCCGCTTAAACCCTGCGCTGCCGAGCCTGTGGTTATCCGGGCTCGGCAAGACCGCTTGATGACGCCGGGCGACTAGAGAAACTCGCGCAGGCGATCGTGCAGAGGATCATCCAGCGTTACCGCCCGCGGCGCCTTGGCGGCCAGGTAGTGCTGGCTGAAAACATCCAGATAGGCATTCAAACCATCAGCGGCGCGCTGGTCACCCGCCAGTTCCAAGCACAGGGCCGCGACTTCCGCAGTACAGAAGTGATCGTCACGTTTGGAGCGGCGCAGCTTGTAGCGTGACAGCTGCTCGGCCTGCAGGCTCAGCACCGGCAGGCTATCGAGGTAAGGGCTTTTGCGAAACATCTTGCGCGCCTCGCTCCAGGTGGCATCCAGCAGCACAAACAGCGGCCGCTTGCCGCTCTCCGGGCGCACCTCGCTGACCACCCGCTCGGCGGCCACATATTCACCCGGAAACACCAGATAAGGCTGCCACTGCGGGTCGCGCAGCAATGCTGGCAGGTCAGCATCGACCTCCACCCGTGACCAGCCAAACGCCGAGGTATCGGCCAACACATCGGCAATCAGCCAACCGGTATTGCTCGGCTTGAGCGCTTCGACATCATGCATCAACAAGCACACCGCAGAGCGGGCTGCGATACGTGGCCGCCAGGCGCACAGACAATGGGTCACCGCCAAGCGGCAATTATCACAGCGCACCGAGCGGCTGCCACGGGCGAGAAAAGGTTTGGCACTGCGGGCAATCCGCGCAGCCCGCAAACGCGCGACAGCGTGGCTCATCAGGCATTCACCTGACAGAAGAAAAAGGACGGCATGGGTGATCCTGGGTCGACAAGCGCGGCAGTCTAACAAAGCCCGCCACGGCGTATTCAACCATACATCTTTCGCCGCCAGCGCCGGCAACAGCGCAAGAGCCTGCGGACGAGTAAGATAGGCGCCACTGAACCTCTACCGGCGACTGCCGGTCAGAGGAGTCGAGACGACTTTGGAGAATCCCATGCTGCGTTTGACCAGCCTGACCCTGGCCTTGAGCCTGCCGCTGTTTGCACAGGCGGCCACCCTTAAAGACTTTGAACTGAGTAAAGCCTTGGAACAAGTCGCGCGCGAAAGCAGCGTGGGTACACCACGGGCAATCAATGAAGACATTCTCGATCAAGGCTATACCGTTGACGGCAGTGAGCTGGTCAACCACCTCAGCGTGCGCAGCGAACATGCCGCCAAGATGCGCGGCAACCCCGATGTAGTGCGCGCGCAACTGGCCAACAGCGTGTGCCGCAATAACGGTTATCGCCAGCTGCTGGCACGCGGTGCGGTGCTGCGTTATGAGTTCAGCGAGTACAAAAGCAACCGCCCGGTGACCACCGAGCGCTTCAGTAAAGCCGACTGCGGCCTCTAAGTCGCAACCACTGGCTTCGCGCGACACGGCTTAATCGCCAGCGTCGCGCACGCCCCAGGGCTAAAGCAGGCAGCGCGGGTCACCATGCCCCTGCACCGCCGCGAGCTCCTCAGCATTGAGCAACTCGCCCAGTGGTTTATCCAGTAACCCTGCAGCAACCTCCAGCACATGCCCCCAGCTGGCCTGATTGGCGAACAACATGCCTGGCTCATCCAACGTGCCGCCGCGATTGCGGTAGCCCAACACGCGACTCTGACGACCCTCACCCAGCAGCGGCCAGAGATGCCCGCGCGCCACTTCCGGGCGCATATGGGTGAGCAGCACGCGCCGTGAACAGGCGGCGGGGAATAACTGCTCAACCCGCTCGGCAGCGGTCATCCCAGCCGCTTCCCAATGGTCACGCGGCTCACGGAAACGCCCGGGCTCCTGCAGATAAACCAAACGCCAGGCGCAACCGGCCTCACTGAGACGAACAGCCGCACGCTGCATTTCCGCCAGCTGATAACTGCCGGTGGCGATCAAGAGCACAGGTTGCGCGCCGGGTTTCTCGGCCACGAGTAGAGCGCCGTCTTGCGCCAACTGTTCGGCTTGCTCAGGGCTGAAGACATAAGGCCGCTCGCGTTTAGCAATCACCATGCATGCCAGCTGCCCCCGTGCCTGATAGATGCCCGGCAACAACGCCAATACCGAGTTATGGTCAGCCGGAAACACCACCCGGACCATGTCGCTCATTTCACCCAGTAAGGCCTCGCAGAAGGTGGTGTCCTGATGCGACTGCTGATTCTTACCGTTCTCCCAGGTGTGTGAGGTGGCCACCAGCGGCCAGCCCAGCCAACCGGCCGGACGCCCAGCTTCTTTCTGCTGCCGAGCAAAGATGATGCGCTGACGCACCGCGCCGAGCATCTTCACGCAGAAGGCCTCATAGCTCGCCACCAGGTTCAGGCCACCCTGATTGGCCAGGCAGGCAGATACCACCGCCTCTTCGTTGAGCGCAGTGATGATCGCGCCATCGAGCGCTTCCAGCGGGCTTTCCGGCGCGATAACACGATGCTTGAGCGCCTCGAGCACACCACCAAGACGGTTGCTGGCCAGCTCATCCGGGTTGCCGACCCGTGGGCGCAGCTGCGGGTTAGCACGCACCAGATCGACAAAGAATCGGTCCAGGGCCAGCATCGGCGAGCAGGCGCGCTGCTGATACTGCAGCGCAGGCAGCTGCGCCAATGACGGCTGGCGCTGCGCCAAGGGGTTGTCCCGCTCCAGCGCCCGCGTGCCTCGCGCCGCAAAAATCGCGCAGGCGGCACGCAGCTCATCTAGGGCGACCCACAGCGGCGCGGCATGTTGATTGAATAGCGCACGCGCGGCCTCATCGCTATGCGGGCTGGCGGGTAACGGCAGGTTATGCGCGGCATTGCTGCCGGCCCCATAGAAGCCGAAGCCTTTCAGCGTTTCAGCAATGCCATAGGGCATCGGCAGCGGGTAATTCAGCACACCGTCACGCAGTTCCTGCACCCGGTGGCTCGTGCGCTGCTCCATTTCCCACAGAGCGCACACAAAAGCCGCCGGGTCGCGCCCATCGAAGCTCACGGGGTCAAAGCTGCAATGACGCAGGTGCTCGCGGAAATTATCCAGCCCGGCAGGTGTCGCCAGCTCAGTGCGTTGTTCAATACGCCGGCCATTGGCGATCATCACTGGCAGCGCTAAGCCACAATCTTCAGCACGCCACCAACGTGGCATCCAATCACTGCCGCGCTGCTCCTCGGCCGCGCCATCGGAGAGAAACGCCACCAGCGTCTCGCCCGGCAATGGCAGATGAGCATATTGCAGCTCGGCAAAGCCCAGATAGCCGCCCTCGGCGATACCACCCGCCGTGTGCGGATTAACGTGACTGCCCAGCGGCGCGCTGACCTGACCGGCGGCGTTCTGCGCATAACTGTAGAAATCCGCTACCAGCTGGCTCATGCCGGCCTCATCACAGGGGTAACGTTCGGCCTGTTCTGGATGCTGATTAGCCGTCAGCAGATTGAGCGCCTCAATGGCCGCGACACAATGGCCCTGCCCCATCAACCAGCCGCGGGTTTCCCCGGTGAGATTATTCAGCGCCAGGTAGCCGGCATAGGCCGGCACCATATTCAGCGCTCCCCCGGTATGGCCCTCGGGTGAGGCCTTGAAGTCCTCTGCAACAAGCGCCACACCGTCGAGGCGTACGCGCTGGGCATAGGTCATATGCACCACCAACCACATCCCCGCCGCGCTCAGCCGATCCAGCGCGTGAAAGTGTCGGTAGACACTCGCCAGGTCCACCTGCAGCCCCGCCTGCACCAATTGGTGGGCCATGCGGTACACCGCCGCACACGTCTGCGGACTATGCTGTAACGGGCCATAACCGCGCTGCCAAGCGGCAAAGTCCGGCTCAAGGCGGGCATGCTCGGCCAACTCGCTGGCGCTGGGGAATAGCTGGGTCATAGAGGGCTCCAATGGTTTGACAACGTTCAGGCTTTTTTCCGTGACAGTCGCGGTCGGGCTGGAGCTGCAACGTGTTTCGCGATGAAACGGCAACAGACCCTAGCGCAAGGGATTTAGGCAGATGCTGACCTGTATCAACACCCTCGTCCGCTTATTAGGACAGCTTTAAGCACGACCCATTCAACTCCTTCAAGGATTAGCCATGGCCCTGCTCAACTTCCTCGGCGCGATTCAACAAGTCACCGGTTCCTGCTACCTGATTGAAAGCCGTGACGGTGCACGGGTTTTGCTCGATTGCGGCATGCGCCAGGGACGCCGCGAAGAGGAAGACGGCAACCGCGCGCCGTTTGCCTTTGACCCGCACACGCTAGACGCCGTGGTAATTTCCCACGCGCACATTGACCATACCGGCTTACTGCCCAAGCTGGCGGCAGAAGGTTACCGCGGACCGATCTTCGCGACGGATGCGACCTGCGAGCTGATGGAATTGATGCTGCTCGACGCCGCGTTTATCCAGGAGAAAGACGCTGAGTGGGAAAACAAGTGGCGGGCGCGCATGGGCAAACCTCCGATCCACCCGCTGTACACCACCGCTGACGCTGAGCAAGTCCTGAGCCAGCGCCGCCCGATGATCTGCGGCGAAAACCGCGAAGTGGCCAAGGGGGTCAATGTGACCTTCCACGATGCCGGGCATATTCTCGGCTCGGCGATTGTCGAAATAGAAGTGCAAGACCATCACCTGACTCGCCGCCTGGTGTTCTCTGGCGACTTGGGCAACACCTGCTCGCCGTTGATGCAAGACCCCAGCACGCTGACCCAAGCTGATGTGGTGCTGCTGGAATCAACCTACGGCGATCGCGATCACCGCTGCAGCGAAGACACCCTGGACGAGCTGGCGGAAATCCTCCAGCAAGCCCATCGCGATGGCGGCAACGTGCTGATCCCCTCCTTCGCCGTTGGCCGCACCCAAGACCTGATCTATTACCTGGGGCGCTTTTATCAAGAGGGGCGCCTGCCGCAGCAGGCGGTATTTCTCGACAGCCCCATGGCCATAAGGGCGAATGCCATCTACTCACGCTTCCAGGACCAGTTCGCCGCCGAAGACCGCGCGGCGCTGGCGGCCAAAAAGGTTAAGCGCATTGAAGACTGGCTGCCCATCCTGCATTGCACGCCAACCCCGGAAGACTCAATGGCAATCAACCGGATTAAAAGCGGCGCGATCATCATCGCAGGCAGCGGTATGTGCACCGGCGGGCGTATCGCCCACCACTTCAAGCACAACCTCTGGCGCGAAGACTGCCACCTTATTTTTCCAGGTTTCCAGGCCAAGGGCACCCTCGGGCGCAGCATTGTCGATGGTGCACAGAGCGTCAAAGTCCTCCATCAGCGCATCGCAGTAAAAGCCAAGGTGCACACCCTTGGCGGCTTCTCGGCGCATGCGGGGCAATCGCAACTCATTGATTGGGTCAGTCATTTTGAGCACCACCCGGAGCTGTATCTGGTGCACGGTGAGCTTGAGAAGACGCAGGCGTTGCAGCTAGCCTTGCGTGAGCGTCTGAACTGGATCGCGAATATTCCAGAGCCTGGCGAACAAATCGCCCTCTGATGCGAGCAGCCCCTGACAACCCACGCGGTGTTCGGCGCACAAACCGTTAGCTGCCAGGCATACTCGGGGCATGGCTGAAGCGGTAACGCGAGCCTCAGCCGGCAACCAAAAGGAGAAGTTGTATGCCCGATGAATCGGACGATTACCTGTCCCGGCATTTTCAGATCAGCGGCGTCGACCTGAACAGTAAAGTGCAAGAGCTGGCGAGCTTGGCCGCGCCCCCCAACAGCCCCAACATCAAGCTCTACCAGGCCATGCTCAGCACGGTTGTGCGCATGGCCCAAGCGGATCGCAACCGCTGGGATGCCAAGATCATGCAACAAACCCTGCGCGAAATGGAGCAGGCCTTCAGCGCGCTGGAGCAGTTCAAACGGCGGCGCAAGGTGACCGTATTCGGCTCGGCACGCACACCAACCGATCACCCGATTTACAGCCTGGCCCGCGACCTTGGCGCGACGCTCGCCAAGCACAACCTGATGGTCATCACCGGTGCAGGTGGCGGCATCATGGCGGCCGCCCATGAGGGCGCAGGCCTGGAAAACAGCCTGGGGTTTAATATCACCCTGCCCTTCGAGCAAAACGCCAACGCCACCGTGCAAGGCAGCAACAACCTGCTGTCCTTCCACTTCTTCTTTCTGCGCAAGCTGTTCTTCGTCAAGGAAGCCGATGGCCTGGTGCTTTGCCCCGGCGGCTTCGGCACGCTCGACGAAGCGCTGGAAGTGTTGACCCTGATCCAGACAGGTAAAAGCCCGCTGGTACCCGTGGTGTTACTCGACCAGCCTGGCGGCACCTTCTGGACCAGCGCCCTGACGTTTATCCGTGAACAACTGCAGGACAACGGCTACATCATGCCCAGTGATATGCATCTCGTGCGCCTGGCGCACAGCGCCGAAGAGGCGGCCGAAGAAATCGCTCAGTTTTACAGCAACTTCCACTCGAGCCGCTGGCTCGAGGAACGCTTTGTTATCCGCCTTAACCATGCGCTGAGTGAAGCCGCCATGCAGCAGCTCAATAAAGCGTTTCACGACCTGTGTACGGAGGGTGATTTCCAACAGCAGGCGTACTGTGAATCGGAGCAGGACGAACCCGAGCTTTGCCACATGACGCGCCTGGCCTTTGCCTTCAACGGCCGCAATCATGGGCGCCTGCGCGAATTGCTCGACCTGATCAATCAGCCACACAACTGGGCGGAAAACGCCTGATCTGTCGCCCAGCCGATAGCCTGCGTGCAGGCTATCGGTAATCGCGGCTCAGCCGGCTAACAGGAAAAATCAGCCACACGGGTTTCAGTCCAGAAAGCATTTGCCTCCAGTACTGCTGCATCATCGGCGTGTAGAAGTAGGTAATGGGAAAACGTAAGGATTGATACAGGCTGACCGAGCAAAAACTAGCTGCCGCTTAATCGTCCAGAGCCCCTCGCAGCAAACGCCCAATCAACTCGGGCGGATAACCTCGATAGCTGAGAAAACGCCCCTGCTTGGCACGCTCGCGCACATCACGCGGCAGTTCACCGGCAAACTTGCGCTGCCAGGTTTCCTGCAGGTGTTCACGCCAGTCGATACCACTGTCACGCAAGGCCTGCTCGACATCGCCGCGGCTCAAGCCGCGCTGCGTCAGTTCTTCACGGATACGCAGCGGCCCATAGCCGGCACGCGCCTTATAACTGACAAACGCTTCGAGGTAGCGCGCTTCAGACAACAAGCCCTCTTGCGCAAGACGGTCGAGGGCCGCGTCAATCAATTCGTCTGCTGCACCACGGCTGCGCAGCTTACGTGTCAGCTCGACGCGGCCATGTTCGCGCCGCGCCAGTAGATCCATGGCCGCCCGTCGCACTGCGACGGGGTTATCCAGAACAGTGGACATGGACAAACCAATCAGGCGTCAGCGTCAGCCAAGTCACCGGCTGTCGAGTTGGCCTTAACAGAAGGGCTTGCCACCAGCAATTTCTCGCGGATCAAGCCTTCAACGGTGCGAGCAATTTCCGGGTTGTCTTCCAGGTACTTGGCCGAGTTGGCCTTACCCTGACCAATCTTGCTGCCCTGATAGCTGTACCAGGCTCCGGATTTTTCGAGGAAACCGTGAAGCACACCCAGATCGATGATTTCGCCGTTACGGTAGATACCCTTACCGTAAAGAATCTGGAATTCCGCCTGACGGAAAGGCGGTGCGACTTTGTTCTTCACCACTTTGACGCGCGTTTCGCTGCCGACCACTTCGTCGCCTTCTTTCACCGCGCCAGTACGGCGGATGTCCAGACGAACCGAGGCGTAGAACTTCAGCGCGTTACCACCGGTGGTGGTTTCCGGGCTACCGAACATCACGCCGATCTTCATGCGGATCTGGTTGATGAAGATCACCAGGCAGTTGGCATTCTTGATGTTACCGGTGATCTTGCGCAGCGCCTGACTCATCAGACGAGCCTGCAGGCCGACGTGCATATCGCCCATCTCGCCTTCGATTTCGGCCTTCGGTACCAGTGCTGCCACGGAGTCGATAACGATTACGTCGATGGCGTTGGAACGCACCAGCATGTCGGTGATTTCCAGGGCCTGCTCACCGGTATCCGGCTGCGACACCAAGAGGTCGTCAACATTCACACCCAGCTTGCCGGCGTATTCGGGATCGAGCGCATGCTCAGCATCAACGAAGGCGCAGGTGGCACCGAGTTTCTGCGCTTCAGCGATAACCGACAGGGTCAGCGTCGTTTTACCCGAGGACTCAGGGCCGTAGATTTCGACAATACGGCCTTTCGGCAGACCGCCAATGCCCAGCGCGATATCCAGACCCAGCGAGCCAGTGGAGATGGCCGGAATGGCCTGGCGATCGTGATCGCCCATACGCATCACTGCGCCTTTACCGAATTGTTTTTCAATCTGGCCTAGGGCAGCCGCCAAGGCGCGCTTCTTATTCTCGTCCATTTAAGTCCTCACGTAATCAAGAAGGGCCAGCTAGCGGCCACCAACAACTGTATAAGTAGACAGTATTATTCCACAGGGCAAGTCGCCCGCCTACCCCGGGCTTGGATTTTCTTGCGCCAACAGGCGCAACAGCCCAGCCAGAGCGGCCTCAACCGTTTGTCGGCGAACTTCACCACGGTCACCGGAAAACTGCCGGCGCACGCTGAAGAGCTGCTCGCCATCGCCCCAAGCCAACCATACAGTCCCAACCGGCTTCTGCGGCGTGCCGCCATCGGGTCCGGCTACACCGCTGACCGCCACGGCAAAACGCGCCCCGCTATTGGCCTGAGCCCCGCGCACCATGGCTTCGACAACCTCCTGACTCACCGCGCCAACGGTGGTGAACAGACTTTCAGGCACCTCGAGCTGTCGGCTCTTCTGCTTATTCGAATAGGTTACGAAGCCAGCCTCAAACCAGGCCGAACTGCCCGGAACCCGGGTAATGGCTTCAGCAATGCCGCCGCCGGTGCAAGACTCCGCCGTCGTAACCTGAGCCTTAGCAGCCAGCAGTTGCTCGCCCAACTCGGTCGCCAGGCGGGTCAGGGTTTGCTCATTCACAGTCATCTGCACTCCGGGGTTAAAGCCAGCCAGGCCGATACCGTACACTAGGCGCTTTTGCGATTCAGCCGGACAGTTAAAACGATGAGCCAAAGCGACCTCAGTTCTCACACGCCCATGATGCAACAGTACTGGAGACTGAAAAATCAGCACCCAGATCAACTGATGTTCTACCGCATGGGCGACTTCTACGAGATTTTCTACGAGGACGCAAAAAAGGCCGCCAAACTGCTGGATATTACCCTGACGGCCCGCGGCCAATCCGCGGGGCAGGCCATCCCCATGTGCGGGATTCCCTTCCACTCACTGGAGGGCTACCTGGCCAAGCTAGTCAAACTTGGCGAGTCCGTGGTGATCTGCGAGCAGGTAGGCGACCCGGCCACCAGCAAGGGGCCGGTAGAACGCCAGGTGGTGCGCATTATCACCCCCGGCACCATCAGTGATGAGGCACTGCTCGATGAGCGGCGCGATAACCTGCTGGCCGCCGTACTGGGCGATGAGCGTCTGTTCGGTTTGGCCGTGCTGGACATCACCAGTGGCCGCTTTAGCGTGCTGGAGATCAAAGGCTGGGAGAACCTGCTGGCCGAACTTGAGCGCCTCAATCCGGTTGAGCTGCTGATCCCCGATGATTGGCCACAAAACCTGCCCGCCGAAAAGCGCCGGGGCGCAAAACGCCGTGCGCCGTGGGATTTCGAACGCGACACCGCGCACAAAAGCCTCTGCCAACAATTCGCCACCCAGGACCTCAAGGGCTTTGGTTGTGAAAACCTGACGCTGGCCATCGGCGCAGCGGGCTGTCTGCTGGCGTACGCCAAGGAAACTCAACGCACTGCCCTGCCGCACCTGCGCAGCCTGCGTCATGAGCGCCTGGACGATACAGTGATTCTCGACGGCGCAAGCCGGCGCAATCTTGAGCTAGATATCAACTTGGCCGGCGGGCGTGAAAACACCCTGCAGTCGGTCGTTGACCGCTGCCAGACCGCCATGGGCAGCCGCCTGCTGAGCCGCTGGCTAAACCGCCCGCTGCGCGACCAATCCATTCTCGAAGCGCGGCAGGAGTCGATCGCCTGCTTGCTGGAGCGCTATCGCTTCGAAACCCTGCAGCCGCAGCTCAAAGAAATCGGTGATCTAGAGCGTATTCTGGCGCGAATCGGCCTACGCAACGCCCGTCCACGTGACCTGGCGCGCCTGCGTGATGCCCTGGCCGCGTTACCGACCCTGCAAATGGCCATGGCCAATCTAGAAGCGCCTCATTTGACCAGTCTGGCGACGAGCGTCAGCACCTACCCGGAACTGGCCGAGCTGCTAGCAAAAGCGATTATCGACAATCCGCCGGCGGTGATTCGCGATGGCGGCGTGCTGAAAACCGGCTACGACGCCGAACTGGACGAATTGCAGTCGCTCAGCGAAAACGCCGGCCAGTACCTGATGGACCTGGAAACCCGCGAAAAAGCCCGCACCGGGTTGGCCAACCTCAAGGTCGGCTACAACCGTGTACACGGCTATTTTATCGAGCTACCGAGCAAACAGGCTGAATCTGCTCCGGCAGACTATATCCGCCGCCAGACCCTGAAAGGCGCTGAGCGCTTTATCACCCCCGAACTCAAAGAGTTCGAGGACAAAGCGCTATCGGCCAAGAGCCGCGCCCTGGCTCGCGAGAAATTACTCTACGACGAGTTGCTGGAGCGCCTGATCAGCCACCTCGGCCCGCTACAGGACAGTGCTGCCGCTCTGGCCGAACTGGACGTACTGAGCAACCTGGCTGAGCGCGCGCTGAATCTGGATCTGAACCGCCCGCGCTTTGTCGATGAGCCGTGCATGCGCATCGATCAAGGTCGTCACCCGGTGGTTGAGCAAGTATTGACCACGCCGTTTGTGGCCAACGACCTGAGCCTGGACGATGACACGCGCATGCTGATCATCACCGGACCGAACATGGGTGGTAAATCCACCTACATGCGCCAGACCGCACTGATCGTTTTGCTTGCGCACATCGGCAGCTTCGTCCCGGCAAAAAGCTGCGAGCTATCGCTGGTTGACCGTATCTTTACCCGTATCGGTTCGAGCGATGACCTGGCCGGTGGCCGCTCGACTTTTATGGTGGAAATGAGCGAAACCGCCAATATTCTGCATAACGCTACAGAGCGCAGCCTGGTATTGATGGACGAAGTCGGCCGCGGCACCAGCACCTTCGACGGCCTATCACTGGCCTGGGCGGCAGCTGAACAGCTGGCCAAGCTGCGCGCTTACACCCTGTTTGCCACCCATTACTTTGAACTAACCGTGCTGCCGGAAAGCCAGCCCATCGTGGCTAACGTGCACCTCAACGCCACCGAGCATAATGAGCGCATCGTATTCCTCCACCATGTACTGCCTGGCCCAGCCAGTCAGAGCTACGGCTTGGCCGTGGCACAACTGGCGGGCGTACCGAATGAGGTCATCCTGCGCGCCCGCGAGCATCTGGCACGCTTGGAAACCACTAGTCTGCCGCATGAGTTACCCGCCACACAGCCAGGTCAGACTGCGGCACCGTTGCAGAGTGATATGTTCGCCAGCCTGCCGCATCCACTGCAGGAAGAATTGCGCAAGATCAATCCCGATGATCTGACTCCGCGCAAAGCGCTGGAACTGTTATATACATGGAAGACACGCTTCTAACGCTATTGCGCGCGAACTGTTAGAATCGCGCGCATTTTTACGACTGCCCGACTTAAAGCCTGAGCCGTGGCCACCACCCCCTAGCCGCTAAAGCCCGCATAGAACGGGGCAGGCTGGCGCCCGAGGAGAGAATCAGACATGACCTTCGTCGTTACCGACAACTGCGTCAAATGCAAATACACCGACTGCGTAGAAGTCTGCCCGGTGGACTGCTTCTACGAAGGCCCGAACTTCCTGGTGATTCACCCGGATGAGTGCATCGACTGCGCACTGTGTGAGCCTGAGTGCCCCGCACAAGCGATTTTCTCTGAAGATGAAGTGCCGGAAGATCAGCAGGAGTACATCGAGCTGAACGCCGATCTGGCGGAAATCTGGCCGAATATCACCGAGAAGAAAGAGTCCCTGCCGGACGCCGAAGAGTGGGATGGCGTGAAGGACAAGCTGCAATACCTAGAGCGCTAGTACAGGCTCCTCGATTGCACAAAAACCCGCCTTGCGCGGGTTTTTACTTTTCTACAGGCAAAAAAAGGGGCGGTATTAACCGCCCACTCTTTTGTCCCTAGTCCCTGTATTTCCCAGCCCATCATCCTGATGAATCGCGCCTTGCGATGTCCTGATTGCCATCCTGACAACCTGTGCTTATCCGTCTGCACAGGTGTAATACTAGCGATCTTTACCGAGCTAACAAGCGCCTGAAATGTAGCCGGCATCACCTGAACCTGCCAAATAAAAATATATAATTTATATAAATCATATAGTTATATTTTTAACAGGCATCTGACCGACCAAGCCACGCACCAAACGCTTACGCAACCTGTAAGCAATGGCTTACAGATGCTCTCGTATAAGTGATCAAGAACACCATCCAGTACGGCGCAAATACACCGTAACTTGATGACTGCCCAGGATAGCGGCTCATAAAAAACCCGGCAGAAGCCGGGTTGGATGTTCGTCATCACGCTCACTGGAACAATGAGTCACTCGACAGGCCGTTCTTTTCCAAGATCTCGCGCAAGCGCTTAAGGGCTTCGACCTGAATCTGCCGAACGCGCTCGCGGGTCAAGCCGATCTCCTGCCCCACCTCCTCCAGCGTACAGCTTTCATGACCACGCAGACCGAAGCGGCGAATCACCACTTCACGCTGCTTATCGGTCAGATCCGAGAGCCATTGATCGATGCTCTGTGACAGGTCTTCAACTTGCAATAACTCGCAAGGGTCGGTCGGACGATCATCCGTTAGGGTATCGAGTAGGGTTTTGTCCGAATCCTGGCCCAGCGACACATCCACCGAGGACACACGCTCGTTCAAGCCGAGCATGCGTTTGACTTCACCCACCGGCTTCTCCAGTAGGCTGGCAATTTCTTCTGCAGAAGGCTCGTGATCGAGTTTTTGGGTCAGTTCACGCGCAGCTCGCAGGTATACGTTGAGCTCTTTAACCACATGAATGGGTAACCGAATAGTACGGGTTTGATTCATGATCGCCCGCTCGATGGTCTGGCGGATCCACCAGGTGGCATAGGTCGAAAAACGGAAACCGCGCTCTGGATCGAATTTCTCTACCGCGCGGATCAGACCGAGGTTGCCCTCTTCAATAAGGTCCAACAGGGACAGGCCACGGTTAACGTAACGGCGAGCAATCTTCACCACCAGGCGCAGGTTACTTTCGATCATGCGCTTGCGACCCGCGGGGTCGTCCTTCTGCGCCAAGCGCGCAAAGAACACTTCTTCTTCGGGCGTCAGCAGAGGCGAGAAGCCAATTTCGTTGAGGTACAGCTGAGTGGCGTCGAGCGCGCGGGTGTAATCAATATATTTGTGCTGTTTGCTGCTGGCGGTGGACGCCTTAGCGGTGCTGCGGGAAAGTGGCGCTAGCGCCTCGTTTGAGTCGTCGTCAAGGACAATAGCCGGCTCCATAAGGAGCACTTCATCATCAACATCAAACTCCGGCGCTTCTTTTTTATTGAGAGCCATTTTTGTTATTCCTTGCTGAGTTCGACAGCAAGCCCTAGCGCACCAACTCCCTGGTTGCACCGGGCCCGTCCTCCTACGAGTGGGGACAGGCTAGCGCAAGGTCAACGTTTAGGCAGATATTGCAGCGGATCTACAGGTTTACCTTGGCGGCGCACTTCAAAGTGAAGTTTGACCCGGTCGGTTCCTGTGGAACCCATTTCGGCAATTTTCTGCCCGGCCTTGACCTGTTGCCCCTCCTGCACCAACAGCCTGCGGTTATGACCGTAGGCGCTTACATAGGTATCGCTATGTTTGATGATTATCAACTCGCCGTAGCCCCGTAAACCACTCCCGGCGTAGACCACTGAACCATCAGACGCGGCCAAAACAGGCTGGCCTAATTCACCACCTATATCAATGCCTTTATTCAAACTGCCGTTTGAGGAAAAACGTCCGATAACCGCACCATTCGATGGCCACAACCAACCCGATGCAGAGCGCTGCGTAGGCGGTAACGCACTGATGCTTGGCGCAGTCTTGACCGGGGCTGGCGCCTGGATTGGCGCAGGGTTGCTGCTAATCGGCGTGCTCGGCCGGCGGGCCGGCGCCACAACCACGGGCGTACTGGCCACCACTGGCGGGCGACTGGCAGGCTGCCCGTCAAAGCGAATAATCTGGCCAACTCGAATCAAATACGGCTGCGCAATAGCATTACGCGCGGCCAGCGCCCTCCAGTCCCAGCCAAAACGGAAGGCAATGGAATACAGCGTATCGCCGCGCTTCACCTGGTATTGACCACTGCGAACCGGCTGACGCTGCGGAGCCTGACTGGCTGTACGGTCAACCACTTTGACGCCACCGGGTGGCGGACTCGCACAGGCACTCAAAAGCACGCCCAGGACAAGGCCACTCAACAGGTGACGAGCACTGCTGGCGCGAATCGGCAATTGAATGGCTGTGAAACTCACCTGCATCTCCCTCGGGTAAAACTGACTGCATTTAACAGGCGAGCATTGTGCCGCAATTATGGGTTATCGCCAGCGCTTTGCGGGCTGCGCCCGGCCAACCACTCCAGCGCCAGCACCAGCATGATGCCGGCAATAGCCAAGGTAATGGCTAGAAGAAGCTGAGGGTCCTGCCCGCTAATTTCAGCGAAGCGCTCAGGCCAGAGGTTCGTTTGCAGCAGCGGCACCTGCTCGCCATGGCTGTCGGTGCGCCACGTCAGGGTTTCCTTCCAGGGCCAGATTTTGTTCAGTGAACCGACCATCAGCCCGGTGAGAAAAGCCAGGGTCAGGTCGCGCCAGCGCGTCAGCAGCCAGCGCAGAATCCCGGCAAAGCTGACAATACCGACCAGGCAGCCACTGGCAAAAATCAGTAATACGGTGACATCCAGCCCTTTCACCGCCGTCAGCACGAAGCTGTACAAGCCCAGCAGAACCAGAATAAAACTGCCGGAAACGCCAGGCAGAATCATTGCGCAAATAGCGATAGCGCCGGCAAAGAACAGGCTCAGCGGGTCATGCCCCAACTGCAGCGGCGCCGCCACGGTAATCCAGTAGGCGAATGCCGCCCCCAACGCCAGACTGACAATCCGCGTCCAGTTCCAGTGCTGAATCTCGCGCACGACCAGGTGAGTGGAAACCAGAATCAAGCCAAAGAAAAACGACCAAACGGGGATCGGCTGCTCGGCCAACAGATAGGTAATCAACCGCGCAAGACTGAGGACGCTTGTCATGACGCCCAGCAGCAATACCAACAGAAAAGTCGCATTGGCGGCCTTCCAAGCCTCGGCAATGCGCCCGCGCAGGAACAGGCCGAGCGCCACCGGCATGCTCGAAATCGAACGCAGCAACTCGTCATAGATACCGGTAATAAAAGCTACGGTGCCGCCTGAAACACCGGGCACTACGTCGGCCGCGCCCATGGCAATGCCTTTGGCGTAAAGCAGGAAATACTTCTTCATGGGTCCATCCGCGAACAATCTAAGTCAGGCCAGGGGCCCGTTAAGCAAAGGCACAAAACGCACAGCATCGAGTACGTGCCGCGAGAAACCGTCTTCTTCACGGATGATCAGCATGAGTTCCTGCTCATCACCTGCACCAACTGGAATGACCAAGCGTCCGCCCGGAGCCAGCTGATCGAGCAAGGCTTGCGGCACATTGGCCGCCGCCGCCGTGACGATGATGCCGTTGTAGGGCCCTAAGGCATTCCAACCTTCCCAGCCGTCACCCCAGCGAAACACCACGTTGCGTAGGTTTAACTGAAGCAGACGTTCCTTGGCCTTATCCTGCAGATTCTGGATACGCTCGACACTGAACACCCGCTCGACCAACTGAGCCAGAATCGCCGTCTGGTAGCCTGAGCCCGTGCCGATTTCCAGCACCTTGTCCAAGGGGCCTGCGGCCAGCAGTAGCTCACTCATACGTGCAACCATATACGGCTGCGAGATGGTCTGATTGCTGCCAATCGGCAGCGCCGTGTCCTCATACGCGCGATGCGCCAGGGCTTCGTCTACAAACAGGTGACGCGGTGTGCGGCGAATAGCCTCCAGCACATGGGCGTTGGACAACCCCTCCTCGTAAAGACGCTGAATAAGGCGCTCGCGGGTGCGCTGCGAGGTCATGCCAATACCGCGGTGCAAGTCATCCTGTTCACGGAAGATCACAACAGCCCCTCCAACCAGGGTTGCAGGCTGCTGAACCCTTCTTGAAACGTACGATCCAGCTGTAACGGCGTGACCGAGACGTAGCCCTGCATCACCGCATGGAAATCCGTGCCAGGGCCACCGTCTTCAGCGTCACCGGCCACCGAAATCCAGTAGCCCTCTTTACCACGCGGGTTGACCACCTTAACCGGCGCAGCAGCCCGCGCACGGTGCCCCAGACGCGTCAGCTGGATACCACGGATGTGCTCCAGCGGCAGGTTGGGGATATTCACGTTAAGCACAGTGCGCGGCGGCAGGTCGAGCTGCTCGTGCGCCTCAACCAACTTGCGGGCGAAATACGCAGCCGTCGGCAGGTTATCCGGCAAACGTGAGAGCAAAGAAAAGGCAAACGCCGGACGCGCCAGGAAGCGCCCCTCCAGGGCAGCCGCTACCGTGCCGGAATACAGCACGTCATCGCCCAGATTAGCCCCTAGGTTGATACCCGACACCACCAGATCCGCCACATGCGGCAGCAAGCCATTAAGGCCCAGGTGCACGCAATCGGTGGGGGTACCGTTAAGGCTGATGTAGCCGTTGGGCAAGGTCGTCGGATGCAAAGGACGATCAAGGGTCAGCGAGCTGCTGGCACCGCTTTTGTCCTGATCGGGAGCAATCACTGCGCACTCGGCGTAGTCCGCTAACGCTGCATGCAGCGCAGACAGGCCTGGCGCAGCAACGCCATCATCATTGGAAATCAGAATACGCATGGGTTGTCCGTCTGCCCTGCAGGCAACAGATCGACAAGCTCGCGCACCAAGACGGTGGCGAAGCATCCAGCCGGCAGGACGAATTCCAGTTGCAAAATGTCAGGCTCGGGATAATGCCACGACAGGCCGCCAATAGGGAGGCGCAGGATACGCCGCTCATGGGTCATGCCCGCTTCTGCCAACCAGTCGACCAACACAGCCTCGCGCGCCGCCAAGTCCTGCTCCAGTGCCTGGCCACTTCCTTCAGCCGCCGACACACCGGCGCCCCACAAAGGCCCGGTAGGGTGAAGATCAAGTATGGCCAAACGTGGGTCGGCGCACTCAGTCTCACCGGCAGGAAAAAAACTGCGACTGTCGGTGAAGGCCAGTAAATCACCCAGCAATGCCTGATTCCAAGTACCGGCTTTGACCCGCTCAGCCAACACTTGATTGAACAGATAACTGCGCGCCGCCGAGAGTACCCGCGAGCGCACATTGCGTTTTTCCGGCAGGCTTTTACCCTGCGCAAAATGCCGGGCATGGGCGACGTTACCGCCCTCATGACCGAAGCGCTGCAGGCCGTAATAGTTGGGCACGCCTTGAGCGACGATCTGGGTCAGGCGCTGATCCAGCGCTTCGCGGTCCGCAGCCAGCTGCGTCAGGCGCAGGGTAAAGCCATTGGCCGCATGGGCACCGCGTTGCAGTTTGCGAGTATGGCGTATCTGCTTGAGGATGCTCAGGCTGGCATCTTCGGCAGCGCTCAGGTCCGGATTAGCCTTGCCCGGCAGGTGTAGGCTGAACCACTGACGAGTCAGGGCCTGGCGATCTTTGAGGCCGGCATAGCTGATTAGCCGCAGCGGTACACCAGCGGCGCGGGCAATACGCTTGGCGGCCTCCTCGGTATTCAGCTCACGCTTTTCCACCCACAGCCACAGGTGCTCACCCTCGCCGGCCAGCGGGATATCCAGCACCTCATCGACCTGAAAGTCTTCCGCCACGGCCTTGAGTACTGCCGTGCCGCAAGGCTCACCATGGGCGCGCGGGCCCAGCAATTGAAGTTCGTTCATCGGGTGACCAACAGCGCGACCGCATGCACCGCAATGCCTTCTTCACGCCCGGTAAAACCCAGCTTCTCGGTCGTGGTGGCTTTGACGTTGACCTGATCCAGGCTCACCTGCAGGTCTTCGGCAATGCGTGCGCGCATGGTTTCGATATGTGGAGCCATCTTCGGTGCTTGGGCGACGATGGTGGCGTCGACATTGCCGACCTGCCAGCCCTTGGCGTGAATCAGCCCGAGCACATGGCGCAGCAAGGCGCGACTGTCTGCCCCCTTGAAGGTCGGGTCGGTGTCGGGGAAGTGTTTGCCGATATCGCCCAGCGCCGCCGCGCCAAGCAAGGCATCACTCAACGCGTGCAGCAGCACGTCGCCGTCGGAATGGGCCAACAGGCCAAACTGATGGGGGATTTGCACGCCGCCTAGGGTAATAAAAGAACCCTCGGTAAAGCGGTGCACGTCGTAGCCGTGGCCAATACGCATAAAGAACAACGCCCTGAAAAAGTCAGGGCGTGATTCTAACTGAAAGCAGCAGGCAGAAGCCGGCTTGCTGGCGAAGCACCTTACTCGCCAGCGGGATCTCAGCCCAACAGCGCCTTGGCGTGATGACGCAGATGGTCATCAATAAAGCTGGCGATAAAGTAGTAGCTGTGGTCGTAACCGGGCTGCAAACGCAGGGTTAACGGATGCCCTGCCGCTTGCGCAGCGGCCTTGAGGGCATCCGGCTTGAGCTGGTTTTCCAGAAAATCATCGCGATCACCCTGATCAACCAGAATCGGTAGCTTTTCCGTGGCCTCGGCCAGCAAAGCGCAGGCATCCCATTCACGCCAACGCGAACGCTCATCACCCAGGTAGCGCGAGAATGCCTTCTCACCCCAAGGACAGTTGCTCGGGTTGCTGATCGGCGCAAAGGCCGACAGCGACTGATAACGTCCCGGGTTACGCAGAGCGCACACCAATGCGCCATGCCCGCCCATGGAGTGACCGCTAATGCCGCGTTTATCGGATACCGGGAAGTTGGCTTCGATCAGCGCTGGCAGCTCCTGCACCACATAGTCGTACATGCGGTAATGCCGCGCCCAAGGCTCTTGGGTGGCGTTCAGGTAGAACCCCGCACCCGAACCAAAGTCCCAAGCCTTATCCGGATCATCCGGGACATCCGCGCCACGAGGACTGGTGTCCGGCGCGACGATGATCATCCCCAGCTCGGCCGCCAGCTTGTGCGCGCCGGCCTTCTGCATAAAGTTCTCATCGGTGCAGGTCAACCCGCTCAGCCAATACAACACCGGCAGTTTGCCGCCCTGCTCGGCCTGCGGCGGCAGGTACACGGCAAATACCATGTCACAGCCCAGCACCGCAGATCGGTGCCGATAGCGCTTATGCCAACCGCCCGCACTCTTCTGGCAGGAAATATTTTCCAAGGTCATAGAGCCTCCAGTGGGCGGCCATGCAGCCGCCCAGCGTGATCAGAAGTGGATAACGGTGCGGATGCTCTTGCCTTCATGCATCAAATCAAAGGCCTTGTTGATGTCTTCCAGCGGCATGTTGTGGGTGATAAAGGTATCCAGCGGGATTTCACCCTTCTGCGCTTTTTCTACATAACCCGGCAGTTCGGTGCGGCCTTTTACGCCGCCAAACGCCGAACCGCGCCAGACGCGGCCAGTGACCAGCTGGAACGGACGGGTGCTGATTTCTTGGCCGGCGCCGGCCACGCCGATAATCACCGACTCACCCCAGCCCTTGTGTGCGCATTCCAGCGCGGCGCGCATCAGCTGCACATTGCCCACACACTCAAAGGAGTAATCCACGCCGCCGTCGGTCATCTCGACGATGACCTCCTGAATTGGCTTGGCGAAATCCTTCGGGTTGACGAAATCAGTCGCGCCCAGCTCACGCGCCACGTCGAACTTGGCCGGATTGATGTCGATGGCGATGATGCGCGAAGCCTTGGCCATCTTCGCGCCAATAATCGCCGCCAGGCCAATACCGCCGAGGCCGAAGATCGCCACAGTCGCGCCCTCTTCCACTTTGGCGGTATTGAGCACTGCCCCGATACCGGTGGTGACGCCGCAACCGAGCAGGCAGACTTTTTCCAGCGGCGCTTCCTTGGGGATCACCGCCAGGGAAACCTCCGGCAGCACGGTGTATTCGGAGAAGGTCGAGCAGCCCATGTAGTGATAGACAGGCTCGCCGTTATAGCTGAAGCGACTGGTGCCATCCGGCATCAGGCCCTTGCCCTGCGTGGCACGTACCGAGCTGCACAGGTTGGTCTTGCCGGAGGTGCAGAATTTGCACGTACGGCACTCGGCGGTATACAGCGGAATCACGTGATCACCGACCTGCACCGAGGTCACGCCCTCGCCAATGGCTTCAACAATCCCGCCGCCTTCGTGGCCCAGTACTGCCGGGAACACGCCTTCGGAGTCCTCACCCGAGAGGGTGTACGCATCCGTGTGGCACACGCCGGTGGCGACAATACGCACCAATACTTCACCGGCCTTGGGCGGCTCGACATCGATTTCAACGATTTGCAGCGGCTGGTTTGGGGCAAAGGCTACGGCGGCGCGGGATTTGATCATGATGGCTCTCCAGGGGATTCAACAGTGCGCAGAGTCTAGATCAGTGCCTTAAAAAGATTAATCCGCTAAAAAACAAAACATTCTTGCTGCACAGGGATAATCTGCCGGTAAAACGCCTAAGGGAAACCGTTATGAACCGCTGGGAAGGCCTGGATGAATTTGTCGCCGTCGCCGAATGTGGTCAGTTCACTGCCGCTGCCGAACGCCTGAGCCTGTCATCATCCCAGGTCAGCCGGCAGATCGCCCGCCTGGAAGAACGCCTGCAGACGCGCCTGTTCTATCGCAGCACCCGGCGCGTAGCACTGACCGAAGCGGGGCAAACCTTTCTGCAACATTGCCAGCGCCTACAGGACGCCCGCGAAGAAGCGCTGCGCGCCGTCGGCGATTTAGGCAGCGAACCCAAAGGCCTGCTGCGCATGACCTGCGCAGTAGCCTATGGCGAACGCTTTATCGTGCCGCTGGTCACCGAATTTATGATCCAGCATCCGCAGTTGCGGGTGGATATCGAGCTGACGAACCGCACCCTCGACCTGCTGCACGACGGCCTGGACCTGGCTATCCGTCTGGGGCGCTTACAGGATTCGCGCCTGGTGGCTACGAGGCTGGCGTCGCGACAACTGTACCTGTGCGCGGCGCCCGACTATCTGCAGCGCTATGGCCGGCCACACTCGCTGTCCGAGCTGAGCCAACATAATTGCCTAATCGGCAGTTCGGATATGTGGAGCTTTCAGACCAACGACCGGGATATCAGCATGCGGGTACAGGGCAACTGGCGCTGCAACAGCGGCCAGGCGGTGCTGGAAGCGGCGTTGCGCGGGGTGGGCTTGTGCCAACTGCCGGATTACTACGTGCTGGAGCATCTGCGCAGCGGCGCACTGGTTTCACTGCTGGATAACCAGCAACCGCCGGATACCGCAGTATGGGCGATCTACCCCCAGCAACGGCACCTGTCGCCCAAAGTGCGGCGATTGGTGGACGTTCTTAAACAGGGGCTCGGCGAGCGCTGCGAATACCGCAAGGACTAAGCTAGCAGCGCCCTTGCCAGAGCAGGCTAAGGCCCTGCAGGTCTTCCGGGCGGGTGACTTTGAGGTTATCTGCACGGCCTTCAATCAGCCGCGGCGCCTGCCCCGCCCACTCCATAGCAGAGGCTTCATCGGTAATTGCCACACCGGCAATCAACGCATCAGCCAGCGCGCGCTGCAACTCACCCAAGCGGAACATCTGCGGGGTAAAGGCCTGCCAGATGGTCGAGCGATCAACTGTAGCCTGCACGCGACCATCGGCACCCGCGCGCTTAAGCGTGTCGCGAGCGGGCACAGCGAGCAACCCACCCACCGGGTCATTGGCTAACTCGGCAAGCAATAAATCCAGGTCGCTCCGGGCCAAATTCGGCCGCGCCGCATCATGCACCAATACCCAGTCTTGGTCCCCTGCGCCCAATTCATTCAAGCGCAGCAAACCATTGAGTACTGAATCAGCACGCTCAGCACCACCGTCAGCCCGCTGAATACGCGGGTCACTGGCACAGGCCAGCGTTGGCCAATAAGGGTCTTCAGCGGCCAGACTGACCACCACACAGCGTAACTGTGGGTGCTCAAGGAAGCACGCCAGGGTGTGTTCAATAATGCTTTTGCCGGCCAACTGCAGGTACTGCTTGGGCCGATCGGCACGCATCCGACTACCAATGCCAGCAGCCGGGATCAGCGCCCAGAAGTGGGGAAATTCGTGGTTGTTCATTCAGCCAACTGATAGAGGGTTTCACCCTCTTTGAGCATGCCCAACTCTTGTCGCGCACGCTCTTCGACGGTCTCCATACCGCTTTTTAACTCCAGAACCTCAGCCTCGAGAATCCGGTTACGCTCTTGCAGCTGCTGGTTTTCACCTTGCTGGTCAGCGATTTGCTGCTGTAACTGGGACACCTTCGCCAAGCTGCCATCACCCACCCACAGGCGATACTGCAGGCCTGCCAGCACGGCAATCAGCACGATAAACACCCAGTAAAAATTATTGCGCATAGCGAAAAAGCTTCCGAACGTAAAAAGGGGCGACTCGCGCCGCCCCCTTTTACCATGCCTTGAGTGATCACTGAAAATATCGCGAGCGAAGACTAGTGCCGAACCCGCTCCCGGCGGGCAACGGCGTCAGCCACATCCATGTAGGCCACAAGGCGCAACGCTGTAACGTCAAGCGCAGCGGCGTTTAGCCACGGAACTCGGCGCGGCCCTTGTACGGAGCTTTAGCACCAAGCTGCTCTTCGATACGCAACAGCTGGTTGTACTTGGACACACGATCCGAACGGCACAGCGAACCGGTTTTGATCTGGCCAGCAGCAGTGCCCACGGCCAAATCGGCAATGGTGCTGTCTTCGGTTTCACCCGAGCGGTGCGAAATCACGGCGGTATAGCCCGCTGCTTTGGCCATCTGGATGGCTTCCAGCGTTTCGGTCAGGGTGCCGATCTGGTTGAACTTGATCAGGATCGAGTTACCGATTGACTCGTCGATACCGCGCTTGAGGATCTTGGTGTTGGTTACAAACAGGTCGTCGCCAACCAACTGAACCTTGTCACCGATCTTGTCGGTCAAGACTTTCCAGCCCGCCCAGTCAGACTCATCCATACCATCTTCGATGGAAATGATCGGGTAACGCTCAGACAGACCGGCCAGGTAATCCGCAAAACCTTCAGCGTTGAAGACTTTGCCTTCGCCAGCCAGGTCGTATTGACCGTCTTTGAAGAACTCGCTGGAGGCGCAGTCCAGAGCCAGGGTGACATCATCACCCAGGGTGTAGCCAGCATTAGCTACAGCTTCGGCGATGGCCGCCAGAGCGTCTTCGTTGGACGCCAGGTTCGGTGCGAAACCACCTTCGTCACCCACCGAGGTGCTCAGGCCACGGGCTTTGAGTACCGCTTTGAGGTGGTGGAAAATCTCAGTGCCCATACGCAGTGCGTCAGAGAATGTCTTGGCACCGACCGGCTGCACCATGAATTCCTGAATATCGACGTTGTTATCGGCGTGCTCGCCGCCGTTGATGATGTTCATCATCGGTACCGGCATCGAGTAAACACCTGGAGTGCCGTTCAGGTCGGCGATGTGCGCATACAACGGCACGCCTTTGGCCTGAGCAGCGGCCTTGGCCGCAGCCAGGGATACCGCAAGGATGGCGTTGGCACCCAGAGTGGCTTTGTTCTCAGTACCGTCGAGCGCAATCATGGCCTGGTCCAGCGCTTGCTGGTCGATGGCATCTTTACCCAGCAGCAGATCGCGGATCGGGCCATTGATATTGGCCACAGCCTTCAGTACGCCCTTGCCCATGTAACGGCTCTTGTCGCCATCACGCAGTTCTAGCGCTTCACGCGAACCCGTGGAGGCACCGGACGGCGCACAGGCGCTGCCAAAGATACCGCCTTCAAGAATTACATCGGCTTCCACAGTCGGGTTACCACGGGAGTCGAGAACCTCACGGCCTTTGATGTCGACGATCTTTGCCATTGCGTGTAGCACTCCAAAAAATTGACGAAAAAGGTAGTACTGAGATGCACACTTATTGCGCACTGAAGGTTAATCCAGCGCACAACATGTACCGACTATTCAGCCAGATTGTATACAAAGCTCACTTTACCGGAGAATTACCGTTTCAGGCAGTCTCAATCGGCGCAAAACTCTTTATCAAGTCATCCAACTGCTTGAGCTGGGTGAGGAACGGCTCCAGCTTGTCCAAGCGCAGGGCGCAAGGGCCATCGCATTTGGCGTTATCCGGATCCGGATGGGCTTCCAAAAACAGCCCCGCGAGTCCCTGGCTCATGCCAGCTTTGGCCAGATCGGTGACTTGAGCACGACGACCACCGGCAGAGTCGGCGCGACCACCCGGCATTTGCAGCGCGTGGGTGACGTCGAAGAATACCGGGTAGTTGGTCTGCTTCATGATGCCGAAGCCGAGCATGTCCACCACCAGGTTGTTGTAGCCGAAGCTGGAACCACGTTCGCAGAGAATCAGCTGGTAATTACCCGCCTCTTCGCACTTGGCCAGGATGTGCTTCATCTCTTGGGGCGCGAGGAACTGGGCCTTCTTGATATTGATCACCGCACCGGTCTTGGCCATAGCCACGACCAGGTCAGTCTGGCGCGACAGAAACGCCGGCAACTGGATAATGTCGCAGACCGCCGCCACTGGAGCGGCTTGCTCAGGCTCATGCACGTCGGTGATCACTGGTACGCCGAAGGTCTTTTTGATTTCCTCAAAGACCTTCATGCCCTCTTCCAGACCTGGGCCACGGAACGAGGTCACGGACGAGCGATTGGCCTTGTCGAAGCTGGCCTTGAATACATAGGGAATACCGAGCTTCTCGGTAACCCGCACATACTCTTCACAGGAACGCATGGCCAGATCGCGGGATTCGATGACATTGATGCCACCGAACAGCACGAAGGGCTTGTCGTTGGCGATTTCAATATTGCCAACCTTGATGATTTTCTGCGCCATATCCTTAGGCCTTCTTAGCTTTCTGGGCTAACGCGGCAGTGACAAAGCCACTGAACAGCGGATGACCATCACGCGGCGTGGAGGTGAATTCCGGGTGGAACTGGCACGCCACAAACCACGGATGATCCGGCGCTTCGACCACTTCAACCAGCGCGCCGTCACCGGAGCGACCGGTAACTTTGAGCCCAGCCTCAATGAGCTGTGGCAGCAGGTTGTTGTTCACCTCGTAACGATGACGATGACGCTCGACGATCACATCTTTGCCGTAGCAGGCGCGCACTTGCGAACCGGCTTCCAGCTGACAGTCCTGAGCGCCCAAACGCATGGTGCCACCGAGGTCAGAAGCATCGGTACGCTGCTCGGTTACACCGGTCGCGTCTTGCCATTCGGTGATCAAGCCGACCACTGGATGCTGGCTCGTAGTGTCGAACTCAGAAGAGTTGGCATCGCTCCAGCCCAGCACATTACGGGCGAACTCGATGACCGCGACCTGCATACCCAGGCAGATGCCCAGATAAGGAATTTTGTTTTCGCGAGCGTACTGAACCGTGGTTATTTTGCCTTCCACGCCTCGCAAGCCAAAACCGCCCGGCACCAGAATCGCATCCACACCTTCAAGCAACGAGGTGCCTTTGTTCTCGATATCTTCGGAGTCGATATAACGCAGATTGACCTTGGTGCGGTTCTGAATACCGGCATGGCTCATCGCTTCGATCAGCGACTTATAGGCATCCAGCAACTCCATGTACTTACCGACCATGGCGATGGTGACTTCGTGCTCTGGATTCAGCTTGGCATCAACCACGCGATCCCACTCGGACAGATCAGCACTGTTGCATTCCAGGCCAAAACGCTCGATGACAAAATCATCCAAGCCCTGGGCATGCAGGACACCCGGAATCTTGTAGATGGTGTCGACGTCTTCCAGGGAAATCACCGCACGCTCTTCAACGTTGGTGAACAGCGCAATCTTGCGGCGCGAAGACACATCAATCGGATGGTCAGAACGGCAGATCAGCACGTCCGGCTGCAGGCCGATGGAGCGCAACTCTTTTACCGAATGCTGAGTTGGCTTGGTCTTGGTCTCGCCAGCGGTGGCGATATACGGCACCAGCGTCAGGTGCATCAGCATGGCGCGCTTGGCGCCGACTTCCACACGCAACTGACGGATCGCCTCAAGGAACGGCTGCGACTCGATGTCGCCAACTGTGCCACCAATTTCGACCATGGCCACGTCGGCATCGCCAGCACCCTTGATGATGCGGCGTTTGATCTCGTCGGTAATGTGCGGAATGACCTGAATGGTCGCACCCAGGTAATCACCACGGCGCTCACGGCGCAGCACGTCTTCGTAGACGCGACCGGTGGTGAAGTTGTTGCTCTTGGTCATCGTGGTGCGGATAAACCGCTCATAGTGGCCCAGATCAAGGTCAGTCTCAGCGCCGTCGTGGGTGACGAACACCTCACCGTGCTGGAACGGGCTCATGGTGCCCGGATCGACGTTGATGTAGGGATCCAGCTTGAGCATCGTGACCTTCAGGCCCCGCGCCTCCAGGATAGCCGCCAATGAAGCCGAGGCGATGCCTTTCCCCAATGAAGAAACAACACCACCCGTGACGAATATGTAGCGCGTCATGAAGAACCCTAGAAGTCTGCGTTTAAGCGGCAAGTGCCGCCGAGGAAAGCGAAGGAGTACCCAAGCCACTTGTTGCAGCAACTGCAATAAGCTAGCCCTGTCGACTCCCAAGGGAGTCAACAAAAGCACTAGTAAGACGGGAGCGTAGTCTACCGGAAAGGGCTTATCAGCTCAAACCTTGATCGCTCGTCGGCGGCTGCCAATTTAATTGCCAGCTGCCATCGTGCGCACCTTGCAGTCCTGGCAGATTGGCGACGGCCACCACACGGCCATCCAAACGCATCAATGGCAGGCGATCTCGGACAAAAACCGGCACCCGCAATTCATTGAATAAGCGCTTTAAGTCGCGATGCCCGCGCCCGAGCACCCGAAGCTGATCGCCTGCGCGGCGGTAATCCAACTGCCACGCACCCGCTGGCAACACCCCATCAATGCGCACACTGCCATTACCCGGCAACACCATACTCTGGCCACCCGGAATCGTAATCTTGGGCGAGGCAGGTGATCGCAACCAGTCTCCCGCCAGCCACCACAAACGCTGATCACTGCGGCGCAACTCCCCCCCCGCAAGTTTCCATAACGGCCCGGCATCCACCGCCGCATCACGCAGCGCCTGCCAACCCGCCCAATGTTCGCTATCGGGCATCGGCGTCAACGGCCGCAACCAGTAACGTAGCGCGTTACGCTGACGCGCCTCACTCAAGCCACGCAGAGCCGGCAGCGCCAGACTTGGCAAGGCCAGCCAGGCAAACTCATTAGGCGCCTCAGCCGCAGCGACATCCTGCTGCGCCAACTCATCCAGTAACTGCCCCGCCTCACTCAGGTGCGCCGCACTACGCGACAGGCTGACCAACGCCTGCGGCCAACGCTTGAGCAATGGCGGCAGCACCTGACGACGCAAATAATTACGCGAGAACCGCTCATCGGCATTTGATGGGTCTTCAACCCAGCTCAATTGCTGCTTGTGGGCATACGCCAACAGCTCAGCACGCGAACAATTCAGAAGCGGCCGAGCCAGACACCCCGCACCCAATCTGCGACTCACCGGCATAGCCGACAGACCTTGTACGCCAGCACCGCGCAACAGACGAAACAGCAGGGTTTCTGCTTGATCGTCGCGATGCTGTGCGGTCAGCACGACATCACCAGGCGCAAGACGCGCAGCCAGCGCTGCATAACGGGCATCGCGGGCAGCCCGCTCAAGGCTGGCGCCCGGCGCGACCTGCACATATTCGACCTGTAGCGGCACAGACAACTCCGCGCACAGCTCACGGCAATGCGCAGGCCAGGCATCGGCCGCAGCCTGTAAGCCATGATGAATATGAATAGCGGAAAGTGGCGGCAGCGCCTCGCGTTGCGCGAGGCTGGCCAGCAGGTGCAATAGCACCGTGGAGTCCAGCCCGCCGGACAAGGCGATATGCCAAGCCGGCGCGCTGCGCCAGGGCGCCAGAGATTCCAGCAACCTGGCGCTCAAGGTCATTTAAGCGATGCCGTAGCTCATCAGGCGCTCATAACGACGCTTCAACAAAGCCTCGGTATCGAACGTCTTAAGCATGTCCAGCTGACCTAGCAAAGCCTGGCGTACTGATTCAGCGGCAGCCGCTGGATCAGCGTGCGCACCGCCAAGCGGCTCGCCAATTACCTGATCGACAATACCCAGACCTTTCAGGCGCTCAGCGGTAATGCCCATCGCCTCAGCGGCATCCGGCGCCTTGTCTGCGGTTTTCCACAGAATCGAGGCACAACCTTCCGGCGAAATCACCGAATAGGTGGAGTACTGCAGCATGTTCAGTTGGTCGCACACGCCAATCGCCAAGGCACCACCGGAACCACCCTCACCAATTACAGTGGCAATGATCGGGGTTTTCAGGCGTGCCATGACACGCAGGTTCCAAGCAATCGCCTCGCTCTGGTTACGCTCTTCGGCGTCGATACCCGGGTACGCGCCCGGCGTATCGATAAAGGTCAGGATCGGCATTTTGAAGCGCTCAGCCATTTCCATCAGGCGACAGGCCTTGCGGTAGCCTTCTGGACGAGGCATGCCGAAGTTGCGACGTACTTTTTCGCGCACTTCACGGCCTTTCTGGTGACCGATGACCATCACCGGCTCACCGTCCAAACGCGCCACGCCACCCACCAGAGCAGCGTCATCAGAGAAGTGACGATCGCCATGTAGCTCATCAAATTCAGTAAAGATGTGCTGCAAGTAATCCAGGGTATATGGACGGCGCGGATGACGCGCCAGCTTGGCGATTTGCCAGCTGCTCAGGTTGCCGAAAATAGTTTCGGTCAGCGAGCTGCTCTTGTCCTGTAGACGAGCGATCTCATCAGTGATGTTCAACGAGTTGTCGTTACCGACCAGGCGAAGCTCTTCGATCTTGGCTTGCAGGTCGGCGATCGGCTGTTCGAAATCGAGAAAGTTCGGGTTCATAGTCATCCGTCTTGCGTCGACGGCCAAGTGGCCGGGAGCTGTATCCGTTATCGCGCCCTACCTTATAGCAGCAGGCGCATTCAGGTCGACACCCGGTTCTGCACGAAATCTTTCAATACAGAACCCACTGGGCATCACGACCAACCGGCGAGGCCTGGGCCTCGCAAATCAGCGGTAGTGCAAAAAGACGTTGTCGCGGCCGAACTGGTCACGCAATGCTTGAATCAGACTGTCAGCCGGCTCGATTCGCCAGCCCTCACCAAACTGCAATTGCGCCTTGGCATCGATGCCGCTGTAGTCGACAGTGATCGGACACGCGCCACGGTAGCGACCACACAACTCGGCCAACCAACGCAGGCGATCACCCTGCAAAGCACTACTGGCGACTTTAATCCGCAAGCTGTCAGCCAAGCCAGTTCGCGCCTCCTCCAGGCTCATCACCCGCTTAGCGCGCAGTCGTAGGCCGCCGGAGAAGTCGTCATTACTCACCTCCCCTTCCACCACCACCAAGGCATCGGTTTGCAGCAGCGCTTGTGCGGTGTCGAACGCTTCGGCAAACAGCGAGGCCTCGATCCGCCCGGAGCGGTCATCGAGGGTGATGAAGCCCATTTTGTCGCCCTTTTTGTTCTTCATCACCCGCAGGTTAACCACCAACCCGGCAATCGTCTGATCCCCCCGCGCCGGCTTAAGGTCGACGATGCGCTGACGGGCAAAGCGCCGCACCTCACCTTCATACTCATCGATCGGGTGGCCAGTCAGGTACAGACCCAGGGTGTCTTTCTCGCCTTTAAGGCGCTCTTTCAGGGTTAGATCACGGGCCCGCAGATGATTGAGATAGACATCGGCCTCGGCATCAGCAAACACCCCGCCGAACAGGTCCATATGGCCACTGTCATGACTACGCGCGGTTTGCTCGGCAGCCTGCACCGCCTCTTCCATCGCCGCCAGCAACACCGCACGGTTACGGTCGATGTTGGCTTTATAGGCTTTCAGCTCTTCATGGAAGTGCGGACCAAGACGATCCAGCGCGCCGCTGCGAATCAACGCTTCGAGGGTGCGTTTATTGATGCGTTTAAGATCAACCCGCGAGCAGAAGTCGAACAGGTCCTTGAACGGCCTGTCCTGACGCGCCTCGACAATGGCCTCCACTGGCCCTTCGCCGACGCCCTTGATCGCCCCCAGGCCGTAAACAATCCAGCCCTCGTTATTGACCGTGAACTTGTACTCAGAGATATTCACATCCGGCGCATCGAGGCGCAGCTTCATGCTGCGACATTCCTCGATCAGGGTGACCACTTTATCGGTGTTGTGCATATCTGCCGACAACACCGCCGCCATAAAGGCCGCTGAGTGGTGAGCCTTGAGCCAGGCCGTCTGATACGACAACAAACCATAAGCGGCCGAGTGCGACTTGTTAAAGCCGTAACCGGCGAATTTTTCCACCAGATCGAAGATGTTGCCCGCCAAGTTCGCGTCGATACCGTTATTAGCGCAACCCTCGATAAAGCCGCCGCGCTGCTTGGCCATCTCCTCGGGTTTTTTCTTACCCATGGCGCGACGCAGCATGTCCGCGCCGCCGAGGGTGTACCCGGCCATTACCTGAGCAATCTGCATCACCTGTTCTTGATACAGAATAATGCCGTAAGTCGGCTTGAGCACGGGCTCCAAGCCCGCGTACTGGTAGTCCTGATGCGGATAGGAAATCGGCTCACGACCGTGCTTACGGTTGATAAAGTCGTCCACCATGCCCGACTGCAGCGGCCCCGGACGAAACAGGGCCACCAGGGCGATCATGTCTTCCAGGCAGTCCGGCTTGAGCTTTTTGATCAGCTCTTTCATGCCGCGCGATTCAAGCTGGAACACCGCGGTGGTTTCAGCTTTCTGCAGCATGCTGAACGTCGGTTTGTCGTCCAGCGGGATAAAGTCGATATTCAGATCAGGCAGACCCTGCTTGGCCTGCTCGCGGTTGATGGTTTCCATCGCCCACTTGATGATGGTCAGGGTACGCAGGCCGAGGAAGTCGAACTTCACCAGGCCGGCAGATTCCACGTCATCTTTATCGAACTGGGTGACCAGGCCACCGCCTTCGTCATCGCAGGCAATCGGCGAGAAGTCAGTCAGCTTGGTCGGCGCGATTACCACACCACCCGCGTGTTTACCGGTACCGCGACAAATACCTTCGAGACGAAGCGACATCTCCCAGATCTCGCGGGCGTCCTCATCGACCTTGAGGAAGTCGCGCAGCGGCTCTTCCATCTCGTAGGCTTTTTCCAGAGTCATGCCGACTTCGAAGGGGATCATCTTCGACAGGCGATCTGCCAGGCCGTAGGACTTACCCTGGGCCCGCGCCACGTCACGCACCACCGCCTTGGCCGCCATGGTGCCGAAGGTGATGATCTGGCTTACCGCGTTGCGACCGTATTTTTCGGCCACGTAGTCGATCACCCGGTCACGACCGTCCATGCAGAAGTCGACGTCGAAGTCGGGCATGGAGACCCGTTCCGGGTTGAGGAAACGTTCGAACAGCAGGTCATAGGCCAGCGGATCAAGGTCGGTGATCTTCTGCACGTAGGCCACCAGCGAACCGGCACCCGACCCACGGCCAGGGCCGACCGGCACGCCGTTGTTTTTCGCCCACTTGATGAAGTCCATTACGATCAGGAAGTAACCGGGGAAGCCCATCTGGATGATGATATCCAGCTCGAAATTCAACCGATCGATGTAAACCTGGCGCTTTTCTTCATAGTTCGGCGTGGTGTCTTTCGGCCACAGCACCGCCAGACGTTCCTCAAGCCCCTCGAAGGAGACCTGACGGAAATACTCGTCCATGGTCAACCCAGCCGGTACGGGGAAGTCCGGCAGGAAGTATTTGCCCAGTTGCACCTCGATATTGCAGCGCTTGGCAATCTCGATGGTGTTTTCCAGCGCTTCCGGCAAATCACTGAACAGCGCAGCCATTTCCTCCGGCGTCTTCAGGTACTGCTGATCGGAATAGGTGCGTAGGCGGCGCGGGTCATCCAGGCTGCGGCCTTCGCCGATGCACACACGAGTTTCGTGGGCAGCGAAGTCGTCCTGCTTGATAAAACGCACATCGTTGGTCGCCACCAGCGGCGCACCGACCTTGTCAGCCAGGGTGACGGCGGCGTGAAGATGTTCTTCATCATTGACCCGATTGGTGCGCTGCACTTCCAAGTAGAAGCGCTCAGGGAACACCGCCATCCACTCGCGCAGCAGGGCTTCGGCCTCCGCCGGCTCGCCATCCAGCAAGGCGTGGCCGACTTCGCCTTCCTTGGCGCCGGACAACGCAATCAAGCCCTCGGCGGCGGCCTTGACCCAGTCGCGCTGGATGATCACCAGATCATTGCTCTGCCCTTCACTCCAGCCGCGCGAGACCAGTTCGGTGAGGTTGCGATAACCCTTGGCGTTCATCGCCAGCAGGGTCATGCGGCTCAGCGGGCCGTCTTCGTCGGCGCTGGCCAGCCAGATGTCGGCACCACAGATCGGCTTGATACCACCGCCCATGGCAGCCTTATAGAACTTAACCAACGAGCACATATTGCTCATGTCGGTCACTGCTACGGCCGGCATGCCGGCAGCCGCCACCGACTTGATCAGTGGCTTGACCCGCACCAAGCCATCGACCAGGGAAAACTCGGTATGCAAACGCAGGTGGACGAACGAGGCGGTCATGGCAGTCCTATACAAAACACAAAAACGACAAGGCCCGGATTGTACCGGGCCTAGGTGCAAACAGCAGCAAGCAGGATGGGTTAAGCCCAGCCTAGCTATCCAACAACGCCTTCACCGGGCCGAACGAGCGGCGATGGATCGGTGTTGGCCCCAGACGACGTAACGCTTCCAGGTGCACCGGCGTGGGGTAGCCCTTATGCCCAGCAATCCCGTAGCCCGGGTATTGCTGATCAAGCTGCTGCATCTCGCGGTCACGGCTAACCTTGGCCAAGATCGAGGCGGCGGCAATGGCCGGCACCTGACTATCACCTTTAACCACGGCAGCACTGGGCACTTGGAGCACGGGGCAGCGATTACCGTCGATCAGCGCCAGTTTGGGCGTAACACTCAAGCCCTCGACCGCGCGCTGCATGGCCAGCATGGTGGCCTGCAAAATGTTCAGCTGGTCGATCTCTTCCACTTCCGCCCGGGCAATGCACCAGGCAAGGGCTTTCTCACGAATTTCATCGAAGAGTTTTTCGCGGCGTGCCTCGGTTAGCTTCTTCGAGTCGTTGAGGCCGAGAATCGGCCGCGCCGGATCAAGAATCACCGCCGCGGTTACCACTGCGCCACAAAGCGGGCCACGGCCCACTTCATCGACCCCAGCGACCAGTTCTTCCACCAGGGTAAAATCCAGTCCCAACTGCATCAGCCGCGGCCTGTCAGCTGCAGGACAGCCTGGGCAGCCTGGAGCGAAGCATCACGGCGCAGCGCGCGATGAATCACATCAAAGCCTTCAGTTTGTACTTCGCCGCCATCCAGCAGCGGCGCCAGCAACTGCGCCAGCGCCTCAGGGGTCGCCGCATCCTGAATCAATTCCGGCACCAATAAACGCTCAGCCAACAAATTCGGCAGCGAGATATAAGCACTGCTCACCAGGCGTTTGAGGATGCGATAGGTCATCGGCGCGACCTTGTAGGCCACCACCATAGGACGCTTGTAGAGCAGCGCCTCAAGGGTCGCCGTACCGGAAGCAATTAGCACCGCATCGCAAGCAGCCAGCGCCTCATGGGAGCGACCGTTGAGCAGCGTCAGCGGCAGATCGCGGCCGACCAACATGTGCTCAATCTGTGCACGGCGCTCCGGGCTGGAGCAGGGTAAGACAAACTGAATACCGGGGCGCAAGGTACGTAAACGTACCGCCGCATCAAGAAACAGACTGCCCAGGCGCGACACTTCACCGCCACGACTGCCCGGCATCAAGGCGACCACCGGCTGATCACTGGCCATGTTCAGCGCCTCACGGGCCGCCGCACGGTCCGCCTGCTGCGGAATGGTATCGGCCAACGGATGACCAACAAACCGTACCGGCACCTGGTGGTCTTGGTAGAACTGCGCCTCGAACGGAAACAGGGTCAGCATCAGGTCGCAGGCTTTACGAATTTTCAGCACGCGCTTCTGCCGCCAGGCCCAGACGGATGGACTGACGTAATGCACGGTTTTGATTCCGGCCTGACGCAGCTTGAGCTCAAGCGTCAGGTTGAAATCCGGCGCATCAATGCCGATACACACATCCGGCTTGGCTGCGATCAAGGTCTTGATCAGGCGTTTGCGCCGCGACAGCAATTCGGGAAGACGGCCCAGCACCTCGACCAACCCCATCACCGACAAGCGTTCCATCGGGAAATAGGAATTCAGCCCCTGGGCCTGCATCAGCGGGCCACCGACACCGATAAATTCGATTGCAGGGTGCTGGGCTTTTAGCGCCTGCATCAGCCCGGCACCAAGAATATCGCCAGACGCCTCGCCGGCGACCAGCGCGACACGCATCAGGTCAGTCATAAATTATCGGGTAATGCCGCGGCTCGAGGCCAGAATGGAGTCGCGGAAAATCGCGACCTCGGGGAATGCGCCTGCCGACTCGGCCAGCTCGCTCATCGCCTGGTCAACCGTGAGCCCCTGGCGATAGACAATTTTGTAGGCGCGACGCAGAGCCGCAATAGCCTCAGGGCTGAAACCACGACGACGCATGCCTTCGAAGTTCATGCTGCGCGCTTCGGCCGGATTGCCGAACACGGTGACAAACGCCGGTACATCCTTGCCAATCGCCGTGCCCATGCCGGAAAAGCTGTGCGCACCGATGCGACAGAACTGATGCACCAGGGTGTAGCCAGACAGAATCGCCCAGTCATCGACCCAGACATGCCCGGCCAACGCGGTGTTGTTGACCAAGATGCAATGGTTGCCGATCACGCTGTCATGGCCAATGTGGGCATAAGCCATGATCAGGTTGTGGTCGCCGAGGGTAGTTTCGCTGCGATCCTGCACGGTGCCGCGATGGATGGTGACACCCTCACGGATCACGTTGTGATCGCCAATGACCAGACGAGTTGCCTCGCCCTGGTACTTGAGATCGGGGGTGTCTTCACCCACCGAGGAGAACTGGTAGATGCGGTTATGTTTACCGATCCGCGTCGGCCCCTTGAGGATCACATGGGGGCCGATCACTGTACCCTCGCCAATTTCTACATCGGCCCCGACTATCGACCAAGGGCCGACGACTACGTCGTCAGCCAACTTGGCGCTGGGATCGATGATGGCGCGAGGGTCAATCAAACTCATAGTTTGCGTTCCGCACAGATGATTTCTGCCGAGCAGACTTCCTTGCCGTCGACGCTGGCCTTGCACTCAAACTTCCAGATGCTGCGCTTACTGCTCAGGTAGCGGGCTTCGAGGATCAGTTGATCACCCGGCACCACGGGCTGGCGAAAGCGTAGCTTGTCGGAACCGACAAAGTAATACAGGGTGCCATCGGATGGCTTCAGATCCATCATCTTGAAGCCCAGAATACCGGCCGCTTGGGCCATGGCTTCGATGATCAACACGCCCGGCATAATCGGGTGCTCAGGAAAATGCCCGTTGAAGAACGGCTCATTGATGCTGACATTCTTGTAGGCGCGAATTCGCTTGCCTTCAATATCCAGCTCAGCCACCCGATCCACCAAAAGGAACGGATAGCGGTGCGGCAAGTATTCGCGAATCTGGTTGATGTCCATCATGTGCAGAGAAGCCTGTAAGAGAAAAAAGAGAAGCCGGTAAATACCGGCTCAGGCATCAGATGAAGTGTCAGCGGCAGAGGTCACGGCGGCCAGCTGCTTTTCCAACTGTTGCAGGCGTCGCGCCATGTCATCCAACTGACGAATCCGTGCCGCGCTCTTGCGCCATTCAGCCGCTGGCTGCATGGCAGTACCCGACGAATAGGAGCCGGGCTCGGTGATTGAGCGGGTAACCATGGTCATACCGGTGACGAACACGTTGTCGCACACCTCGATATGCCCAACCATGCCGACACCGCCGGCGATCATGCAGTTCTTGCCGATTTTAGTGCTGCCAGAAATACCCGCACAGCCCGCCATGGCAGTGTTATCACCAATCTGCACGTTGTGCGCGATCATGATCTGGTTATCCAGCTTGACCCCATTACCAATCAGCGTGTCCGACAACGCGCCACGGTCTACGGTGGTGTTGGCACCGATCTCGACATCATCACCAATGGTGACGCCACCGATCTGCGCGATTTTCTGCCAAACGCCCTTCTCGTTAGCAAAGCCGAAGCCCTCGCCACCGATCACTGCGCCGGATTGAATCACCACACGCTTGCCGATCCGCACATCGTGATACAGCGTGACGCGCGGGGCTAACCAGCCGCCCTCACCGATCACCGAGCGAGCGCCGATAACGCAGTGCGCGCCGACGGTTACGCCCGCGGCAATCTGCGCGCCACTCTCGACCACCGCATAAGCACCAATGCTTGCACTGGCATCGACCTGTGCATCCGCCGCGACCACAGCCGTAGGATGCACGCCCGGCAGTGCCTGAGGCTTGCGATCAAACAGATGAGAGAGTTCGGCATACGCCAGGTAGGGATTGGCCACAACCAGCGCATTACCGGCATAGCCTTCGGCGTCGACCGCATTTAACAGCACCGCACCTGCCTGACAGCCCGAGAGAAACTTGCGATATTGCGCATTGGCGAGAAAGCTCAGCTGCTCAGGGCCTGCCTCCTGCAAGGTGGCCAATCCGCTGATCGGCTGGTCTTCGGCACCACGCAAGGTGGCACCTAAGCGCTCGGCCAACTGGCCAAGGGAATAAACCGGCATGCTCATGATCAGCGCAGCTTGTTCATGCGCTCGATAACCTGACGGGTGATGTCGAACTGAGGTTTGACATCAATCACCGCACCACGCTCCAGCACCAGGTCGAAGTTACCGGTTTTGATGACCTCTTCGACGGCTTTATCCAGGTTCGGCTTAAGCTTTTTAAGCATCTCGCGATCAGCCACCGCTTTGGACTCATTCAATTCCTTGGACTGAAACTGGAAGTCACGGGCTTTCTGCTTGAATTCAAGCTCCAGACGCTCGCGCTCAGCGGTCTGCATTTTCTCACCGTCTTTGACCAGACGATCCTGAATGCGCTTGGCATCGCTTTCCAGGGTTTTCAGCTTGTTCAGCTGTGGGCCGAATTTCTTCTCAGCATCCACTGCATAACGCTTGGCCGCATCAGACTCCAGCAAAGCCATCTGATAGTTCAATACCGCGACTTTCATCTCGGCAAACGCCGGAGTCGCCAGCAGGGCAACGCTTAACAAAACCAGCTGAGTCAACTTACGCACGGTGCAACTCCTGCAAAACTGTTGATATTCAATAATCCGACGCTTAGAACGTCTGACCGAGAGAGAACTGGAAAATCTGCGTATCGGCATCATCCGGCTTGATGATTGGCATGGCCAAACTAAAGCTCAACGGCCCCAGTGCGGTAATCCACGTCAGACCAACGCCCACCGAGCTGGCCAAGTTACCCGGATCAATGCTGCTGCAATCATCCTGGGAGCTGCCGCAATTGGTGTCAAACACGTTGCCCACGTCCCAAAACAGCGCGGTACGCAGGGAGCGCTGATCTTTCACGAACGGCATTGGGAACAGCAATTCGGCGCCGCCTTGAATCAGCACATTACCGCCGAATGGCAGTGGATCCTGATCCGGGTCGAATGCTGTACCTGGGTTAGTACCTTTACTCGGCGTGCTACGCGGCCCCAGGCTGCTGTCCTTGAAGCCACGCACGGAGTTGAAACCACCGGCGTAGTAGTTTTCATAAAACGGCAACTCGCTGGTCGAACCATAGCTTTCGCCATACCCCAACTGGCTATGCAGGCGCAGGGTGTAGGTATCACTCAGCGGTTTGAAAATCTGCCCGCGGTAATCAACTTTAAAGAAGGACAGGTCGCTGCCCGGCACCGTCGTTTCAAACACCAAACTTTGTGAGTGACCACGGTTAGCCAGCACGCCACGGTTCAGCGTCGACTCCGACCAGCCGACCGACGCTTTAAGGTTCAGGTAGCTGTCACCTTCGGCTTCGATAAAGTCGAAAATTTCGTCAACGGTATAGATACCGGTGCCAATACTGTCGTTCTGTACGGTTAAGCCATAGGTCAGACGCGAGGTGTCACTGATCGGATAACCAATACTGACGCCCGCACCGTAGCTGTCCACCGAGTAGCTGGACACATCGGTATTCAGCTCATCGTAATCCGTCTCACGGAAGAAGGCGTTGTAGCCCAAGCTAACGCCGTCTGGCGTCCAGTAAGGATCCACAAAACCGAAGTTGTAGCTGCTCTGGTATTCGCTGCGGGTCAGGCCCACGCTGACCTTATTACCGGTACCCAGGAAGTTGTTCTGGGTGATCGAGCCACCGAGAATCAGGCCGGCGTTCTGGGCAAAACCGACGCTGGCGGTGATCGAGCCAGAGGCCTGCTCTTCAACGCTGTAGTTGACGTCAATCTGATCGTCAGTGCCCGGCACTTGCGGGGTTTCGACGTTCACTTCTTTGAAATAGCCCAAACGTTCCAGACGGGTTTTCGACTGATCGATCAAATAGGTCGACGCCCAGCCGCCTTCCATCTGGCGCATTTCACGGCGCAATACATCATCTTCTGTCTTGGTGTTACCGCGGAAGTTGATCCGGTTGACGTAGGCACGCTTACCCGGGTCGACCACAAAGGTAATGGACACGGTGCCATCATCATTGGCTTCCGGCACACCATTGACGTTGGCGAAGGTATAGCCCTCGTTACCCAAGCGACGGGTGATCAACTCGGACGTGGTGGTCATCACTTTGCGCGAGAATACCTGGCCTTGCTGAACCAGCAACAAGGCGCGGACTTCTTCTTCCGGCACCTTCAATTCACCGCTGAGTTTGACCTCACCTACGGTGAACTTCTCGCCTTCATCCACGTTGACCGTGACATAGACGTGCTTTTTGTCCGGGGTAATGGACACCTGAGTGGAGCTGATATCCATGTTGATATAGCCGCGATCCAGATAATAGGAGCGCAGACGTTCCAAGTCGCCGGAGAGCTTTTCACGGGCGTACTTGTCGTCATTCTTGAAGAAGGACAGCCAGTTGGTGGTTTTCAACTCAAACAGGCCGATCAGGTCTTCATCAGAGAAAACCGAGTTACCCACCACGTTGATGTGCTGAATGGCGGCAACTGAACCTTCATTGATATTGATTTTCAGCGCCACGCGGTTACGCGGCTGCGGAATAACTTCGGCTTCGATCTCAGCAGAATAACGGCCCTGCGCCACATACTGACGCTGCAACTCATTACGCACGCCTTCGAGCGTGGCGCGCTGAAAAATCTCACCTTCAGCCAGGCCCGACTGATTCAAGCCTTTGAGCAAGTCTTCACTGCTGATGGCCTTGTTACCCTCGATCTCGATGCCGGAAATCGACGGCCGCTCAACCACAGTAATGACCAGCACATCGCCATCACGGCCAAGCTGGATGTCCTGGAAGAAACCGGTTTTGAACAGTTCGCGAGTGGCTTCGACTAAGGCGCGGTCATCAGCTTGCGCGCCGACATTAAGCGGCAAGGCACCGAATACGCTACCCGCAGAGACGCGCTGCAGACCGGTGACCCGAATATCGGAGATGGTGAAGGACTCGGCGTGAACTTCGGTGATCATCAGTGCGGCAAGCACCGCAGGTAGCAGCAGACGTTTCATGAAGTCCTTTCTTATATCAACTGACAATAAAAAATCTGCCGCTTAAGGCGACACTTTTGTACATATCGAGAGCGTAATTCGGCGTTAGCTACAGACGACTCAAGTCATTGATCAGGGCTAGCAACATAACCCCAACCACCAGACTGATACCGATCTGCATCCCCCAACCCTGTATCCGTTCCGACAGCGGACGCCCACGCACCCACTCGACCAGATAAAACAGCAGATGCCCCCCATCCAGCACAGGGATAGGCAGCAAATTAAGAACCCCCAGGCTAATGCTCAGGTAGGCGAGGAATTTCAGGAAATCACTCAAACCCGACTCAGCAGAAGCGCCCGCCACTTTAGCAATGGTTATCGGCCCGCTCAAGTTTTTTACCGAGAGCTCACCAAACAGCATTTTCTTCAGGGAATTAAGGGTTAGAACACTCATCGTCCAGGTGTTTTTCGCACCTTCGCCAATGGCTTCTAAAGGGCCGTAGCTGACTTCGCGCAACATCTCCGGCGGCCACTCGCCGCCGGCTACGCCAGCGCCCAAGTAACCACTCAGCGCCTCGCCCTCCCCGCGTGCGGCCAGGGTTAGAGGCACATCCAGCTGCTGACCTTGGCGTTCAACTCGCAGGGTGATTGTTTTACCTGGCAAACCCCGAACCTGATCGACTAACTGCTGCCAATCCGCCAAAGGTTGCCCATCAAGCGCGAGCAGACGATCGCCGACCTGCAAGCCTGCAGCGGCGCCAGGCCCTTCAGGATCAAGCTGCGCCAGCACGGGCTGCAGCACCGGGCGCCACGGGCGAATACCCAGCGACGCAATAGGGTCAGGCTCATCCGCGCCGCGCAACCAGTTGTCCAGCACGATCTGCAGTGAACTGTCGACCGACGAACCCGGCTCGCGCACGGCAAGATCCAGGCGACCACTTTCACCCAAACGACTGACCAACTGCAGGTTAACCGCCGCCCAGCCCGTGGTCGGTTGACCATCAATCGCGACGATCTCCTGCCCCGCCTGCAAACCGGCAACCTCAGCCAGGCTGCCCGACTCAACTGCACCAATAACCGGGCGCACCTGCAGGCTGCCAAGCATGGCCACGACCCAGAAGAACAACAGCGCCAGAAGGAAGTTGGCGACGGGGCCGGCCGCAACAATGGCGATACGCTGCTTGACCGACTTGCGATTGAACGACTGATCGAGCAATTCCGGCGGTACATCACCTTCTCGCTCATCGAGCATTTTCACGTAGCCGCCCAGCGGGATGGCGGCCACAACAAATTCGGTGCCGTGGCGGTCATGCCAGCGCAGCAGCGGGCTGCCAAAACCCACCGAGAAGCGCAGCACCTTAACCCCACAGCGGCGCGCGACCCAGAAGTGACCATATTCATGAATAGTTACCAGCACCCCTAGCGCCACCAGGGTGCCAACCAACATATAAAGCGCACTCATCAAACTTCTCCGCGCCGGCGCTTAGCGCCGACTCAGCCATTGCTCAGCCAGATCACGGGCGCGGCTATCAGCTGCCAACACCGCATCCAGACTCTCAACCGCCAAGGCGGGCTCAGTGTGCAAAACGTCTTCGATCATACTCGCGATCTCAGGGAAACGGATGCGCCGCTCAAGGAAAGCAGCCACAGCCACTTCGTTCACCGCATTCAACATGGCCGGCGCAGTACCGCCTGCTTGCGCCGCCTCACGCGCCAAGCGCAAGCAGGGGAAGCGCTGCTCATCGGGCGCCTGGAAGTCCAGGCGGGCGACGGCGAACAGATCCAGCGGCGCCACACCGGAGTCGATACGCTCCGGCCAAGCCAGTGCATGAGTAATTGGCGTACGCATATCCGGATTGCCCAACTGGGCTAGTACCGAGCCATCCACATAGTCCACCAGCGAATGGATCACGCTTTGTGGATGCACCACCACCTCAATCTGCGCCGGTGTCGCGTCAAACAGCCAGCAGGCCTCGATCAGCTCAAGGCCTTTGTTCATCATGCTGGCTGAATCGACCGAAATCTTGCGCCCCATCGACCAGTTAGGGTGCGCACAGGCCTGCTCCGGCGTCACCGTATGCAATTGTTCCAGCGGCATCTCACGGAATGGTCCGCCCGACGCGGTCAACAGGATACGTCGCACCCCGACCTGCTGCAGGCCAAGGGAATAGTCACCCGGCAGGCACTGAAAAATTGCATTGTGCTCACTATCAATCGGCAGCAACACCGCGCCACTGCGTTTGACCGCCTGCATAAACAAGGCACCGGACATCACCAGCGCTTCTTTATTGGCTAGCAGGACTTTTTTGCCCGCCTCCACTGCCGCCAACGTCGGCGGCAAGCCTGCCGCCCCCACGATGGCCGCCATAACGGTATTCACGTCAGGATGGGCCGCCACCTGGCACAACCCTTCCGGGCCATGCAACACCTGAGTGGCCAGCCCGGCTGCACGCAATGTTGCTTGCAGTTGATCAGCCGCCTGCGCCTGCGGCACCACGGCAAAGCGCGGCCGATAAATCATGCACAGCGCCTCCAGCTCGGCCAAACGGCTGAAACCGGACAACGCAAAGACTTGATAGCGCTCAGGGTGGCGCGCAATGACATCAAGGGTGCTGAGGCCGATCGAGCCCGTCGCCCCAAGCACCGTAACCTGCTGCAGATGGCTCACAGCGCGCCCCAACCCGCCAACCACAGTAACGCGGCGAATACCGGGATCGCTGCAGTCAGGCTGTCAATACGATCGAGCACGCCGCCGTGACCTGGCAACAGATTGCTGCTGTCTTTAACCCCAGCCTGGCGCTTAAACATGCTTTCAGTCAGATCACCAACCACCGAGATCAGCACCACCACAGCGGTACCCAGCAAGCCCAGCAGCAGACTGGCAAACGACCAGTCGCGGTAAATCGCTACGCCCACACAGATCAGCAGCGTGGCCAACAAACCACCAAACACCCCTTCCCAGCTTTTGCCAGGACTGACCTGCGGGGCCAACTTGCGCTTACCGAAACGACGCCCACTGAAGTAGGCACCGATATCCGCGCCCCACACCAGCACCATCACCGCCAAAATCAGCCAGTTCGCTTCGGGCCACTGCTTGAACAGCACCAGCCCCTGCCAGGCTGGCAACAGAATCAGCAGGCCAATTATCAATTTGGCCGGCAGTCCGACCCAGTAGCGGCTACTGGCCGGATAACCGAGCACCAGAGCGGTCGCCAGCGCCCACCAGATCAGCGCGCACAGCAACACCCAAGGCGCTAAAACAGGCACCAGGTACAAGACCAGTAGGAGCGCTGCAACCAACACCGCAAACGCCACACGCTGCACCTGCGCAGTCAAGCCGGCCAGACGCGCCCATTCCCAAGCGCCCAGACTGACTACCGCACCGATAAACAGCGCAAACAGCGGGCCATCGAGCAGAAAGAAACCGCCCAGAGCGAATGGCAACAACACCAACGCCGTGATAATTCGTTGCTTGAGCATTAACTACGAGCCTCGGCAGCCACCTGATCGCTGGTTTTCCCAAAGCGACGCTGGCGGCTTGCAAAATCGGCCAAGGCGTTGCGCATGGCGTCGTGTTTGAAATCCGGCCAGTACAGGTCGGAGAAATACAGCTCGGTGTAGGCCAACTGCCAGAGCAGGAAGTTACTGATACGGCGCTCGCCGCCCGTGCGAATGCACAGGTCAGGTAAGGGTAAATCGCCGGTCACCAGACAGCTTTGCAGCAATTCCGGGGTGATGTCCTCAGCGCGCAAATGGCCGCCTTGAACTTCACGCGCCAGGCGCTGCGCAGCCTGGACGATATCCCACTGACCGCCATAGTTGGCCGCCACCTGCAGGACGAAACGTTTATCACCGGCGGTTTGCGCCTCTGCCTCACGCATCGCAGCTTGCAGCTCAGGGTGAAAGCGCGAGCGATCACCAATAATGCGCAAGCTGATATCGTTGGCGTTGAGTTTTTTCGCCTCGCGACGCAGCGCACTGAGGAATAATTCCATCAGCGCACTGACCTCCTCCGCTGGGCGCTGCCAGTTTTCACTGGAGAAGGCAAACAGGGTCAGCACCTCGACGCCCGCCTCCGCGCACACTTCGATCACCGCGCGCACTGCATCGACACCGGCTTTATGGCCAGCAACGCCGGGCAGAAAACGCTTCTTCGCCCAGCGATTATTACCGTCCATGATGATCGCCACATGCCGTGGCACGCCGGGCAGACTACCGTCTTTGGTCATTTCCATGACGATATCCCGGCCGTTAAACGGCCATCAGATCCGCTTCTTTCTGCTTCACTGCCACTTCGATTTCCGCCACGAACTTGTCCGTCAGCTTCTGAATCTCGTCGGCCGCACGGCGCTCTTCGTCTTCGCTGATTTCCTTCTCTTTGACCAGGTCTTTCAACTGGCTCAAGGCATCACGACGGATATTGCGTACAGCAACACGGCCATCTTCAGCCGCATCGCGCGCTTGCTTAGTGAAGCCCTTACGGGTTTCCTCGGTCAGCGCGGGCATGGAAATCAGCAGCAACTCGCCCAAGTTGGTTGGGTTAAAACCCAGGCCCGAGCTTTGGATAGCCTTGTCAACAGCGGCCAGCATGTTGCGCTCGAACGCCACAACCTGCAGGGTGCGGGCGTCCTTGACGGTGACGTTGGCCACCTGATTCAGCGGGGTGTCTGCACCGTAGTAAGGCACCATCACACCGCCGAGAATGCTCGGGTGGGCCTGGCCGGTACGGATGCGACTAAAGGCGTGAATCAGCGATTCCAGGCTCTTTTGCATACGTGCCTGAGCGTCTTTCTTGATCTCATTGATCATGGGTATCTTCCTCAATCAGAGTGCCTTCAGCGCCGCCGACGACAACGTTCAGCAGAGCACCGGGCTTGTTCATATTGAAAACGCGCAGCGGCATAGCATGGTCGCGGCACAGACAAATAGCGGTCAAATCCATTACGCCCAGCTTGCGGTCGAGCACCTCATCGTAGGTCAGGCGATCGAACTTCTCGGCATGCGGGTCCTTGAATGGATCGGCAGTGTACACACCATCGACCTTGGTCGCCTTGAGCACGACGTCAGCATCGATCTCGATGGCACGTAGGCAGGCAGCCGAGTCAGTGGTGAAGAACGGATTACCAGTGCCAGCGGCGAAGATCACCACCTCACCGGTTTTCAGATGACGCAACGCCTTGCGGCGGTCGTAATGGTCGGTCACCCCAACCATGGAAATCGCCGACATGACGATGGCCGGGATGTTCGAGCGCTCCAGTGCGTCGCGCATGGCCAAGGCGTTCATCACGGTGGCCAGCATACCCATGTGGTCGCCAGTTACCCGATCCATGCCCGCTGCGCTGAGCGCCGCGCCACGGAACAAGTTGCCACCGCCGATCACCAAGCCGACCTGCACACCGATACCAACCAGCTGACCGACTTCCAGAGCCATGCGGTCAAGCACCTTCGGATCGATACCGAAGTCTTCAGACCCCATCAGGGCCTCGCCGCTAAGTTTGAGCAGAATGCGCTTGTAGCGCGGTTGACGACCACTCATCTGCTGAGCCATTGCGAGTCTCTCCTGCGGCGTTTGAATTCTGCGCGAACCTTGAGTTCACGTTTAGTGGGCGCTTTGACAACAGCCCGGGTCATTGGTGCCAAAGCCCAACCACCCCACAACATAGCTGCCCCCTTAATTTGACAAAGAGGCCGCGCGCGTTAGCGGGCAGCCTCTTCGGGGCGACAGCGATTAACTGTCTTACTGCTTGCTGGCAGCCAGCTGGGCAGCAACTTCTTCAGCGAAGTTGTCGACCGGCTTCTCGATGCCTTCACCTACCTGGAAGCGGGTAAAAGAGACGATTTCAGCGCCGGCTTTCTTGGCCAGATCACCGACCTTGATTTCCGGGTTCTTAACGAAGGCCTGCTCAACCAGGCTGGCTTCAGCCAGGAACTTGCTGATACGGCCGCCAACCATCTTCTCGACGATTTCGGCTGGCTTACCCTTGATCTTGTCTTCGTTGAGGCTGATAAACACGGCTTTTTCGCGTTCGATGGCTTCAGCGGAAACTTCCGAAGGCAGCAGGAATTCTGGGTTGCTCGCCGCAACGTGCATGGCGATGTCTTTAGCCAGCTCAACAGAGCCGCCTTTCAGAACGACAGCAACACCGATCTTGTTACCGTGCAGGTAAGTACCGACCACGTCACCTTCAACGCGAACCAGGCGACGAATGTTTACGTTCTCGCCAACTTTACCTACCAGAACCAGACGATCAGCTTCACGCGCTTCGATCAGCGGAGCAGCATCAGTCAGCTTGTCAGCAAACGCTTGCTCAACGCTGGCGGCTACGAATGCCTTGAAGTCATCCTGCAGAGCCAAGAAGTCAGTCTGCGAGTTCACTTCCAACAGAACAGCAGCTTTGCCGTCTTCTTTGACCGCGATAGCGCCTTCAGCAGCCACGTTGCCGGCTTTCTTGGCAGCCTTGATCGCGCCGGAAGCACGCATGTCGTCGATAGCTTTTTCGATGTCGCCGCCAGCCTTGGTCAAGGCCTTCTTGCAATCCATCATGCCTTCGCCAGTACGCTCACGCAGTTCTTTTACCAACGCTGCAGTAATCTCTGCCATTTCAAAATCCTCTGGATAGGTTGTTAACCATTCCACCCGCCAAAACAAACGGGCGCTCAATTCTTAACGCATTGCCGACAATGGCTAGAAACAATTACAGCTGCACGTCGACGATGGTTTTAAAGGTGGCAAAAAGGGGGCCAAGCCCCCTTTTTGCGAACTAAGCAAACGCTAGACGCGCTCTACTTAGCCTTCAACAGCTGCAGCCGGGGCTTGCTCGACGAATTCGTCGGTGCCGCCATTGGCGTTGTTGCGAGCACGGATCACAGCATCAGCCATGGCGCCCATGTACAGCTGGATAGCGCGAATGGCGTCATCGTTACCTGGGATGATGTAGTCAACGCCTTCCGGGCTGCTGTTGGTATCAACAACGCCGATAACTGGGATGCCCAGCTTGTTGGCTTCGGTGATAGCAATGCGCTCGTGGTCAACGTCGATTACGAACAGTGCGTCTGGCAGACCGCCCATGTCCTTGATACCACCCAAGCTGCGATCCAGTTTTTCCAGATCACGAGTGCGCATCAGCGCTTCTTTCTTGGTCAGCTTGGTGAAAGTACCGTCTTGGGACTGAACTTCCAGATCACGCAGACGCTTGATCGAGGCACGGATAGTTTTGTAGTTGGTCAGCATGCCGCCCAACCAGCGATGATCGACGTACGGCGAACCGCAACGCGCTGCTTCTTCAGCAACGATCTTGCCAGCGGAACGCTTGGTGCCGACGAACAGAATCTTGTTTTTGCCCGAAGCCAGCTTCTCAACGAACGACAGTGCGTCGTTGAACATTGGCAGGGTTTTTTCAAGGTTGATGATGTGGATCTTGTTACGCGCGCCGAAAATGTACTTGCCCATTTTCGGGTTCCAGTAACGGGTCTGGTGACCGAAGTGCACACCGGCCTTCAGCATATCGCGCATATTGACTTGGGACATGATAGTTCCTTGATAAGTCGGGTTAGGCCTCCACGTATCCCGATCTCCAACCCGCGAACTTGTCGCTAGGCACCCAGGAAACCGTGTCGATACGTGTGTGGGTTTAGGCTCCCGGGCACACAGCCCGTAAAGCGGCGCGTTTTATATCATAAAAGACGGCGCCAAGCCACACGCATTCGCAGAAAACCGCACCCAAGCAGCATGGCTCTTTACGTGCTGCTTATGGCTTGCGGCTGGTAGCTGCTAAGATGACGCCCTTTCTGTTCGCGTCCGAGAACCGCACATGACCGTCACCATCAAAACGCCCGACGAAATCGAGAAAATGCGCCTAGCCGGCCGCCTGGCTGCCGACGTGCTGGAAATGATTGGCGAGCACGTCAAGCCCGGTGTCACCACCGAAGCGCTCGACCGCATCTGCCATGACTATATTGTTAACGTGCAACAGGCCATCCCTGCACCGCTCAACTATAAAGGCTTCCCCAAGTCGATCTGCACCTCGGTCAACCATGTGGTTTGCCACGGCATCCCCAATGACAAGCCGCTGAAAGAAGGCGATGTGATCAACATCGACATCACCGTGATCAAGGATGGCTACCACGGCGATACCAGCAAGATGTTTATGGTGGGTAAAGTGCCCGAGTGGGCTGAGCGTCTGGCCACAGTCACCCAGGAGTGCCTGTATAAAGGCATCGAACTGGTCAAGCCGGGTACCCGCCTGGGCGACATTGGTGAAGTGATCCAGAAGCATGCGGAGAAAAATGGTTTCTCGGTGGTGCGCGAATATTGCGGGCACGGCATTGGCGCGGTGTTCCACGAAGAGCCGCAGGTGCTGCACTACGGTCGCGCTGGCACCGGTATGGAGCTGGTAGAAGGCATGACCTTTACCATCGAACCGATGATCAACCAGGGCCGCGCCGAAACCCGCACCCTAGGGGACGGCTGGACCGCAATCACCAAGGACCGCAAGCTGTCCGCCCAGTGGGAGCACACCCTATTGGTGACCGCTAACGGCTACGAGATCTTCACCCTGCGCAGCGATGACACCATCCCGCGTACGTCGGCCTGAGCCCTCACCGAGTCTGCTTTATAGATAGAAGGAAGGCCGTAATGCCGCAGGTAGATCCAGAGTTGTTCGACCGCGGCCAGTTCCAGGCTGAACTGGCCCTCAAGACCAGCCCTATTGCGGCATTCAAAAAGGCTATCCGCAACGCCCGCGACGTGCTCGACGGGCGCTTCAAAAGCGGCCGCGATGTGCGCCGATTGATCGAAGACCGCGCCTGGTTTGTTGACCAGATCCTGTGCGAAGCCTGGCAGCGCCTACCCTGGAATGAAGACGCCGATATCGCCCTGCTGGCCGTCGGCGGTTATGGCCGTGGTGAGCTGCACCCCTTCTCCGATATCGACCTGCTGATCCTGCTCGATAACGCCGATCACGAAACCTTCCGCGAGCCGATTGAACGCTTCCTCACGTTGCTGTGGGACATTGGCCTGGAAGTCGGGCAAAGCGTGCGCAGTGTCGACGAATGCGCCGAAGAAGCGCGTGCCGACCTGACGGTGATCACCAACCTGATGGAAAGCCGCACCATTGCCGGCCCGGAGCGCTTGCGCCAGCGCATGCAAAGCGTCACCAGCCCGGCAAAGATGTGGGCCAGCACAGACTTCTTTGTCGCCAAACGCGCCGAGCAGCGCGCCCGCCACGCCAAATACAACAACACCGAGTACAACCTGGAACCCAACGTCAAAGGCTCGCCTGGCGGCCTGCGCGATATCCAGACCATTCTTTGGATGGCACGCCGGCATTTCGGCATGCTTAATCTGCACGCCATGGTCGGCCAAGGCTTTTTGCTGGAAAGCGAATACGCGCTGCTGGCCTCCAGCAAAGAGTTTCTTTGGAAGGTCCGCTACGCCCTGCACATGCTGGCTGGGCGCGCCGAAGACCGCTTGCTGTTCGACCACCAAGTCAAAGTGGCCGAGCTGCTGGGTTTTAAAGAGCAGGACAACAAGCGCACTATCGAGCGCTTTATGCAGAAGTACTACCGCGTAGTGATGGCCATTGCCGAGCTGAGCGACCTGATCATCCAGCACTTTGACGAGCAGATTCTGCGTGCCGGCGAGGTCACCCAGGCCACAGCCCTCAACAGCCGTTTCCAAGTGCGCAACGGCTATATCGAAGCCGTGCACCCGGGCATCTTCAAGCGCACGCCGTTCGCCATTATGGAGATTTTCGTGGTGATGGCGCAGAACCCGGAAATTGAAGGGATATGCGCCGACACCATTCGCTTACTGCGCGACCATCGCTATCTGATCGATGATGAGTTCCGTAACGACATCCGCAACACCAGCCTGTTTATCGAACTGTTCAAATGCAAGGAAGGCATCCATCGCAACCTACGGCGGATGAACCGTTACGGCATTCTCGGCCTTTACCTGCCGGAATTCGGCCTGATTGTCGGGCAGATGCAGCACGACTTGTTCCACATCTACACGGTCGACGCGCACACGCTTAATGTGATCAAACACCTGCGCAAGCTAACCAAGCCTGGGGTTGCCGAGAAATTCCCCCTGGCCAGTGAACTGGTCGACAAGCTGCCCAAGCCGGAGCTGATTTACCTGGCGGGTATTTACCACGACATCGGCAAAGGCCGCGGCGGTGACCACTCGGAACTGGGCGCGGTTGATGCAGCCGCCTTCTGCGCGCGCCACCAACTGCCCAGCTGGGATTCCAAGCTGATTGCCTGGCTGGTGCAGAGCCATCTGATGATGTCGACCACCGCGCAGCGCAAAGACCTCTCCGACCCACAGGTCATCTCCGACTTTGCCCATTTGGTCGGCGATCAGACGCGCCTGGATTACCTTTACGTGCTCACCGTGGCCGACATCAATGCCACCAACCCCAGCTTATGGAACTCCTGGCGGGCAACCTTACTGCGTCAGCTCTACACCGAGACCAAGCGCGCGCTGAACCGCGGGCTGGAAAACCCGCTGGACCGTGAAGAGCAAATTCGCCTGACGCAAAGCGCAGCGCTGGACATATTGGTGCGCGGCGGCACCGATGCCGATGTCGCTGAGCAACTGTGGGCGCAGCTGGGTGATGATTACTTCCTCCGTCATTCGGCTGAAGATGTGGCCTGGCATACCTTGGCGATTATCCGTCACCCTAACGATGGCAGCCCCTTGGTGCTGATCAAGGAAACCACTCAGCGCGAATTTGAGGGCGGCACACAGATTTTCATTTACGCCGAAGACCAGCACGACTTCTTCGCGGTAACGGTGGCGGCCATGGCCCAGCTCAACCTGAACATCCATGACGCGCGGATTCTCACCTCCACCAGCCAGTTCACCCTCGACACCTACATCGTGCTGGAAAGTGAAGGCGGCTCGATTGGCGACAACCCCGCGCGCATCAACGAAATTCGCCAAGGCCTGATCGACGCCCTGAAAAACCCCGACGACTACCCCAGCATCATTCAGCGCCGGGTGCCGCGCCAACTCAAGCACTTCGCTTTTGCGCCGCAGGTGACCATCCACAACGACGCCAACCGCCCAGTCACCGTGCTTGAAGTGATTGCCCCAGATCGCCCCGGCTTGCTGGCACGCATCGGGCGAATTTTCCTGGACTTCGACTTGTCGCTGCAGAACGCCAAAATCGCCACCTTGGGCGAACGGGTAGAAGACGTGTTCTTTATCACCGACGCCAACAATCAGCCGCTCTCCGATCCCGAGCTGTGCGCCAACCTGCAGGCCACCATCGTGCGCAAGTTATCGGCACCCAGCACCAGCGAAAACCAGCCGGCACAGCACACCATCTGATACACCAAGCGCGCTAGGCCGTGATCAGCCTCGCCTAACGCGCCCTGCCGTTTAGATGCGGAAGCTGTCTACCAGCTGCTTGAGTCGACCGGCCTGCTGATCCAGTTCAGTACACGCCCGCAAACTGGCCTCCAGGTTGCGCACGCCGTCTTGGTTCAGCACGTTGATTTCGGTGATGTCCATATTGAGGTTTTCGACCACCGAGGTTTGCTCCTCGGTCGCGGTGGCCACCGACTGGTTCATGCCGTCAATCTCACCGATGCGCCGCGTCACGCTCTGCAGATTTCCCCCAGCCTGCTTGCCAATACGCACGCTGTCATCACTGAAACGACGGCTTTCGACCATGGTGTTGACTGCATCCTGAGCGCCTGTTTGCAGCTGCTCGATCATCTGCTGGACTTCCTGCGCCGAACTCTGAGTGCGCTGCGCCAGGTTACGCACCTCATCCGCCACCACCGCAAAACCACGCCCAGCCTCGCCGGCGCGAGCGGCCTCAATGGCGGCGTTAAGGGCCAATAAGTTGGTCTGCTCGGAGATGCCCTTGATCACATCAAGGATCTGGCCGATGTCGTTGCTCTTCTGGCTCAGGGTTTCGATGTGCGCGCCAGCCGCCTCGATCTTGCTCGACAGATCACTCATCGCGCCCAAGGTTTTCTCGACCATTTGCTGGCTATTTTCGGCACCTTGGCGTGCACCGCTAGCCTGAGTGGAGGCATCGGCGGCGTTGCGCGCAATCTCTTGCGCAGCAGCGCCCAGCTCGTTGATCGCCGCCGCCACACTGTCGGTCCGCGCGGCCTGCTCGCTAGAGTTACTCATCGACGCATTGGACGCTGCCACCACAGTGCGCACGCGTTCATGCACCGCACTGGTGGTCGACGCCACTTCGCGGATCGACTCGTGAATCCGCTCGACAAAGCGGTTGAATGCCACCGCCAGCTCACCGAATTCATCCAACGAGTTAACCTGCAAACGCTGGGTCAAATCGCCCTCACCTTGGGCAATATCGCCCATGGCGCGACTCATCACATGCAGTGGCTGCAACAAAAAGCGAATCAACAGCCCGAGCAGCAGCAAGATCGCCGCGACGCCAATCACCATCACCATCACCGCCGACAGGCGGAACTCCTGCAACGCGGCATAGGCCTTGTTCTTGTCGACTGACAGGCCGACATACCAGCGAACCCCTTGCAGGCCTTGCACCGGGACAAAGGTGACAATACGCGCCGCACCATCGGCCGCCTGCACGTCTTGCAGGGCAGTACTGAGCATGGGCTTGCCGCCAGGAAAGAGATTGTCCAAGCCTTTGAGCACCTGCTCGCGGTCAGAGTGAACCAGCACAGTGCCGGTGTCATCGACCAGGAAGGCATAACCCAGCCCGCCAAGATCCAGCGAACTAAGGATATTGTCGATGGTTTCCAACTTCAGGTCGCCACCCACCACTCCCGCCAGTAGGCCATTACGACGTACTGCACGGGTAATGGTGATCAACAAGCCATCACGCGGATCAGCCGCCAGGTAAGGCGCGGTCAGGCCGACACCAGAACCCGCCTGAGCCATTTTGTACCAAGGGCGCTGGCGTGGGTCATAGCCGGCCGGCAAGTCGCTGGCGGGGTATTGGGTATAGGTGCCGTCTGCTTCACCGAGGTAGGCGTATAAAAAGGAGGACGCAATACTGCGATGCTGAAGGCTGTTGCTGAGCGCGACAGCATCGCCGCTGTCCTCCACCGTCTCGCCGAGCGAGTCGAGCAGCAGAACGCGGCCATTCAGCCAGTGCTGAATATTGCCTGCCGAGACATTACCCATGTCACGCAGGTAGTTCTCAAGGTTCTCGCGGATGGCGTTACGTTGCATGTAGTCGTTGTACAAGGCAAATGAGGCAAAGGCCGCAATCACCACCAATGACGCAGCCAACATGATCTTGTGGCTGAATTTTAGGTTGCGCATTAATACTCTCGTTAAGCGGGTCAGCAATAGGCGTCCGGCTCTTTGTCCGGTAAGCCGACTATCGGCCCAGACCACAGGGGCTTTAGTTAAAAAGGCAGGTATCACTTACCCCAGGCAAGGCGCAGCAGGGCGCCAGGCCATTGGCTCGCATTGGCGGGGGCCGCAGCTAGACCAAGCCGGCGGGGGATTAGGCCGTAAATCCCCCCCACAGAATTCTCTAAATGCGTCTTAACGTGCTAGTGTCGCGACCTTTTAAGCATTCCAGTAGCGATCCGTCATGAACCACGCCCTCGCCCACCTCCAGCCCTATCCCTTTGAGAAATTGCGCGCCCTGCTCGGCAGCGCCACTGCGCCGACCGGCAAAACCCCAATTGCCCTGTCAATTGGCGAGCCCAAACACCGTTCACCGGAATTTGTGGCTGCAGCGCTCAGCGCCAACCTTGACCAGCTCGCGGTGTACCCGACCACGCTGGGCATTCCGGCGCTGCGCGAAGCCATTGCCGCCTGGTGTAGCCGCCGCTTCGGTTTGCCGGCCGGTGTGCTCGATCCGGCGCGCCATATACTGCCGGTCAACGGCACGCGTGAGGCGCTGTTCGCCTTTACCCAGGCGGTGGTGCAGCGTGATGTTGACGGCCTGGTGGTCAGCCCCAATCCGTTCTACCAAATCTATGAAGGCGCCGCCCTGCTCGCCGGCGCGCAGCCGTACTACCTGCCGTGCCTGGCAGAACATGGCTTCAACCCGGACTTCGACGCGGTCAGCGATGACGTCTGGCAGCGCTGCCAGATCCTCTTCCTCTGCTCACCCGGCAACCCGACGGGCGCGCTGATTCCGCTCGACACACTGAAAAAGCTAATCGCCCTGGCCGATAAATTCGACTTCGTGATTGCCGCCGATGAGTGCTACAGCGAGCTGTACTTCGATGAAGGCAACCCGCCTGCCGGCCTGCTGAGTGCCTGCGCCGAACTGGGCCGGCATGATTTTGCGCGCTGCGTGGTGTTCCACAGCCTGTCCAAGCGTTCCAACCTGCCAGGCCTACGTTCAGGCTTTGTCGCCGGCGACGCCGACATTCTGAAATCTTTCCTGCTGTACCGTACCTACCACGGCTGCGCGATGCCGGTGCAAACCCAGCTGGCCAGCGTAGCCGCCTGGAGCGATGAAGAACACGTTAAGGCCAACCGCGAGCTGTACCGCGAGAAGTTCGACGCAGTGCTGGCGATTCTTGACGGCGTATTGGATGTACAGCGCCCAGACGGCGGGTTCTACCTATGGGCCAGAACGCCGATAGACGATGAAACATTTACCCGCGAGCTGTTTGCTCGCGAGCATGTCACCGTAGTGCCCGGTTCCTACCTGTCACGCAGTGTCGATGGCCATAATCCAGGCGCGAACCGCGTGCGTATGGCGCTGGTCGCCCCACTGGCGGAGTGCGTGACAGCGGCAGAGCGTATTCGTGATTTTGTGAAGGGCCTCGACGCATGAGCAACACCCTGTTTGGCATCAAAGCCTGCGACACCATGAAGAAAGCCCGCACCTGGCTCGACGAGCACGGGGTAAGCTATGCCTTTCATGATTACAAAACCTGCGGTATCGACCGCGGCAACCTGGAAAAGTGGTGCAACGAGCATGGTTGGGAAATCGTCCTAAATCGCGCAGGCACCACCTTCCGCAAGCTGGACGAGGCGCAGAAAAGCAACCTCGACCAGGACAAGGCGATCGAACTGATGCTCGCCCAACCGTCGATGATCAAACGCCCCGTGCTGGATCTCGGCAACAAGACCCTGGTCGGCTTCAAGGCCGATCGCTATGCCGCCGAACTGGGTTGACCACTCGGCCCACATGAATTTGCGGTAAGGAAAATAAAATGAACACCACCCTCTTTAGCCTGGCCTTCGGCGTTGGCACCCAGAACCGTCAGAGCAACTGGCTGGAAGTTTTCTATGCACAGCCGCTGCTCAACCCAGCCAGCGAGCTGGTCGCTAAAGTCGTAGAGCAACTTGGCTATACCGGCGGCAACCAGGCTATCAGCATCACTACCGCTCAAGCCGGCGACCTGGCCGAAGCCCTGAAAAATGTAGATGTGACGCAAGCCGCCCTGCTCACCCGCCTGGCCGAAAGCCAGAAGCCGTTAGTCGCCACCCTGCTGGCTGAAGATACTACGCTGACCAGCACGCCTGAGGCTTATCTCAAGCTGCACCTGCTGTCGCATCGCCTGGTCAAGCCACATGGCTTGAACCTGACCGGTATTTTCCCGCTGCTGCCAAACGTCGCATGGACCAGCCAAGGCGCAGTCGATCTGGCTGAGCTGGCTGAACGCCAGCTTGAAGCACGCTTGAAGGGCTATTTGCTGGAAGTCTTCTCGGTGGACAAGTTCCCGAAAATGACCGACTACGTGGTGCCGGCGGGTGTGCGTATCGCCGACAGCGCGCGTATTCGCCTGGGCGCCTACGTGGGCGAAGGCACCACCGTGATGCACGAAGGCTTTGTTAACTTCAACGCCGGCACAGCAGGCCCAGGCATGATCGAAGGCCGCGTGTCCGCGGGTGTCTTCGTCGGCAAGGGTTCGGACTTGGGCGGCGGCTGCTCGACCATGGGCACCCTGTCCGGTGGCGGCAACATCGTTATCTCCGTGGGCGAAGGCTGCCTGATCGGTGCCAATGCCGGTATCGGCATTCCATTGGGCGACCGCAACACCGTGGAGTCCGGCCTGTACATCACTGCTGGCACCAAGGTGGCGCTGCTGGATGCCGACAACAAGCTGGTCAAGGTGCTTAAAGCCCGCGAACTGGCCGGCCAGCCGGACCTGCTGTTCCGCCGCAACTCGCAAACTGGCGCCGTGGAGTGCAAAACCCACAAGTCAGCGATCGAACTAAACGAAGCCCTGCACGCGCACAACTAAGCGCAGCGCAGTTACCACAGGCCGGGCTAATGCCCGGCCTGTTTATTTATACTCAGTTTTGTAGGATGGTTTGAGCATCGCAATACCCATCACGCTCATTATGGGTATCGCTGCGCTCAACCCATCCTACGGTCTCGATTGCCTACCCATGCCTATCCATTCCCCCTGGCGCGCTGACTTCCCTGGCATCTTGGCCCTTGAGGCCGAGGGCCAGACCTACCTGGACAGCGCCGCCACCGCACAAAAACCCCAGGCCATGCTCGATGCCCTGCTCGGCTATTACGCCGGCGGTGCCGCCAACGTGCATCGTGCCCAGCATGTGCCCGGCGAACGCGCCACCCGTGCCTTCGAGGCCACCCGCGAGCAGGTTGCACGCTGGCTGAATGCCGCCGACGCGCAGCAAATCATCTTCACCCGCAGCGCCACCGAAGCCTTCAACCTGCTGGCTTATGGCCTGGAACAGCAGTTTCAGCCGGGCGATGAGATCGTCATCAGCGCCTTGGAACATCACGCCAACCTGCTGCCCTGGCAACAACTGGCTCGGCGCCGTCAACTCAAACTGGTGGTGTTGCCGCTGGACAGCCACGGCCTGATCGACCTGGTGCAAGCCGCGCAGCTGATCGGCCCGCGCACCCGCTTGCTCGCAGTCAGCCAGCTGTCCAATGTGCTCGGCAGTTGGCAGCCACTTGAATCACTGCTGGCACTGGCACAGGCGCAAGGCGCGCTGACCGTAGTGGACGGCAGCCAAGGCGTGGTGCACGGCCGCCATGATGTGCAGGCGCTGGGCTGCGACTTCTACGTCTGCTCTAGCCACAAGCTCTATGGCCCGGACGGAGTCGGCCTGCTTTACGGCCGCACGCACGCCTTAGAACAACTGGCGCACTGGCAGTTTGGCGGGGAGATGTTGTTGCACACCGACTACCGCAACGCCAGCTTCCGCCCTGCGCCATTGGGCTTTGAAGCCGGAACGCCGCCGATTGCCTCGGTGATTGCCCTCGGCGCCAGCCTGGATTATCTGAGCAGCCTCGATACCGATGCCGTTGGTGCTCACGAAGCCGCCTTACACGCCGAGCTGCTCAGCGGCCTGCAGCAGCGCCAGGGGCTACGCCTGCTCGGCACACCAAACGTCGCCCTGGCCAGTTTCGTGGTCGAGGGGGTGCACCATGCCGACCTCGCCCACCTGCTGAGCGAACAAGGCATTGCCGTGCGCGCCGGCCATCACTGCGCCATGCCCTTGCTGCAAGGTCTCGGCCTGAACGGCGCGCTTCGCGTCTCCCTCGGCCTGTATAACGATACGGCTGATCTACAGCGCCTTTTCACCGCACTGGACCAAGCCCTGGAGCTGTTGCAATGAGCCTGCCCACCAGCGCCCAAGCCGCACTGGAGGCCTTCAGCGCCTGCCAGGGCTGGGAACAACGGGCACGCTTGCTGATGCAGTGGGGCGAGCAGCTGGCGCCACTCAGCGACAGCGAACGCTGTGAAGACAATCGGGTCAGCGGCTGTGAAAGTCAGGTGTGGCTGCTGATCGAGACAACGGGGCAATACCGGCAGTTTCGCGCTTACAGCGATGCACGCTTGCTGCGCGGGATGCTCGCCTTGTTGCTGGTACGGGTCAACGGTTTGACCCTGACCGAGCTGCAGCAGCTGGACCTGCCCGACTGGTTTGCCCAACTCGGCCTGGCGCGCAACCTCTCACCCTCTCGCAGCAATGGCTTGCAGGCGGTACTCACCCGTATGCAGCAGTTGCTGGCAAGCGACGACTAAAGTGCGCGCTGACCCGCAGCAGGGCCGAGCGAATTTAAATGCTGCTGCAATCGCTGTAATTCGCCCTTCTCGGTCAACTGACGTAAACCGGCATTGAACAGCGCACGCAATTGATCGGCCTGGGCTTCGTGCTTGCGAAACAGCAGGTGCAGCGACTCACGATTAAGAATGCGCGGGTGATGGCTGATGGCCGCACGCTCAGCCGGTGAGAACATGCGGCGCAACATGGCATAGCCAACCGCACGGTCCTGCACAAAGGCGTCCACACGGCCCAGGCTCAGCAAACGTAAACCGGTACTTTCTCTGCCACCCTGCTGCACGCGCAACTCCCCAGCCTGCAGGGCCGCATCAAGCTGAGGGCCATAGGAATAACCAAGCGTGGTGGCAATGCGCATTGCCTTGAGGTCTTCGACAGTTGCCCAATCCAGCGGCTGCTCGCTGCGCTGGAACAACACAAACTCGCCCTGCACCAGAGGATCACTGCAGGCGCTGATGTGTTGCCGCTGCGCTGAGCAGGAATAGGGCATCACCGCATCCAGGCTGCCCTGCTGCAGCATTAACAGGTTGCGTTCCCAAGGGTGGTAAACGAACTCGACCTGGTAGCCTGCCGCATTGAAAATCTCACGGATTAGGTGTGTCAGCGCACCACCATCCTCACGCTGCTGGTCAACATAAGGTGCCCAGTCGCCAGTACCGACACGCACAACCGGTTGAGCACTGACATCCAGGCAGCTGAGCAGGAGCACCAGCGGCAGCAGATAACGCAGGGGACGGTTTAGCGCACGACGCAACAGGGACAACACAAACACCTCAACGGGTAACCACCAGCATGTCCCTGCTGAATATCGACCAGCGTTGGTCATTCCTTACCGCGTGCCAGCAACAGTTAGGCCGTGGGCGACCGTTCTGCGGGGCGGCGCGTACCGGCCACCAGTTTGTCGACGATGCGCGCGGCAGCGACCATGCCAAAAGTTGCCGTGACCATCATCACCGCACCAAAACCACCGGCGCAGTCGAGCTTGACCCCATCACCGACAAAAGCCTTGTACTGACACACCGTGCCATCGGGCTTGGGGTAACGCAGTTGCTCACTGGAGTAGACGCACGGCACGCTGTAGTTGCGCCCTGGGGTGCGCGAGAAGCCATAGTCACGGCGCAGGGTGGAACGCACTTTGGAGGCCAGTGGGTCATTCCAGGTCTTGTTCAAGTCGCCGACCTGGATTTGCGTCGGATCGATCTGCCCGCCCGCACCACCGGTAGTGATCACCTGGATCTTGCGGCGTTTACACCAGGCGATCAGCGCCGCTTTGGCGTTAACGCTGTCGATGCAATCGATCACCGCGTCGAGCTGCGGGGTGATGTACTCGGCCATGGTCTCGCGGGTGACAAAATCCGCCACCGCGTGCACCACGCAGGCCGGGTTGATGCCACGAATGCGCGCCGCCATCACCTCGACCTTGGGCTGGCCAACCGTGCTGTCGAGCGCATGCAACTGACGATTGCTGTTGCTCACGCACACGTCATCCAGATCAAACAGGGAAATCTCACCCACCCCGGAGCGGGCCAAGGCTTCAGCGGCCCAAGAGCCGACGCCGCCAATACCGACCACGGCGACATGGGCAGCCGCCAGCCGCTCAGCCCCTTGCTGGCCATACAAACGGGCAATTCCGCCAAAGCGTTGTTCATCCACAGGCATCTTTATCACTCACTCCCAGCTGCGGCGCGCATTATAGGTAGCCTGTGGCCTGTGCCCAAGCGCTGTTTGGCGCAGGCCATGCCTAGGCGAAAAGCAGCCGCCTCATAGAGCCGCACGAGGAACCTTCAAGCCACTTCATCGTCCCATTGATAGCCCCACAGGCCGGGCTATACAGCCCTGTAGCGGCGGCGTAGCATGCGCCACCCGACGCTCGTCGATTTCTCATCGCCCTTTCGCTGGACCTGCTCACTATGCCTTCGCGTAAGTTTGGACTGAACCTGGTCATGTTCCTGGCGATTGCCGCCTTGTTTACCGGTATCTGGGCGCTGTACAACCGCCCGGTAACGGCCCCTGATTGGCCGGAACAGGTCTCCGGTTTTTCTTTCTCACCCTTTCGCGCTGGGCAAAACCCACAGAAAGACACCTACCCCAGCGACGCGCAGATGCGTGAGGACCTGGAGCTGCTGAGCAACCAGACCGACAACATCCGTACCTACTCGGTCGACGGTCCGTTGGGCGACATCCCCCACCTGGCAGAAGAATTCGGCCTGCGCGTGACCCTGGGCATCTGGATCAGCCCCGACCTGGCGCGTAACGAGCGGGAAATCAGCAAGGCCATCGAGATTGCCAACAACTCACGCAGCGTAGTGCGCGTGGTGGTCGGTAACGAGGCGCTATTTCGCAAGGAAGTCACAGCAGACGCATTGATTGCTTACATCGACCGCGTGCGCGCAGCGGTCAAGGTGCCGGTGACCACCTCCGAGCAGTGGCACATCTGGCAGGAATACCCGGAGCTGGCGCAGCACACCGACCTGATCGCCGCCCACGTACTGCCTTACTGGGAGTTCGTGCCCATGGAGGACGCCACCGACTTCGTCCTCGAACGCGCCAAAGACCTGAAAAAACTCTTCCCGAAAAAACCCTTGCTGCTCTCGGAGGTCGGCTGGCCGAGTAACGGCCGTATGCGCGGTGGCGCTGACGCCTCACAAGCCGATCAGGCCATCTACCTGCGCACCCTGGTTAATGCGCTGAATGCCAAGGGTTATAACTACTTCGTCATCGAAGCCTTCGACCAGCCGTGGAAGGCCAGCGATGAAGGCTCGGTCGGCGCGTATTGGGGCGTGTACAACCTCGAACGCCAGCCCAAGTTCACCTTCGAAGGCCCGGTGGTGGCGATTCCGCAGTGGCGCCTACTGGCCATCGGTTCGGTGGTCCTGGCGTTGCTCAGCTTGGCATTGATGCTGATCGACGGCAGCGCCCTGCGCCAGCGCGGGCGCACCTTCCTGACCTTTGTCGCGTTTGCCGGCGGCTCCGCCCTGGTGTGGATTGGCTACGACTACAGCCAGCAGTACAGCACCTGGTTCAGCACCCTGGTCGGCCTGCTGCTCGGCATAGGTGCCTTCGGCGTGTTTATCGTGCTGCTTACCGAGGCTCATGAGCTGGCCGAAACCGCCTGGACTCGCGCACGCCGTCGCCCCTTCCAGCCAGTGGACAGCGACAGCGCCTACCGGCCCAAGGTGTCGATCCACGTGCCCTGTTACAACGAGCCGCCGGAGATGGTCAAACAGACCCTCGACGCCCTCGCGGCGCTGGATTACCCGGATTACGAAGTCATCATCATCGACAACAACACCAAGGACCCGGCCGTGTGGGAGCCGGTAGAGGCCTACTGCAAAGTATTGGGCCCGCGTTTCCGTTTCTTCCACGTCGCACCGATTGCCGGCTTCAAGGGCGGCGCGCTGAACTACATCCTGCCGCACACCGCGCCAGATGCCGAAGTGGTGGCGGTGATCGACGCCGATTACTGCGTCGATAAAAACTGGCTCAAATATATGGTGCCGCACTTCAGTGACCCGAAAATCGCCGTGGTGCAGTCGCCGCAGGATTACCGCGACGGCAACGAAAACATCTTCAAAAAGCTCTGCTACGCCGAATACAAAGGCTTCTTCCATATCGGCATGGTGACGCGCAACGACCGCGACGCAATCATCCAGCACGGCACCATGACCATGATCCGCCGCACCGTGATGGACGAGCTGAAGTGGGCCGATTGGACCATCTGCGAAGACGCCGAGCTGGGCCTGCGCGTATTCGAGCAAGGCTATAGCGCCGCCTACGCCCACCAGAGCTTCGGCCGCGGGCTGATGCCGGACACCTTTATCGACTACAAGAAGCAGCGTTTCCGCTGGGCCTATGGTGCTATCCAGATCATGAAGGGCCACGCGCGCAGCCTGTTCCTCGGCAAAGGTTCCCAACTCAAGCCCGGCCAGCGCTACCACTTCGTCGCTGGCTGGCTGCCGTGGGTGGCGGACGGCCTGAATATCTTCTTCACCGTCGGTGCGCTGCTCTGGTCGGCGGCGATGATCATCGTGCCGCAACGGGTCGACCCGCCGCTGATGATCTTCGCCATCCCGCCGCTGGCGCTGTTCTTCTTCAAGTTCGGCAAAATCATGTTCCTCTACCGCAAGGCCATGGGTGTGGATCTGGTGCGCTCATTCCAGGCGGCTATCGCTGGCTTGGCGCTGTCGCACACCATCGCCAAGGCGGTGCTGTACGGCACCTTTACCAAAACCATCCCGTTCTTCCGCACCCCGAAGATGGCCAACAACCACGGCATTCTGGTGGCCTTGGTCGAGGCTCGCGAAGAAGTGTTCATCATGCTGCTGCTATGGGGTGCAGCACTGGGCATTAGCGTTGTCCAGGGCATGCCCAGCGCCGATGTAAAGTTCTGGGTGGCGATGCTCCTGGTGCAATCACTGCCTTACCTGGCGGCGCTGATCATGGCCCTGCTGTCGTCATGGCCCGCGCCTCAGCCAAGCGTACAGCCCGCCCAGCCCGCCGCCACTGAGTAGCCGCAGACTGGAATGCCAGACGGCGGCCAATGGCCGCCGTTTTGCTTTAAGATGGCGGCCTTTCCGCTTGACGCCGCCTTGGAGCCGCAATGACCGCCAACGCCACGCCCCTCTCCCCGACGCTGGAGCTTGCCTGCGAGCTGATCCGCCGCCCGTCCGTTACCCCGCTCGATGAAGGCTGCCAGGAACAGATGACGCGCCGCTTAGCGGCTTGTGGCTTCACCATCGAACCGATGCGGATCGAGGAAGTGGACAACTTCTGGGCCACCCACGGCAGTAACGACGGTCCCGTGCTGTGCTTTGCCGGGCATACCGACGTGGTGCCAACCGGCCCGGTACAGAGCTGGCAGCATCAGCCCTTCGATGCCTTGATTGACGAAGACGGCATGCTCTGCGGCCGTGGTGCGGCGGACATGAAAGGCAGCCTGGCGTCGATGATCATCGCCGTTGAGCGCTTCGTGGCCGAATACCCAAACCACAAAGGGCGTATCGCCTTTCTGATCACCAGCGACGAAGAAGGCCCGGCGCACCATGGCACCAAGGCCGTGGTCGAGCGCCTGCGCGCGCGCAACGAACGTCTGGACTGGTGCATCGTCGGCGAACCGTCGAGTACCACCCTGGTCGGTGACGTGGTGAAGAACGGCCGTCGCGGCTCGCTCGGCTGCACCCTCACCGTGCGCGGCAAGCAAGGCCACGTGGCCTACCCGCATCTGGCCCGCAACCCGATTCACCTGGCCACCCCAGCGCTGGCCGAACTGGCCGCCGAGCACTGGGACGAAGGCAATGCGTTCTTCCCGCCGACCAGCTTTCAGGTCTCCAACCTGAATGCCGGTACGGGCGCGACCAACGTGATCCCTGGTGAACTGACGGCGATCTTCAACTTCCGCTTCTCCACCGAATCCACAGTGGAAGGCTTGCAGCAGCGTGTTGAAGCAATCCTCGGCAAACACGGCCTGGACTATCACCTGGACTGGGCGTTGTCGGGCATGCCATTTCTCACCGAACCCGGCGCCCTGCTTGACGGCGTTGCCGCCAGCATCAAAGCGGTCACCGGTCGTGACACCCAGCCGTCGACCAGCGGCGGCACCTCCGACGGCCGCTTTATTGCCACCCTAGGCACCCAGGTGGTGGAACTCGGCCCAGTCAACGCCACGATTCACCAGGTCGACGAGCGCGTACTGGCCAGTGATCTGGATGTGCTCACCGAAATCTATTATCAAACCTTGGTGAACCTGCTCGCATGAGCCTGACCTGCCCTATCTGCCAAGGCGCGCTGAGCACCGTAGACAACGGTGTGGCCTGTCCGGCCAACCATCGCTTCGACCGCGCACGCCAGGGTTACCTGAACCTGTTGCCGGTGCAGCACAAAAATAGCCGTGACCCAGGCGACAATGCCGCCATGGTCGAGGCGCGTCGGCGCTTTCTCGATGGCGGCCATTACGCGCCCCTGGCCAAACGCTTGGCCGAATTGGCGGCGCGCTATAACCCGAACCGCTGGCTGGATATTGGCTGTGGCGAGGGTTATTACACCGCACAAATCGCCGATGCCCTGCCACACGCCGACGGCTATGCCCTGGATATCTCCCGCGAGGCAATAAAGCGCGGCTGCAAGCGCGCCCCGCAACTAAGTTGGCTGGTGGCGAGCATGGCCCGCGTGCCATTAGCTGATGCCAGCTGCCAACTGCTGGCCAGCGTATTCAGCCCGCTCGACTGGCAGGAAGCCAAACGTCTGCTGGCGCCCGGTGGCGGCCTGCTGCGCATGGGGCCAACCCGTGACCACCTGATGGAACTACGCCAGCAGCTGTATGACGAAGTGCGTGACTATGATGATCAGAAGCACCTGGAGCTGATCCCTGAAGGCATGCGCCTGGCGCACAGCGAAACCCTGACATTTACTCTACAACTGGACAGCAGCGAAGCCCGCGCCGACCTGCTAGCCATGACCCCACACGGCTGGCGCGCCAGCGCCGAACGCCGCGCCGCGGTAATTGCCCAACCCTGTGCAGTGACCGTTGCCATCCGCTACGACTGGATCGAGAAGCTATGACCATGCGCCAACCGGATATCGAGATTTACCTGAAAGACGCCGACCACAATGCCATTGGCGAGTGGTTGAGCAACGCACTAGGCAGCTGCACACCCTGGCAGCAGAAAGGCCAAACCTACAAATGCATGGCCGGTGATGTACCCGTCACCTGGTTGCCCAAGGCCGTCGGCAAATGGCACAGCCTGTTTTTGGAAAGCGATGCCACGCCCTGGGCCGACGACCTCACGTGCGCGCAAGCGGCTTTTGCCGCCCTGAATGTCGAAGTGCGCTGTGCGCCCAACGGCTGGGAAGAAGAGGAAAGCGACGAGCAGGCCGACCGCTGGATGCGCATCAGCGCCGACGGGGTTGAGGAAATCACCTGGCGCACCGCTAACTGAGCGGCTGACAGACACACAAAACCCCGCCTAGGCGGGGTTTTTTTTAACCGGGCGTTGACTGCTTGTCCGGTTTCTTCAGCGCTTCATTACAGCGCTCACGGCGCAACATCGCCTAGATACGGAACTGCCCGACCAATTCTTGCAAGCGCAAGGCCAGGCCATTGAGTTCACGCGAGGTCTGCGCGCCCTCGGCGGCATCGCTGGCAACGCCATCCACCGCCCCGGCAATCTGATGCACGCTGCGGTTAATCTCCTCGGCCACGGCGGTCTGCTCTTCGGCTGCACTGGCGATCTGCGCGTTCATCGAATTGATCGTGCCGATCAGGCCAGCGATGGTGTCCAGCGCCGTACCGGCTTGGTTGGCCTGTTCGCGGGTGCTTTCGCCCTTCTCACCGGCGCGCTGCATGCTGGCCACCGTACGGGCCGTAGCGTTTTGCAGGCGGTCGATCATGCTTTGAATCTCGCCAGTGCTTTGCTGGGTGCGGCTCGCCAGCGCCCGCACTTCGTCGGCAACCACCGCGAAACCACGCCCGGCTTCGCCAGCGCGCGCCGCTTCGATGGCCGCATTCAGTGCCAGCAGGTTGGTTTGCTCGGCAATAGCGCGGATCACATCAAGCACGCTGACGATGCCCTGTACGTCTTTTTGCAGGCTTTCCAGCGACTCACCACTGCTGTGCATTTCCACGCTCAGCTCATGGATCTGCTTGATATTCAATTCCACCACATGTTTGGCGGACTGGCCTTGCTGATCGGTTTCCTGAGCGGCTTCGGCCGCGCGCTGGGCGCTCATGGCCACTTCGTGGGCCGCCGCAGACATTTCATTAATCGCCGTGGCGACCTGGTCCGTTTCATGCCGCTGGCCTTCCATCGCCTGCTCCGAACGCTGCGCCTGGCTGGCTACTGCGCCGACTAGGCCACTGAGCTGGGTTGTCGTGCCGGCGACCTGATGCACCAGACCATGAATTTTCTCCACGAACCGGTTGAAGGAGCCGGCCAACTCGCCCATTTCATCCTGGCTGGTAATCGGTAGGCGATGGGTCAGGTCACCGTCGCCAGCAGCCATGTCATCGAGGTTGCGCTTAATCAGCAGCAGTGGACGCAGCAACGACTGGCTGAGGCCCATGGCGAGGATCGCAATCACCACCAATAAGCCCAGGGCCGAACCGATCATGATCAGCAGCAAGCGGTCGATGCTCTTTTGGAACTCAGCACGCGCCACTTGCACATCACGCTCGACACCGTCGAGGTTCAGCGACGTACCGAACACCATCTTCCACTTCGGCAGGTGCTCGGAGTACCCCACCTTCGGCACCAGCTCAGTACTGCCACCCAGCACAAAGCTGTAGTTCACGTAATGGCTGCCATCGATACCGGCACGCACCAGCTCACGAATGGCATAGACGCCATTGGGGTCGCGGAAATTATTGAAGCTTTCGCCGATCAGCTGCCCGGTATTGCCTTGCAGTAAACGCACGATCTGCTCGTCGTAGCCCCAGAAGTAGCCGTCATCACCGTAAGACAAGCGCTCAAGAACCTTCACGGCCTCAGCGCGCGCCGCCATATCTCCTTCCGCCGAAGCCTGATATAGCGGTGCCAGCATATTCTTGGCTAGCTCGACATATTGCTTAAGCTCGGCTTGACGATCCTTGATCAGGCTTTCACGGGTTTTGCTTTCCTGCTGGTCGGCAAGGCTTTGCAATTGATGCACAGCTACGGCGCTGAGCAGAATCGCCAGTAGAAAAATCGGACCGAGTGCAAGCAACAACAGTTTGGAGCGTACGCGCAACGTTGAAAGCATCACCAACTACCTCATCGAAGGACAGACCACAGCAGCGGCTCAGCGCTTTACCGTATCGACTATTACTTACAGCTATATAGCGACCGCTGACGGAAATAATTGAGCAGGTTTTTCAGCCCATACAAAAAGACCCCGAATATCGGGGTCTTTTATGGCGAAACGCAGGCGCCGTTACTGCATTTTCTTCAGTTCTTCGTCACGCAGTTCGCGGCGCAGAATCTTGCCGACGTTGGTGGTCGGCAGTACGTCGCGGAACTCGACGGCCTTGGGCACCTTATAACCGGTGACATTGGCGCGCATGTGCTCCATGACCTGCTCTTTGGTCAGAGTTTCACCCGGCTTGACCACCACAAAAATCTTGATCGCTTCACCCGACTTCTCGTCCGGCACACCAATGGCCGCGCATTGCAGCACGCCCGGCAAGGTGGCCAGTACGTCTTCCAGCTCATTCGGGTAGACGTTGAAGCCGGACACCAGAATCATGTCCTTCTTGCGGTCGACGATGCGCATATAACCGTCGTCCTGAATCACCGCGATGTCGCCGGTCTTCAGCCAACCATCGGCATCAAGGACTTCGTCGGTGGCTTCCTGACGCTGCCAATAGCCCTTCATCACCTGCGGGCCTTTGACGCACAGCTCACCAATCGATCCCAGCGGCTGCTCAACGCCTTCATCGTCGATCACCTTGCACAGGGTCGACGGCACCGGAATGCCGATGGTGCCGATCTGAATATTGCTGAACGGGTTAACCGAGGCCACCGGGCTGGTTTCGGTCATGCCGAAGCCTTCGCAGATCGAGCAACCGGTCACCTGCTTCCAGCGCTCGGCAGTCGCCAATTGCAGGGCCATGCCGCCGGAGAAGGTGGCTTTCAGGGTGGAGAAATCCAGCTTGCGGAAATCTTCGTTGTTGCACAGGGCCACGAACAAGGTATTGAGGCCAACAAACCCGGTGAACTTGTACCTGGCCAGGTCTTTGGTCATGGCTGGCAGATCACGCGGGTTGGTGATCAGCACGTTGTGCCCACCAATCAGCATCATCGCCATGCAATGAAAGGTGAACGCGTAGATGTGGTACAGCGGCAATGGCGCGATCAGCACTTCGCTGCCTTCGCTCATTTCCGCGCCCATCAGCGCTTTAACCTGGAGCATGTTGGCGATCAGGTTGCGGTGGGTCAGCATCGCGCCCTTGGCCACGCCGGTAGTGCCGCCGGTGTATTGCAATACAGCGATTTCGCCATTGTTCGGTGCGGCGTCAGTAGACGTCTGACCGCGGCCCTTGGCCATGGCTGCAGTGAACTTGACCGCGCGCGGCAGGTTGTAGGCCGGCACCATCTTCTTCACGTGCTTGACCACGCTGTTGACCAGCAGGCGCTTGAGCGGCGACAGCATGTCGCCCACTTCAGTGATGATGACCGTCTTGATCCCGGTTTTCGGCAGTACCTGCTCAACCAGATGGGCCATGTTGGCCAGGCTGACCAGCGCTTTGGCGTCGGAGTCGTTGAACTGGTGCTCCAACTCACGTGCGGTGTACAGCGGGTTGGTGTTGACCACCACCAGACCGGCGCGCAAGGCGCCAAACACCACAACCGGGTACTGCAACACGTTGGGCAGTTGCACGGCGATGCGGTCGCCGGGCTGTAAATCGGTGTTTTGCTGCAAGTAGGCGGCAAACACGCCAGACAACTCGTACAGCTCACCGTAGGTAATGGTTTTACCCATATTGCTGAAAGCTGGCTTGTCGGCGAAGCGTTGGCAGGACTCTTTCAGTACCGCCTGGATATTCGGGTACTGGTCAGGATTGATTTCGGCAGCAATCCCAACGGGATACTTATCCTTCCAAAAGTTTTCGTTCATGGAAGCCCACTCCTCAGCAACAGCTTGATCTTCACCGCGCATAGACGGCTGTTTATTGTAGATTCGCGTGTTTTTAATAATTTAAACGGCAGAAAAATGCCGGGAGCATTTTTTGAGGGTGCACCGCGATGGCCTAAAAGGCCGGTCGCTATAGATGACGGATCACAAAAAAGCCGGCCGAGGGTAGCAGCTTTGCCAAACAGCGACTAGCACCAATAAGTGCCGCCACAGTCACTAAAACGACCGTAAAAGCTAATTCGGTCACTTTGATAATATCGCCAGAACCTTCGAGCTATAGGCCTTGCAGAGGGATTACTCGGTTTTCCGCCGGCACCTCAGAACGAGCGGGCGCTGTTCTGAGGCACCAACAGAAACACCGGTCAGGCGATATCGCGCAGTTCGCGACGGAGGATTTTGCCCACGGGGGTCATTGGCAACGAATCACGGAAGACAATCTGCTTGGGCACCTTGTAGCCGGTGAAGTTTTCCTTGCAGTAGGCCTTGAGCGTATCGGCATCGAGGCTGCTGTCGCGGGCCACTACGAACAGTTTGACCGCTTCTCCGGACTTCTCGTCCGGCACGCCGATAGCCGCACAGCTGACCACTTGTGGATGGGCCATGACCACATCCTCGATCTCGTTGGGGTACACGTTAAAGCCCGAGACGATGATCATGTCCTTCTTACGGTCGACGATGCGCACGAAGCCGTCCGGGTCGATCACCGCCACGTCACCACTCTTGAACCAGCCCTCGGCATCCAGCACCTCGGCGGTGGCTTCCTCGCGCTGCCAGTAGCCCTTCATTACCTGCGGGCCCTTGATGCACAGCTCGCCGCGCTCGCCCAGGGGCTGCTCGACGCCATCGTCGTCGATTACCTTGAACGCCGTACCCGGTACCGGAATGCCAACAGTGCCCAGGCGCACTTTGTCACCGTAGGCATTGGTGCTGGCCACCGGGGAGGTTTCGGTCAGGCCATAGCCTTCGGTGACCGGGCAGCCGGTCACCGCCTGCCAGCGCTCGGCCGTGGCTTTGACCAGTGCGGTACCACCGGAGTTGGTCAGTTTGAAATGGGAGAAATCAAGGTTCTTGAATTCCGGGTGATCCATCAACGCGACGAACAAGGTGTTGAGCCCCAGCAGCGCCGAGAACTGCCACTTACCCAGCTCTTTGACGAAACCTGAGATATCCCGCGGGTTGGTGATCAGCACGTTGTGATTACCGTTGACCATCATGCACATGCAGTTCGCGGTGAAGGCATAGATATGATAGAGCGGCAGCGGCGCGATCATGATTTCCTGGCCCTGCTTCATCAGCGGGCTGCCATCATCGCCGAGCTGCGACAGGCAGGCATCCACCTGCAGCATATTGGCCACCAGGTTGCCGTGGGTGAGCATCGCGCCCTTGGCCACGCCTGTGGTGCCGCCGGTGTATTGCAGCACCGCGATATCGTCTTGGCCAACCTTGACCGGTTTCAGCGCATGGCCTTGGCCCTGCTTGAGCGCATCCTTGAACGCCACCGCCTGCGGCAGGTGGTAGTCAGGGACCATCTTCTTGACCTTCTTCACCACGGTGTTGACCAGCCAGCCCTTTAAGCTCGGCAGCATGTCGCCCATTTTGGCTTCGATCAGGTAATCGATCTCGGTATCGGGCAGCACGTCCTGCACCAGCTTGCCGAACATGTTCAGGTACACCAGCGCGCGCACGCCGGCATCCTTGAACTGGTGGCGCATCTCGCGGGCGGTGTAGAGCGGGTTGGTGTTGACCACAATCAGCCCGGCACGCATCGCGCCGAACACGGCAATCGGATACTGCAGCACGTTGGGCATCTGCACGGCGATACGGTCACCCGGCTGCAGGTCAGTGTGCTTTTGCAGGTAAGCGGCAAAAGCCGCCGAGAGCCGGTCCAACTCGGCATAGGTCAGTGTCACCCCCATGTTGCTGAAAGCGGACCGGTCGGCGAACTTCTTGCACGAGCGCTCGAACACCTCGATAACCGACTTATAAGCCCCCAAATCGATGTCATTGGGGACGCCGGCCGGGCGTTTGTCGCTCCAGAAATCAGGCTGCATTATTTTTATCCTCTTGCCCTGAGATGGTCTGATCCGCGCTGCGGAGTTGGCTGGAACTTAACAGTTAACGCCATACAGGCAAATAGCCTGGCAGCGTCATTGACGCACTGAATCTTGCCGCTCCCTGTGGAACTATCCTGGGCCGCCACGTATAACCGTTCAGGTCATAACCATAAAAATTCGCCATGCCTTTGATTCTGCCCATGCTGGCCTTACTGATTCTGCTCGCGCAGCCTGCGCAGGCCGAATCACAGCTGCGCATGGCCACCTTGGAGTACCCGCCCTACAGCTCTGAACACCTGCCCGATGGCGGCAGCATCGTCGCCCTGACCCGCCGTGCCTTTGCCGTGCGTGGTTACTCAGTACAGATTGATTTCATGCCGTGGCTGCGCGTTCGCAGGGCATTACAAAACCGTAGCCATCAGGGCGCAATGGCCTTATGGCCCAGCGACATTACAGCGGACGGGCTGCAAGCCTCGCGGCCACTCTTTTACAGCGAGCTGGGGCTATTTATCCGCAGCGACTATCCGCTGCAATTCACTGACTTAAAGCAACTGCGTGGGCAAACCTTAGGCATTGTGCGCGGTTATGCTTACCCGCAGCATGTGCTCGACGCGGGGTTGCACCTTGAAGAGGCCGTTAACGACATCAGCAACCTACGCAAACTCAAGGCCCGACGCTTCAACATGGTGCTGCTCGAACACATCGTTGGTAATCACCTGATCAATAACGATGAACAGCTGCGCGGCACACTGCGCTGGCACGGCAACGTGGTGGAACGGATTCCCCTGCTGGTCGGATTTATCCAGCCCAAGGCCGGCGAGCCCGACTGGAGCAAGGTGTTTGAGCAAGGCCTGCGCGACCTGCACAGCAGTGGCGAGTACATGCAAATTTTGCGCGAGCACAATCGCTAAACCCGCACGGACTTTGCGCCACGCCTTACTGGGTGCACAATGCCCAGCCTCTGCAGGCTTAAGGGATTCGCCATGCTCCACCAAGCGTTCTGGCTCGACAGCACCGATGCGGCGCCCCTCTACGTAAATCGTTGGTACAGCGAGCAACCGCCCAAAGCATTGGTGATGGTGGCCCATGGCATGGCCGAACACAGTGGCCGCTATGCACGGCTGGCTGAAGCGTTGGTGGCGCAGGGTTTCGAGCTGTACGCGCACGACCAGCGCGGACATGGCAAAACCGCTGAGTATGGCGTGCTCGGCCACTATGCCGACAGCAAGGGCTGGGAGCTGGTGGTCAATGACCTGGCCAACCTTAATCACCATATGCGCCAGAGCCACCCGCAAACGCCGATTTTCCTGCTTGGCCACAGCATGGGCAGCTACATCAGCCAGGCCTACCTCATGCACCATAGCTGTAGCTTGCAGGGGGCGATTCTCTCCGGCTCCAACTACCAGCCCGTGGCGCTGTACCGCGCCGGCCAGTTGCTCGCGCGTTTCGAACGCTGGCGGCAAGGCCCGCTGGGCTATAGCGCGCTGCTTGAGTTCGTCTCGTTCGGCTCGTTCAACAAGGCCTTCAAGCCCAACCGCACGACTTTCGACTGGCTGAGCCGCGACCCGTTGGAGGTCGATAAGTACATCAATGACCCACTGTGCGGCTTCCGCTGCAGCAACCAGTTGTGGATCGACCTACTCGGCGGCCTGCAACAGATCACGCCGCTGCGCAGCCTCGCGCAGATCGACAACAGCCTGCCGCTGCTGGTCATTGGCGGCGCGTGTGACCCCGTGAGCGACGGCCACCGTCAACAAGACCTGGGCAATGCCCTGATCGCCGCCGGCAACACGCAGGTACAGGTCAAAATCTACCCGGGTGCCCGTCACGAACTGCTCAACGAGAGCAACCGCGACGACGTCACCACTTACCTCATCGACTGGTTGCACCAGGCACTTAGCCAACCGCGCCAGCGCCACCCACAAAGCCAAGCGAGTCATCCATGAGCCAAAGCAGCAACACGCCCTACGACGCCATTGAAGTCGGTCAAACGGCCAACTACAGCAAGACCGTCACTGAACGCGATATTCAGCTGTTTGCCGAAGTCTCTGGCGACCACAACCCGGTGCACCTGGATGCCGAATACGCCGCCACCACCATGTTCAAAGAGCGCATCGCCCACGGCATGTTCAGCGGTGCGTTGATCAGCGCTGCGGTGGCCTGTGAGTTGCCTGGCCCGGGCACCATTTATATTGGCCAGAGCATGCGTTTTACCGCGCCGGTAAAACTCGGTGACACCCTCACCGTGCGCCTGGAAATTCTGGAAAAACTGCCGAAATTCCGCGTGCGCGTAGCCACCCGCGTGTTCAACCAGAACGATGAAATGGTGGTAGACGGTGAAGCGGAAATCCTCGCGCCGCGCAAAGCGCAGACCGTTGAGCTGACAAAGTTGCCGCCGATCACCATCGGCTAAAAAGCACAACTGCTCAGCGGTACACCGCTTCTGCGGCAAGTTCCTAAACAGCCTCTAAGCTTGTTAGCCCACGTCACCGCTGCTCCCTGCAGCGGTGCACGCCCCACCCACACAATCGCGCCAAGGCAATCCGTTTTGGCGCCTCTGGAGATTTCCATGTCCCTGTCCATGTACCACGCCTCCATCCCAGTCTTTACCCGCCAGCTCACCAACCTGTCGACCATCCTCGGCATCGCCGCCGCCCACGCCGAAGAGAAAAAGATCGAACAAAGCGTGTTTCTCAACGCGCGCCTGGCCCCCGATATGTTCCCGCTGAGCCGTCAGGTGCAGATCGCCTGTGATGGCGCCAAGGCAGGCGCGGCACTGCTGGCGGAAGTGGAAGCACCGAGCCACGCCGACGACGAAACCACCTTCGCCGAACTGCAAGCGCGCATCGCCAAGACCCTGACCTTCCTGCAAAGCCTCAGCGCCGCGCAGATTGATGGCAGCGACGCACGTACCGTGACACTCAAGCGCCGCGACAAAGAAACCCACTTTCAGGGCCAGGCGTTCCTGCTTGATCACGTGCTGCCGAACTTCTATTTCCACTACACCACCGCCTACGCCATCCTGCGCCACAACGGCGTCAACATCGGCAAACGTGACTTCCTCGGCACCCGCTAAAAATCGATTTACGATCTGCTGCGCGTCGGCCCTGCCGCGTTTAAAACAGGCTCGCGAGATCGTAAAACAGATCTTAAGAGTCGACAGCCCTAAAGCCGCGCCCACTGCCCATCGCCCCGATGGGCCTGCAGGTGCGGCAACACTGCGGCCAGCAGCGGCTCTTTGAAGGCTTCCTGGAAGCGATGGGCCAGGCCCGGAATCAACTTCAACTCACTGCCCTTGATATGCGCCGCCACATGCACGCCGTGCATCACCGGTAGCAAAGGGTCAGCGGTGCCATGCACCACCAGGGTCGGTACGCGTAGACGATTGAGCAGGTCAACCCGGCTCGGCTCAGCCAGGATCGCCAGCAACTGGCGCTCCACGCCTTGCGGATTAAACGCTCGGTCGTAGGCCAGCTCAGCCTGTTGCACCAGCTGTTCGCGGTCATCCGTGACCGTTGGGCTGCCCAATGCAGCCAACAAATCCGCCTGCTGCTGCAGCGCCACGGCGCGATTCGGCGCTTCACGTTTGGCCAGTAACGCCAATAACGCATTGCTTGGCGCCGGCAAACCCTGGGCACCGGAGCTGGTCATGATCAGGGTCAAGCTCTGCACCCGTTCAGGCGCAAGGTCGGCCATATGCTGGGCAATCATCCCGCCCATGCTCGCGCCCAGCACATGAAACCGCCGCACGCTCAGGGCATCCATCAATTCCAGGGCATCTTCGGCCATATCACGCAGCCCATAAGGGGCCGATACGGATAAACCCACGCGATAGCGCAGGGCTTCATAGGTCAGGTTGATAGACGGCGTCGCATGCGCCCAGGCGCTCAAACCCACATCGCGATTATCAAAGCGAATGACGCGAAAGCCTTGCTGGCAAAGGCGCACGACCACTTCATCGGGCCAGTGAATCAGCTGTCCACCCAGTCCCATCACCAGCAGCAACGCCGGATCACTGCTGCGCCCGATGCTCTGGTACGCCAGGCGCACCTCGCCGACGTCGGCCATGGCGGTCGGCACCTGAACATCACACCGTTGAGCGGCTAAAACAGGCACGCCGCAGAGCAGTGCGGCGAGAAAAATAAGTACACGCATAACATCACCACATCACAGGACAGCGAAACGCAGCCCCCCATTAAGACGCGAGTGTGGTGATAGTTGTACAAGCGCGCTGCCACACAACCGTGACAGTTTGATGAAGGGAGACGAGCGGTTACTCAACAACCACAGAAAATACAGAAGCTCGCGGCTAAAGCCCCTCCCACGGACCTCTTGCTGCTGTGGGAGGGGCTTTAGCCGCGACAGAACAGCGATCAGGCCAACTCAGTCCGCAGCTGACGGGCCGCCGCGACCATGTTCACCAGCGCCGCTTCAGTCTCCGGCCAGGCGCGGGTTTTCAGGCCGCAGTCTGGGTTGACCCACAAGCGCTCAACGGGAATACGCTGGGCGGCCTTACGCAACAAGTTGGCCATCTCGGCTGTATCCGGCACTCGCGGCGAGTGAATATCGTAAACCCCTGGGCCAATGTCGTTGGGGTAAGCGAACGCCTCAAAGGCCTGCAACAGTTCCATGTCCGAACGCGAGGTTTCGATGGTGATCACGTCGGCATCCATGGCGGCGATGGACTCGATCACATCGTTGAACTCGCTGTAGCACATATGGGTGTGGATCTGCGTTTCGTCGCGCACACCCGAGGCGCACAGGCGGAACGCCTCGGTGGCCCAATTCAGGTAACCCTGCCACTGCGCATTCCGCAGCGGCAGGCCTTCGCGGAACGCGGCTTCGTCGATCTGGATGATCTTGATACCGGCCGTTTCCAGGTCCACCACCTCGTCACGAATGGCCAGGGCCAGCTGGCGCGCCTGCTGCTCGCGGGAAATATCGTCACGCGCAAAAGACCACATCAGCATGGTCACCGGGCCAGTGAGCATGCCCTTCATCACCTTCTGGGTCAGGGTTTGCGCATAGCCGATCCAGGCCACCGTCATGGCCTTGGGCCGGCTCAGGTCGCCATAGATCACCGCCGGTTTGACGCAGCGCGAGCCGTAGCTCTGCACCCAGCCGAAGCGGGTAAAGGCATAGCCGTCGAGTTGCTCGGCGAAGTACTCGACCATGTCATTGCGCTCGGCCTCGCCATGCACCAGCACGTCCAGGCCGAGGTTTTCCTGCACCTCGACCGCATGGCGAATCTCGCTGTGCATGGCCTCGGTGTAGTCAGCGGCCGACAGCTTGCCGGCCTTGAATTCTTGGCGCGCCAGACGGATGGCGGCGGTTTGCGGGAACGAGCCGATGGTGGTGGTAGGGAACGCCGGCAGTTGCAAGCGCTCGCGCTGTTGCTCGATACGCTGCACAAATGGCGATTGGCGTTGGCTGTCGGCAGCCGTAATCGCGGCTAGGCGGGCCTGCACCGCCGGTTTGTGGATGCGCGGCGATTGCGCGCGACTGGCCTGCACCGCATTGCTGGCCGCCAAGGCGGCTTGCACCTCGGCGTTCTGCGGGTCATTCAGGGCCTTCGTCAGCAGTGCAACTTCCTCGCACTTCTGCACGGCGAAGGCCAGCCAGCTTTTCAGCTCATCATCCAGTTTGTCTTCACGGTTCAGATCGACCGGGCTGTGCAGCAGCGAGCAGCTCGGTGCCACCCACAGGCGCTCACCCAAGCGCTCCTGAGCCTGCTGCAGAATCTCCAGCACCGCCTGCAGATCAGTGCGCCAGACGTTACGCCCGTTGACCACACCCAGCGACAACACCTTGTAGGCCGGCAGCCGGTCGAGAATGGTCGGGAACTGCTCGGGGGCGCGCACCAAGTCGATATGCAGACCATCCACCGGCAGGCTCGCGGCTAGGCCGAGGTTGTCTTCCAGGCCGCCGAAGTAGGTGGCGATCAGCCTCTTGCCTGGCTCGCGATGCAGCAGGTTGTAGGCCCGCTCGAAAGCGTTCTTCCAATCCTGCGGCAGGTCCAGCGCCAGGATCGGCTCGTCGATTTGCACCCATTCCACACCCTGAGCGGCCAGGCGCTGAAGGATTTCGCCGTAAACCGGCAGCAGGCGCTCCAGCAGATCGAGGCGATCAAACTCGCCGCCCTTGGCCTTGCCCAGCCACAGGTAAGTCAACGGCCCGATCAGCACCGGTTTGATGGTATGACCCAAGGCGTGCGCTTGCTCGACCTCATCAAACAGTTGCGTCCAGCTCAGCTGGAACTGCTGATCGGCCGTGAACTCCGGGACGAGGTAGTGGTAGTTGGTATCAAACCACTTGGTCATCTCTTGGGCATGGGCCCCAGCGCAGCAGCTGTTGCCGCTCTTGCTGGCAACGGCCCCCCGCGCCATAGCAAACAGGGTCTCCAGGGTCGGCTTGCCGTCTGCGGGGCGGAAACGCTCGGGGATCACGCCGAAGGTCAGCGAGTGGCTCAGTACGTGGTCGTACCAGGCAAAGTCGCCGACCGGCAACAGGTCGAGGCCAGCAGCCTTTTGCACCTGCCAATGGGCGGCACGTAGCTCACGGCCAACCGCCTGCAAGCCCGCTTCATCCAGCCCGCCTTGCCAGTAGGCTTCCAGGGCCTTTTTCAGCTCACGGTCGCGGCCGATACGCGGAAAACCAAGGGAATGGGACAGGGCCATGTCGAAACGCTCCATAGATAAACAAGATGGGGCGTATTCTCGGCAAGCAAGGATAGTGAAACAAACTCAATCTATTCGCCTTGATCTACAGTTTTATTCATGTAGGGTAACTGACGTTGTTTTCATCCCCTCTTGAACACACACCTCAAGAATGGATGAGTGAAGCGTCATTCCTTACCCCGAGGCCTCCATGCTCGAACTGCGCCACCTGAAAACCCTGCACGCCCTGCGCGAAAGCGAAAGCCTGGTGGACGCCGCCGAGCGCCTGCACCTGACGCAATCGGCCCTGTCCCACCAATTCAAGGAATTGGAAGAACGCCTGGGTATGCAGCTGTTTGTGCGCAAGACCAAGCCGGTGCGCTTTACCAGTGCCGGCCTGCGCCTACTGCAACTGTCCGACACGGTATTGCCGCTGCTGCGCGGTGCCGAGCGCGACCTGGCGCGCCTAGCTGGCGGCACGGCCGGGCGCCTGCATATGGCCATTGAATGCCACAGCTGCTTCCAGTGGCTGATGCCAACCATCGACCAGTTTCGTGATGCCTGGCCGGAAGTCGAATTGGACCTGGCCTCGGGCTTCTCCTTTGCCCCGCTGCCAGCCTTGGCGCGCGGCGATCTGGACCTGGTGGTGACCTCTGATCCACTGGAATTGGCCGGCATCACCTATGTGCCACTGTTCACCTATGAGGCCATGCTGGCCGTGGCCAATCAGCATGCGCTGGCCAATAAAGCCTGCATCAAGCCGGAAGACCTGGCCAGCGAGACCCTGATCACCTACCCGGTGGAGCGCGACCGCCTGGATATCTTCACCCGCTTCCTAGAGCCGGCGGATGTCGAGCCCGCGCAAGTGCGCACCTCCGAGCTGACGGTGATGATGATGCAGCTGGTCGCCAGCGGCCGTGGCGTCTGCGGTTTGCCTAACTGGGCGCTGCATGAATACAGCTCGCGCGGCTACGTCACCGCCAAGCGTTTAGGCGACAAAGGTCTGTTCGCTACGCTGTACGCCGGCATTCGCACCGACATGCTCGACGCGCCGTTTATGCGCGACTTCCTGCTGACCGCCAAGGACACCTCCTTCGCCAACCTGGAAGGCGTCAGCGTGGCACGCTAAGGCCGCAACCAAGGCAGGATGGGGTCGCCGCGCAGCGCTCTAACCCAGCGTTTGCGTGATGACTATCGCGCTGCGCACCCGATCCTGCGTGCACAACTCAATCGCTCCGGAACAACGCTTTAGCCTCGCCCGATAAACACGATAAAAAAGCCTGAACGACAGGCATCAATGCCCTAGGCAGCGGCTGGGCAGCGGCGCATAATTCGCGCCGCTCAAGCCCCCTCCGATCCCTGGATGCACTTCCGTCATGATCGTTCGCCCGCGCCCCAATGCGCTGCACCTGTTCTTCGTTCGCCGTGGTTCAATCTTCCCGCATATCGCCTCCAAACTGCTTAGCATTACGCTGCTGTCCTGCGTGGTGGTGGGGCTCTATGAGTTTGGCTGGATGCAGTGGCTCAGCCACGTCAGCGCGCCGCCTTTTTCGCTGTTAGGGTTGGCTCTCTCGGTGTTTCTCGGCTTTCGCAACAGCGCCTGTTATGAGCGCTGGTGGGAAGCGCGCAAGCAGTGGGGTGAGCTGATTATTCAAGCCCGCGGCCTGGCCCGCGAATGCCAAGCCCTCTTGCCCGGTGACGACAATGCACGGCTGCGCCGCCTGACCATCGAACGCTGCATTGCTTTCGCCCACGCCCTGGCCGCCCATCTGCGTGGCCAGGATGCGGCGGCGGCCTGTGCGGCCTGGCTCAGCCCGGATGAACTGACGGCACTGCGCCAACGGCGCAACGTGCCAGACACCCTGCTCAACTGGATCAACCAGGATCTGGCCCTCTGCGTACGCGAACAACGCCTCAGCGACGTGCTCTATCGCGGCCTGGAGCAACGCCTGGATACCTTGGCGTCCAGCCAGGCGATTTGCGAACGGATCAAAAGCACGCCAACGCCGTTCGCCTACACCTTGCTACTGCACCGCACGGCCTGGTTGTTCTGCATGCTGCTGCCGTTTGGTTTAGTCAGCTCACTGGAGCTGCTCACGCCGGTGCTTGTGACGATTATTGCCTACACCTTCTTCGGCCTGGATGCGCTGGGTGACGAGCTGGAGGAGCCCTTTGGCTTGTCGGACAACGACTTACCCCTGAGCGCCATGGTCCGCGGCATTGAGATCGACTTGCTGGAAAACCTAGGCGATGCGCTGCCCGAACCGCTGCAACCGCAAGGCTATATTTTGCAGTAGCAAGCGCCCGCGCCAACGCTTGTTACAAGGACTCGCTTGCAGGCCGTGACCGACAGTCATAGAGTGACCGACAGTCACGACCTGCAAGCGAGTCGCCATGCGCTATCAAGACCAACTCTTCGAACAACGTGAAAGCGCCATCCTCGATACCGCCCGCCGGCTATTTACCGAGCAGCCCTGGGATCGCGTCACCATTGCCGAAGTCGCGACTGCCGCGGGTATCGGTAAGGGCACGGTGTACAAACACTTCCCCAGCAAAGAAGCGCTGTATGCGCGCCTGGTACTCGACCTCAACCAGATAAACCTGCACGAACTGCGTGCCCTGCAGGCCGCCAGTTCAGCCCAAGATGCAATGCGCACAGTAATCCGCCGCGCGTTCGAACAGATGCTGGCCAACCCAATAGAAACGCAGCTGTGCTTGCACTGCGACCGCCCGGAGTTTCAAGAGCGCCTGGAAGCCCCGTTCCGCCAGCAGTTTCTTGACCTGGAGTGCGAGTATCAGCGGTTCTTCGCCGACTTGCTTAGCGCCACCCTGGACAACCAAACCCTCAGCCAAGCCGACACGCAGAACCTGCTGTGGGGCGTCGAAGCCTGTGTCAGTGGCGTTATGACGCGCATTGCCTCAGGTGGCTTCGCCCATTGGGCCGAGCCGATTGCCCTGGATGACTACTTCGCCCGCGTCACCGACTTCATCATTGCCGGCCTGCGCGCACAGGCGGCTGCACTGCTTGCCCACCCTTCTCGCCACGAGTAACCACCCATGTTCAGTCAGCTGTCTAGACGCCCCTGGTTGATCGCGATTGCCGTCAGCGTAGTGCTTGTGCTGTGGCTACTCAGCGGCGCGCTGTTGAAAACCCAAGAAACCGCTAGCGCCGATGCCCCCGTGCAAGCGCCAGGTCTGGCCAAAGTTGAAGTGCAGTGGCTGCAAGCCAGCCCGATGCAGCGCGAGCATGTGGTGCAGGGGCAGGTTGAGGCCTGGCGTCGCGTCGAGTTGCGCTCACAAATCAGCGGCACGGTGATTCGCCTGGATCAGGACAAAGGCAGCCCGGTCAAGCAAGGCCAGGTGTTGCTCAGCTTGTCCACGGACAACCGCCCGGCCCAGCTGGCCAAGGGTGAAGCCGATGTGCGCCAGCGCGAGGCGGATGCCAAGGCCGCCGCGCGCCTGCGTGAACGCAATATGATTTCCACCAACGAGCTGATCCGCCTGCAAAGTGAGCTGGCCAAGGCCCGCGCCGAGCTGGACCTGGCGCGTATTCAGCTGAGCCACACGCAGATCACAGCGCCCTTTGCCGGCATGTATGAGCAGCGCATGGTCGAGTTGGGGGATTTCGTCCAGCCCGGGCAAAGCCTGCTGACCCTGGTCGACATCAGCCTGCTTAAAGTCAGCGCGCAGATCGCCCAGCAGGAAGTCACCCAACTGACGCTCGGCCAGCCGGTGAAAATTGAACTGCTCGATGGCCGCGAACTGCAGGGCGAACTGCACTTTATCGCAGCCGCCGCCGACCCCGACTCGCGCAGTTTTCGCATCGAGGTCAAGGTCGATAATGCCCAGGCGCTGCGTTTAGCCGGGGCAAGCGCAACCCTGCATATCCAAACGGGCGAGTCCCTGGCGCAGCGTATTTCTCCGGCGTTGTTGAGCCTGGATAAAGCCGGGCGCCACGGGGTCAAATGGGTCAACGAGCAGCAACAGGTGGTGTTCACCCCGGTGCAGCTGATCAGTGTCGACAACCAGGGCGCCTGGGTCAGCGGCTTACCGAATAAGGTCGCGCTGATTACCCTCGGCCAGGGCTTTGTCGAACCCGGCCAGCAGGTGATCAGCCAGTTGGCCAAAGGGAGCAACTGATATGCACAGCCTGATTGCCGCAGCGCTGGATCGCAGCCGCACCAGCCTGTTGTTGCTGTTGTTCCTGATGCTCGGCGGTCTGGCCGCCTACGTGGCGATCCCCAAAGAAGCCAACCCGGATGTCAGCATTCCGATCATCTATGTCTCGGTCACCCTCGAAGGCATCAGCCCGGAAGACGCCGAACGCCTGCTGGTGCGCCCACTGGAGCAGGAACTGCGCAGCCTTGAAGGGATCAAGGAAATGCGCTCCATGGCCAATGAAGGGCAAGCCTCGGTGACCCTGGAGTTCGATGCGGGCTTCGATGCCAAGCTGGCCCTCGCCGACGTCCGCGAGAAGGTCGATACCGCCCGCAGCAAACTGCCAGAAGAGGCCGAAGAACCCACAGTCAATGAAGTCAACGTGGCGCTGTTCCCCGTGCTGTCGATTGGCCTGTCCGGGCCGATTGCCGAAACCGAGTTGGTGTACATCGCCCGTCGTCTGAAAGAGAACGTCGAAGGCATTGCCGAAGTGCTCTCGGTGGAAATTGGCGGCGACCGCGAAGACCTGCTGGAAATCGTCGTCGACCCGCAAGTGCTCGACAGCTACGGCATCGACTACAACGAACTGTTCAACCTGATCAGCCGCAATAACCGTCTGGTCGCGGCTGGCAGCCTGGACACCGGTGCGGGTCGCATGAGTTTGAAGGTGCCTGGGGTGATTGAAGACCTCGAAGACGTGTTGTCTATGCCGATCAAGGTGGTGGGTAACAGCGTGGTGACCTTCGGCGATGTCGCCACCATTCACCGCACCTTCAAAGACCCCACCGGCTATGCGCGGATCAACGGGCAACCCGCGGTGGTGCTGGAGGTGTCCAAACGCAGCGGCGCCAACATCATCGCCACCATCGAGCAGGTCAAGGCGCTGATGGTTAAGGCCCAACCGCTGCTGCCGCAAGACCTCAAAGTCAGCTACATCATGGACCAGTCGCAACAAGTGAAATCCTTGCTTGGCGACCTGCTCAACAACGTCATGACCGCCATCGTACTGGTGCTTATTCTGGTGATGGCGAGCATGGGCATGCGCTCAGCGTTGCTGGTTGGGCTGACCATTCCGGGGGCCTTTCTCACGGGCATCCTGCTGATCTGGGCGCTCGGCTTCACCCTGAATATCGTTGTGCTGTTCAGCCTGATTCTGGTCGCCGGCATGCTGGTAGACGGCGCTATTGTGGTGTCTGAGCTGGCTGACCGTTACCTGCACCAGGGACAAACCCCGCGCCAGGCCTGGGCCAATGCCGCCACGCGGATGGCTTGGCCGGTGATTGCCTCGACCGCTACCACCCTGGTGGTGTTTCTGCCGCTGCTGTTCTGGCCAGGCGTGGTCGGCCAATTTATGAAATACCTGCCCGCGACGGTGATCGTCTGCCTGCTCGCCTCCTTGGCCATGGCCCTGGTGTTCCTGCCGGTGCTCGGCGCGGTCACTGGCGGTCAGCCGCTGCCAAAACCCGGCGCGCCGAGCCGCAGCGCCAAGGGCTATCGCCGACTATTGGGCACCTTGCTAAAACGCCCCGGCCTAACCCTGCTGGGCATGCTGGCACTGATTGCCTTGATCTACACCGCCTACGGCCGCTTTAACCATGGCGTGGATTTCTTCCCCGAAACCGAACCCGAAAGTGCGCAGATCTGGCTGCGTGCCCGGGGCGATTTGTCGGTGCAGGAGAAGGACACGCTGCTACAAAAAGTGGAACAGCGCCTGCTCGGCATGGGCGAAGTCAAAGCCCTGTATGCCCGCTCGCTAGCCCAGCCGGACGGCAAGTTGGGCGCCGATGTTATCGGCACGCTGCAGTTCCAGTTCGTCGAGTGGCATGAGCGGCGCTCGGCCGGCCAGATTCTTGAGGACATGCGCACACGCACCGCCGATATCCCGGGGATCATTCTGGAGTTCCGTAAACAGGAAGAAGGCCCGAGCAGCGGTAAACCGCTCAAGCTGCAGATCAGCTCGCATGATTTTCAGCAGGCCGATCTGTATGTCGACCGGCTGCGCGACACCATGCAAAAAATTGGCGGCTTCAAGGATATTGAAGATGACCGTGCACTGCCGGGCATCGAATGGCGGATCAAGGTCGACCGCGAAGCAGCCGCACGCTTCGGCGCCGACGTGCTGAGCGTGGGCAATGCCGTGCAGATGGTCACCAACGGCCTTAAGCTGGCGACCTATCGCCCAGAAGATGCCACCGATGAAGTGGATATTCGTGTGCGCCTGCCTGCCAATTGGCGCTCCCTCGACCAGTTGGGCCGCTTAACGCTGAACACACCCGCCGGGCAGATTCCGCTGAGCAACTTCGTATCGTTGGAGCAAGCGCCGAAAGTCGGCACCCTGCGCCGGGTCGATGGCAACCGCACCATTACCTTGCAAGCGGATTTGGCCGCAGGCGCGCAACTGGCCGAACGCCAAAGCGCGCTGGAACAAGCCATGGGCGCACCACCGGCCGACGTGCAGTTGAAGGTCGCCGGTGAAGGCGCAGACCAGAAACAGGCCGCTACCTTCCTCGGCACCGCCTTTGCGGTGGCGATCTTCCTGATGTTTATCATCCTGGTGACCCAGTTCAACAGCATCTATCAGGCGCTGTTGGTGCTCTCGGCCATCGTCCTGTCGACCGCTGGCGTATTGATGGGTTTGCTGGTCAATGGTCAGTCGTTCGGCATCGTTATGGTCGGCATGGGCCTGATCGCCCTGGCCGGCATCGTGGTGAACAACAACATCATTCTGATCGACACCTATAACCAGCTGCGCCGTCAGGGCCTGGAACCGCGCGCTGCGGCGCTGGAAACTGGCAGCCTGCGCCTACGCCCGGTGTTGCTCACCGCGGTGACCACGGTACTGGGGCTGATCCCCATGGTGCTCGGGGTTAACGTCGACCTACTCACCCCAAGCCTGGGCATTGGTGCACCATCGACCCAGTGGTGGACCCAACTGTCCAGCGCGATTGCCGGCGGCCTGAGCTTCGCCACCGTGCTGACCCTGCTGCTGACCCCTTGCCTGTTGGTGCTCGGTTCACGCTTCGAACGGCGGCCACCGCCACTGGAAACATTCGACGACGACTTGCTCGATCTACCCGAGCATCTGCTGGCCAGTCATACAGGCAAGGCTGAACTGCAACGCACGCCGTAGCATTAGGATTAGGCGCCCAGGCTCGATCACGACCTGGGCCGATACTGACGGCAAAGCCCTTTCAGAAAAGGATGCACCGTGAACATCAGCGATATTCCCTTCGGCATCACCGACTGGAGCCAGGTTGAGCGCAGCGAGCATGCCGGCGAACGCGGCATGGCCTACTGGCGCACGCAGGTGTTTGGCACGTTGCGCGTGCGCATGGTCGAGTACAGCGCGGGCTACCTGGCCGATCACTGGTGCCATAAAGGGCACATTCTGCTGTGCCTGGAAGGCGAGTTGCACACCGAGTTGGAAGATGGTCGACACTTTGTGATGACCGCCGGCATGAGCTATCAAGTCGCCGACCAGGCCGAAGCCCATCGTTCCTCCACCGCGACGGGCGCGCGCCTGTTTATTGTCGACTGACGCCGCGCCTGCTGACCTGCCGGGTGTAACTCAGTTGCGCGCAGAGCTCAGCAGCAGCAACAGCGACACCGGCTGTTCACTCTCCGGATGCAAGGGTTCCTGCAACCACTGCAGACGCCAGCCCGTCTCGCTGAATAGCGCCAGCCAGGACTCCAAAGTGCGAAAGAACCAGGGCATCGGCTGGGCAAAGCCCTCACCAAAGCCGGCAAAGGTTTCCACCCGCCAACCGTCGCGGTAGCCGGCATCGTTGCAGGCGCGCCAGGGGTGTAGGGTTTGGATCAATAAACGTCCATCAGCCGCCAACAAGCCATGTAGGGCATTCAAGGTGGGTGCCAGGGGCTCTTCCAGCAGGGCGAAATTACACACCAGTAGGTCGAACTGCCCCAGTACTGCGGCCTGCTGCTCCAGCTCGGCATAACCGCAAACCCGGTACTGCGATGCACCAGCCGCTGCCTGTTGCGCCACCGCGATCAAAGGCGCAGACGCATCCACCCCAACGGCCTCGATACCATGCTCAACCAGCCCACGGCACAACCAGCCCTCGCCGCAGCCCAGATCGAGCACACGCGTAGGTGCCAGGGCCAAAATCGCCTGAACAATCGCCGCGTCGGTGACCAGTCGGCGGCTCTCGATGCGTTGTTCACGCACGGCCGCCGTCCAGGCATCGGCATTGGCCTGCCAGCTGAGATTAAGTTGCTCCCGATGGTCGCGCTGCATCACTCACTCGCCGCCTATTACGTCACCCGCACGATTCTAGCAATCTGCAAGAACTGCGCAGCGCCAGTGGCGATCCTGCGCGTATTGCTGCACCGGTGTATTGCTGCGGGTCAGTGAACCACAGCGCCATGCCTAAAAGTCAGTGCAAATGCCGATGCCTACCCTAATGCCCATTGCAGCAACGACTAAACTGCAGACAGTAGCCAGCTGAATAACCTCAGCACTCAAGCTCGCTGAAGTTATTCAGTACGCCTTCAACTCCCTGAATGACTGCATCAGGCCAAATGAATATGGGCGCACCCTGGAAACTCGACATCACCACCCTGCCGGCTGGCGAGCCACCCAGCCCTCGCAAGCGCAGCCGTAAGCTGAAACTGACCGTCTGGTTGCTGCTTATGCTGCTGTGTATCGCCGCAGGTCTGCTGCTCGAAGAGGAAGTGCGCACCTCGCGCTTTCAGGCCCAGGAAATCAGTCGCTACGCGCAAACCCTCACTTACCGGGTGCAACCTGGACCCAGCCCGGCGATCATTTACCCCAAAGAGGGCCCGTTCGATAAACGCCAGGGCTACACCTATTTGCCCTTGATGCTTGAGCGTCTGGGCCAACGCGACTTTATCGTGCAGCAGCAGGCGCAGTTCTCCCCCGCCCTGCTCGACTACGCCCAGCGGGGTCTGTTCGTGCCCTATCCGGAAAAAATCCAGAGCGGCCTGCAGATCAATGACTGCAGCGGCACGCCGTTCTATGCATTCCGTTATCCGCAGCAGCGCTACCCAAGTTTCAGCGCCATCCCGGCACTGGTGGCTAACAGCCTGCTGTTTATCGAAAACCGCAAACTACTCGACCCCAAGCAGCCATTGGCCAATCCGGCGGTGGACTGGCCGCGGTTTGTCATGGCCGCCGCCTCTCAAGTCGGCAAGCTACTGGATATGCAGGATCAATCGGCGGGCGGCAGCACCCTGGCGACCCAGCTGGAGAAGTACCGCCATTCCCCAGACGGCCTGACTGCGTCGGCCACGGAAAAACTCCGGCAAATGCTTTCTGCCAGCGTGCGCGCCTACCAGAGCGGCCCGCAGACGCTGGCCGCACGGGAAAATATTGTGCGCGACTACCTCAACAGTGTGCCGCTCGCCGCCGCTCCAGGCCACGGCGAGGTGCACGGGTTGGCCGATGGCCTGCGCATCTGGTTCGGCGCGGACTTTGCGCGGGTAAACCTGTTGCTTGATCCAGCACGCTCAGCGGATGCCAGCCTGGCCGAGCGCGGCCTGGCCTTGCGTCAGGTACTGGCCTTGATGATTGCCCAGCGCCGCCCATCTTATTACCTGGCGCAGGGCCGCAAGGATCTGGGCGAACTGACCGACAGCCATATCCGGTTGCTCGCCGGTGGCGGCCTGATCGACGCCGCGCTGCGCGATGCAGCCCTGCGCCAACCCCTGACTTATCGCGACTGGGCCCTGGAACCCAACCTGCAGCCGGTGGACGGCAACAAGGGCATCAGCGTCGCACGTTCACGCCTGTCGGCCATGCTCAACACGCCGCTGTATGACCTGGACCGCCTCGACCTGAGTGTCACCAGCACCCTCAATAACCCGCTGCAACAAGCTGCCAGCCACTACCTGCAGCAACTGGCTGACCCGCTGTTTGCCGGGGAAATCGGCCTGTTCGGCGAGCGCCTACTCTCGCCAGAAAAAACCGCCGATGTGCGCTACAGCTTTACCCTACTCGAACGCACCTACAACGGCAGTGTGGTGCGCGTGCAGACCGACAGCACCGATCAGCCATTCGACATCAACGAAGGCAGCAAGCTGGAGCTCGGTTCTACCGCCAAACTCAGGGTGCTGGCCACTTACCTGGAAATCATCGCCGAACTGCACCAGCGTCACGCGGGGCAGAGCGCCAGCGAACTACGCGCAGTCAACGCCCAGGACAACCTGACCCGCTGGGCCATCGCTTACCTGCTAAGTACCCCCAACGCCAGCCTGCCCGCCATGCTCGATGCCGCGCTGGAACGTAAATACTCCGCCAGCCCCCACGAACGTTTTTTCACTGGCGGCGGTGTCCACACCTTCACAAATTTCCGCCGTGAAGATAACGCACGCATCGCCAGCATGCGCCAAGCCCTGCGTGAGTCGCTCAACCTGCCATTTATCCGTTTGATGCGCGACGTGGTGCGTTACACCACTTACCAGGGCCCGCACAACAGCGCCGAATTGCTCAAAGACGACAAGGACCCGCGTCGCCAGGCCTATCTACAAGACTTCGCCGACCGCGAGGGTCGCACCTTTCTGCTGCGGTTCTGGCGTAAGTATCAGGGGCAACCTGAACAACTGCGCCTGGAAACCTTCCTCAATGGTCTGCGTCACACCTCGGCGCGGCTCGCGGCCGTGCACCGCTATCTGATGCCGCACGCAGACGAAGCCACTTTCGCCGCCTTCCTGAGCCACAACCTACCCAAGGAAAAACTCACTAATACGCGCATCAGCGAACTGTACAAGCGTTACGGACCAGGCGCTTACAGCCTGCCAGACCAGGGCTATATCGCCCGCGTTCACCCCCTTGAGCTGTGGCTACTGGGCTACCTGATCGAACAACCGCAAGCCACCTTTAACGAGGCCGTGGCGGCAAGCCGCGATGAGCGTCAAGAAGTCTACGGCTGGCTGTTCCGCAGCCGCCACAAAAGTGCCCGCGACAGCCGCATTCGCATCATGCTTGAGGTGGAGGCATTTCTGGATATTCATCGGCGCTGGCAAAACCTAGGCTACCCCTTTGCCCATCTGGTGCCATCACTGGCCACCGCCATCGGCAGCTCCGGTGACCGCCCTGCAGCGCTGGCCGAACTGGTCGGGATTATCCAGAACGACGGCATCCGCCAGCCTACCGCGCGCATCGACAGCCTGCATTTCGCGGCCGATACGCCTTATGACACCTTGCTGGTGCGCAACCACAACGCAGGCAAGCGGGTCATGGCCTCGGAAGTCGCAGCGGCATTACGCAGCGCACTCGCCGACGTGGTCGAAGCCGGTACCGCACGTCGTCTGCTCGGCAGCTTTACTCAAGCGGACGGCCAATCACTCAAGGTCGGCGGCAAAACGGGAACCGGTGATAACCGTATCGAAACCGTCGGCGCCGGCGGGCGTGTGCTCAGCTCACGGGCGATCAATCGCACGGCCACTTTTGTCTTCTATCTGGGCCCACGTCACTACGGCACCCTCACCGCATTCGTCCCCGGGCGCGCGGCGGAAAACTTCCGCTTTACCTCCGCGTTGCCGGTGCAGGTTCTCAAAGGTATGGCGCCGATATTAATGCCTTACCTTGAATCGGGCGCCTACAGCCAATGCCTAGCGCCCATACCTGCAACCAAGGCCAGCACCTTGTAATAACGATCTGCTGCGCGTCGGCCCACCTGCGTTAAAAACAGACTCAGCAAGCCGCTTGCGGCTAACGCGCTTTAGCGCGACCCGAAGGGCGAGCGAAGCGAGTAATGCTCATGTACAAAAATTCACTCCGCTTCCTCGCCTGCTTTCGCCTTGCAGGTCTCTAGCTCGCTAGAGCTTGAGCGAAACCTGAGAGTACATATCTGAATAAAAACGGGAGGCCAATGGCCTCCCGTTTTGCTGAATCCTGCTGACGATTATTTCGCCTGGTAAATGATCCCAGGGCTGCATTGCACCATCTGATAGTGGCTCGGTAGACCATTGAGCGCTTCAGAGGCGCCGAGGAACAAATAACCACCGGGCTTCAACATCGCATGAATGCGGGTAAGGATGTCTTTCTTCACCTCAGCCGAAAAGTAGATCAATACGTTACGGCAGAACACCACATCGAATTTCCCCAGGCTGGCGTAGCTGTCCAACAGGTTAAGCGCACGAAACTCAATGCGACTGCGAATGGCCGGTTTGACCACCCAGCGCCCCGGCCCTTTAGGGTCGAAATAACGCTGCAGACGCTCCTGGGAGAGACCGCGCCCCATCGCCAGGCTGTCGTATTCGCCAGACTTACAGTTAATCAACATTGTCGGCGAAAGGTCGGTGGCAACAATCTGCACGCCCCCCTTGAGTTGACCGATATTGGTCTTCTCAAACTCGTCGATGGTCATCGACAGCGAGTATGGTTCCTGACCGGAAGAGCAGGCTGCCGACCAGATACGCAGACGCTGACCTGGGCTGGCCTTGATCATCTCCGGCAGCACGCGCTTCTTCAGCACCTCGAAGGGGTATGTATCGCGAAACCAGAGGGTTTCGTTGGTGGTCATGGCATCAACCACTTGTTCACGCAAACCGCTGCGCGGCTGGCTCTGCATGCGCTGCACCAGCTCACCCAGGGTCTTGATGTTGTTCTGTTCCATCAACTTGTTAAGCCGACTGGAAACCAGATACTGCTTATTAGTACCCAGCAGAATGCCGCAGGCTTTTTCCAAGAACGTCCGGAACTGCTCGAAATCCAAATTACCTGTAGACACTCAAGAGGCCTCGACGAACATATATTTAACTGAGGGCCTGGCCCTCAGTCCCCTGCCGCAATATTGATGCGGTCAGCTACCCGTGCTGCCAAGTCATCCGGGCGAAACTTTGCGAGGAAATCATCCGCGCCCACCTTCTTCACCATAGCTTGGTTAAACACACCCGATAACGAAGTATGCAGGATGATGTGCAGCTTTTGCATACGCGGATCAGCGCGGATCTCCGCCGTCAGCGTGTAGCCATCCATTTCCGGCATCTCGATGTCGGAAATCAGCATCAAAAACTCCTCTGCAGGATTTTTGCCTTCTTCCACCATCGCCTTCAGATATTCCAACGCCTGACGACCGTCATTCAGCGCTACAACCTCAACGCCCACGGTTTCCAGACAACGGGTTACCTGCTTGCGCGCCACCGATGAGTCGTCGCAGGTCAGCACGCGCTTGGTCACCGCACGCGCCTGTGTCTGAGCGTCCAAAACACCTTCGGAGATGACTTCTGATGTTGGCGCTACCTCGGCGAGAATTTTCTCGACGTCGATAATTTCAACCATCTTGTCGTCCAGATGGGTAACGGCCGTCAGGTAGTGATCGCGCCCGGTGCCCTTGGGTGGCGGATGAATCGACTCCCAGTTCATGTTGACGATGCGCTCAACCGAATGAACCAAAAAGCCCTGAACCTTGGTGTTGTATTCCGTGATGATGACAAAGCTGTTGTCGATATTGGCCAGCGGCGCACTGCCGGTCGCCATGGACAAATCAAGAATTGGAATAGTGCCGCCCCGGATGCTGGCTACACCACGAACAACGGGGCTCGATCTCGGCATGATGGTGAGTTTGGGGCACTGCAGCACCTCCTTCACCTTGAACACGTTTATCCCATATAACTGGTTGCCGTTTAGACGGAACAGCAACAACTCCAAGCGATTCTGCCCAACCAACTGAGTTCGCTGGTTAACCGAATCCATCACACCGGCCATACCCAAACTCCTCTTTGAGTAACAATTTGCTGTCAGCGTAGCAGGCGGCACGCGCCTTGCTACCCAACCCATATGAACATTCAAACGACAACTAACCGACGCCCATTGCCAAAGCACCGTCACTGGCTGGCAGTTGTACCCGCTTTGCTGGTACTCGGCTATAGCGCATTGGCCGCGGCCAGCGCCACGCTACCTGAACAACTTATCGGCGCTGGCGAAGCGTTTCTTGAGCAAGCGGTGAGTGATTATTTAAAACGTGGCAACATTGCCGGCCGCCATGAGATTCAAATTAACCGGCTCGACCCCCGCTTGCGCCTCCCGCTGTGCGCACAGCCGTTGACCACCACACTGGAAAGCCCTGCCGAACCGATTGGCCGGGTGACGCTGCGCGTGCGCTGCGACAGTGATGCGCCATGGATGGTATTTGTCCCCGGGCAAGTACGCCTATACCGCGAAGTGGTGATTGTTAATCGCCCGCTGAAACGCGACAGTTTGCTGACTGATACCGATATTGTGCTGGGCGAGCGGGATGTCGGCCTGCTGAATCAGGGTTATCTCACCGCACTTGAGCAGGCTATCGGCAAGAAATTGACGCGCCCAGTGCTGCCGGACCAAGTGCTGGCACCGATTCATGTACAAATTGCCGAGGCCATACGCAAAGGCGACCAGGTGATTATCAGCGCTCGCAGCGCGGGCATCAGCGTGCGTATGCCCGGTGAAGCCTTGTCGGACGGCACAGTCGGTCGGCAGATTCGGGTGCGTAACCAACGCTCTAATCGTGTGATCAGGGCCCGTGTAGTGGGGCCTGGACAGGTTGAGGTGGCCATGTAGGCATGGCTGTTTGTTTTAGCTTTGTGTGCACAGTGAGCTGACGATTATCCGCACTGTGTTTAGACTGTTAGCTGACGCACACTTTTGCCCTAAAGTTTTCCCAGGCAATGCCGACAACAAGGCAAGCGTCCACATACTGTTCGAGGTTTTGCATCATGGTCATTGATATCAACCGGCTCAACAATGCCGCAACGCCAGCCAATTCAGGGCGGGCGGGCAGTGCACAAGCAGGCGGCCAGAACCAAGCCATCGGCACTAAACAACCTGGCAACGCAGCCAGCGCCGAACAAGCGAAACCCACTGACAAGAGCGGTGAGTCCGTCCAGCTGAGCCGCGAGGCCCAGCAGCTGCAGCAAGTCAGCGAAAAGCTGCGCGATCAACCTAGCGTCGATAACGAACGCGTCGCCAAATTGAAACAGGCGATTGAAGACGGCAGCTACCAGATCGATAACCAGCGCGTCGCCAGTAAACTGCTTAATTTCGAATCCCAGCGTTAGTCTCCGGGCTATGCTGGGGTAATTGGTCGCCCAATAGGCACTTCATGCTACGCACTGAAGCGTCTATTACCCCGAAGAGCCCGCAATGCAAGACACCAACCTGCTTGAACTGTTCACCACTGATATCGGCACCGCCGAGCAGTTGCTTGAATTAATCGACACTGAATTCCAAGCCCTCAGTGATCGGGACCTCCCCCGTCTGCAGAGCATACTGACCGACAAGCTGCCGTTGCTGACGCTGCTCGACCAGCACGGCAAAGAACGTAGCCAACTGCTCATCAGCCTCAACCTCAGCCCTGACCGTAAAGGTTTACAGGCACTTGCCGCGCAATCCAGTCATGGCGAACTGCTGCTGGAGCGCGGCGATCAGCTTAGCGCCCTACTCGAACGCTGCCAGACCGCCAACCTGCGTAATGGTCGACTGATTCGCTCCAGCCAGGCCTCGGCCAACAGCATGCTGGGTATTCTGCGCGGCAACGAAACACCCAGCCTCTATGACAGCCGTGGCGGTGCCGCTAGAACCGGCCAGCAACGCCCACTCAGCCAGGCCTAAACCATAAAAGGCATAAGAGACTTACTGTCATATAGCCAGTACTCTAGCGCCACAGCATTTGCCCGGAGAGTTACGGACCGTGTCCAGCCCCTTTAGCCAGGAAGATGGCCCGCAGCCACCCAAGGTGCTCAAGGCACTGGTGGAAATAGTTGCCAACCTGCGCCAACTGCAACAAGCCAATGACCCACTGATCATCACCTTCCATGAACGCAATCAACGCTTTCAGAGCTATGTGATCGAGGTTGATCGCGACAAAAACCTGCTGATTCTTGATGAGTTGATGCCGAGCGATGGTGAGCGCTACTTAGTTAATGGCGAAGCCTTCTCTGTGGAAGCGTTCCACGAAGGTGTGCGCGTGGCCTGGCAATGCGAGCAGAGCGTGCGCATTACTGAGCATCAAGGGGCACGCTGCTATTTCAGCCCGATGCCGCCTGAAATGACCTACCACCAACGCCGTGGCGCCTTTCGTGCACCGCTCAAGCAGAGCGAAGCGATCAAGGTCGAGTTAGCCGGTGACAAACTGCGCACCACGCTAGCTGGCGAACTACTGGATATATCAGCAACCGGCTGCAAGCTGCGCTTTCCCGGCAGCCTTGGCAGCAACCTGCAAGCCGGCCAGGTGTATGAACGCTTTACGGCAAGATTTCCGTTCGGCGCCATGACCACCCCCCTAGAAGTGCGGCATGTGCTGTATGACGAGAAGCTGGACACCACCTTTATTGGCGCACGCTTTCATCGCATCGGCGGCCAGGAGCAGCGGTTAGTCGAGCGCTTCGTCTACCAGTTACAACGCGAAGCACGCCGCTTCGAAAGCGACGGGCTGTTCTAACGGCCTAGAGGGAGATGTTCAGCGCCGCCAGGCGCGACAGATCCTCGGGCCGGTCCACGTCCCACAACGCAGGCAGCAGCGCCGGATGCCAGTCCAGCTGCTGCAAGCGTTGCAGCGTCATATTGAAGACCCGCTCGGTCCCCCACGGCATGTCACAGAACAAGGTGGCGTGCATGCTGCGTAACCCCAGCAGCACATAACCGCCATCTTCGGCCGGACCAATCACCACAGACTGCTGCTGCAACGCACTGCAGGCTTGCTGCAGATAATCGCCGTCGAGCGCGGGACAGTCATTGCCGATCAGGATCACCGCATCACTCTCCGCCAACCCCAAGGTGGCAATGCGCCGCATGCGCTCACCCAAATCACCAGCAGGCTGCTCGACCAAGGTCCAACCAAGGCGTTGCGCCAGCGTTTGCAGCGCTGCGCTGGGCAAATCATCCAACCACAAAAAGCGCTCGCTAAAGCCATGAGCAGGTAACTGCAAGGCGCGCTCCAGCAACAGCTGTTGCAAGTCACAGGCACCCTGAGCTCCCAACGCAGGAATCATGCGGGTCTTCACGCGTCCCGCGACTGGTGCGCGCGCCAGCATGTGCAATGAGATCGACAGGTTCATAGGATTGATCCTCGGCGGTACTGTCGAGCCAGTTTTTCTGGGCTAACACCGCAGTAATAGGCCAGACGCAGGCACCACATCAACAATACGGTACGCCAGATTCCGTGCTGCTCCCAGCGCCGGCTGGACGTCGATAAGGGCGGACGCAAACAACGTGGCCTGGCCTGCTCCTTCAAGCGGCGGCACAGCTGCAAATCCTCCATCAGCGGGATCTGCGCATAACCTCCCAACGCCTCGAAGCGTGCCCGCTCAACAAAAATCCCCTGATCGCCCGAGGCGACACCGGTGAGACGTGAACGCAAACTGATCATCCAGCCGATCACCCACAACGCCAGGCCGGACCCGGACAGTCGCACATCAAAACGCCCCCACAGCGGCCGCTCGTGAAGTACTTCCTGCAACCGTTTGACTGACGCGGCACTGACCCGTGTATCGGCATGCACAAACCACAGGTAGTCACCCTGAGCGGCAAGCGCGCCGGCATTCATCTGCAACGCACGGCCGGGGGCTGTGCTGAGCAACCGGTCAACCCGCCCGCGCGCCAACTCACAGGTGCTATCACTGCTGCCCGCGTCGACCACAATTATTTCGGCGCCGGCAGCGCGCAGCGCTGCCAGATCGTCGAGCAAAGCCGGCAGCGCCTGGGCCTCATTGCGCACAGGGATTACCACACTAAGCAACGTGGTCATGCGCGCTCAGCCGGCTCAGCTTGAGGCTCGGCGTCCTGCGCCGCGCTGTGGTCGTGCATCTGCTCTTGCACCACGTGTTCATCTACGCGCGGATCGAGCGCCGCCGTCAACGGCGAACTGGTGGTGCTGTCCGGCATCGGGATGTGATGCAGCGGCGCATCGTCAACCTGGTGCAAGTTAGTGACCTTCGCAGGCCTTACGCACAGCACCAGAATCAAAGCACATACGCTGACGAAGGCATACAGCATGTTGGCCCCAAGAAAGCGCATCAGCACGCCTGCCAGCAACGGGCCGATACTGGCCCCGATACCAAAAGTCACCAACAGCATGGCCGTAAGGGACACCCGCCGTTCGGCCTCAACGTGGTCATTCGCCAGCGCCACGGCCAGCGGGTAGAGGCTGAACTGCAGCGCCGACACGACAAAACCGCCCACAAATAAAGGCACCAGACCCACCTGTGGCATAAGCGCCAACGGCAACGCCGCCACAACCAGCAACGCGGCGCATGCACGAATCAGATAAACCCGGTCACGGCGGTCGGACAGCCAGCCCAATGGCCACTGCACCACCAGGCCGGCGATGATGCAGCTGCCCATAAACAGACCAATCTGCTCAGTGGATAAGCCCATGCGCGTGCCATACAGCGGCGCCAGGCCGTAGAAAGCGCCAATCAACAACCCCGCAACCACGATGGCGGTCAGCGACAAGGGCACGCGGTCGATAAAAAAGCGCATTTCCAGCGGCGCTGGATGCAAAGGCGCGGGGTGTAATTTGCGGGTCAGGGCCACCGGCACCAAGCACAGGGCGAAGCACAACGCCACCAACATCAGCAGCTCGAGGCCGAGTGTCGGGTGCACGACCAACACCAGCTGACCGAGGATCAAACCAAGGTAGGAAGCCCCCATATAGCCGGCAAACACTTGGCCGCGCTGACTGTTTTCGGCCTGCTCGTTGAGCCAGCTCTCGATCACCATGTACTGGCACATCATGCCCAGACCGACCAGCACCCGCAGCAGCAACCAGCTGGGAAGCCAGTCACTTAGGCCGTGCCCAAGTACCGCGGCGGTCACCACGCCCGCACAAGCGACATAGGCACGAATATGACCAACCCGCGCGATCAATCGGTGCCCCAGTTTGCCACCCAGCACCAAGCCCAGGTAGTTAGCCGCCATCAGCGCCCCGACCCATAAACCATCTGCCGTTTGCGCCAGACGCAACGCCAAGTAGGTACTCAACAAACCCGAGCCCAACAGCATCAATAAGGTGGCGAAATACAGCGAACTGAATGATTTCAGGATCAAAGTCATGAGGCGGTAGGTAACTCCATATAGCGCCGCCGAGCGATGTTCGGCGGCCAGTTGCTAGGCGTGAGCGGCCAAGACACGGCGCTCCCACGGGGTGATTTCATCAAAGAAACTGGTGAGCTCCAAGGTCTTGCTGGCGATGTAGCCATCGATGAACTCTTTACCGAATAACGCCAGCGCCAACTCACTGCGTTTGAGACGCTCAATTGCAGCATGCATGGTACAGGGTAGCGTTAAATTATCTGGCACCTCGAACTCGCCTTGAATCTGCGCACTGGGTTGCAGCTGTTGTTCGATACCGTAAAGCCCGGCCGCCAGGCTGGCGGCAAGCGCCAGATAGGGGTTGGCATCGGCACCCGGCAAGCGGTTTTCCACTCTCCGGGCGATGGGCGCACTGGCCGGAATACGAAGCCCAGCAGCGCGATTATCCTCTGACCAACAGGCATTGTTCGGCGAGGCATAAGGGTGGCAAAGGCGCTGATAGGAATTTACATGCGGTGCAAACAACAGGGTGAAGTCAGCCATGGCCGCTTGCTGGCCACCAATGAACTGATAGAACGCCGGCGTCGCCTGGCCGTCAGCTGCACTGAAAATATTCTGCCCACTGCCCTGCTCCACCACGCTCTGGTGAATGTGCATGGAGCTGCCCGGTGTATGCGCCAGTGGCTTGGCCATGCACACCACATTCAGTCCATGCTTGAGCGCGACTTCCTTGAGCAAGTGTTTAAACAGGAAGGTCTGATCAGCCAGCAGCAGCGGATCGCCGTGCAGCAGGTTGATCTCGAACTGACTGACACCCATCTCATGCATAACGGTATCGCGCGGCAAGCCCAGGGCCGACATGCACTGATAAACCTCATGGAAAAACGGCCGCAGACCGTTATTGGAGCTGACGCTAAATGCCGAACCACCGTCCTCGCGCCGACCATCCAGCCCGAGCGGCGGTTGAAACGGCTGCAGCGGATCGGCATTGCGGGCAAACACAAAAAACTCCAACTCGGTGGCCACCACCGGCTGCCAACCATGGCTGGCATAGCGTGCAATCACCTGCTTGAGCAGCCCACGGGTCGACAAGCCTGAGCTGCGCCCGTCCAACTCATCAGCATCGCAGATGGCCAACGCCCGAGGCGTTTCACTCCAGGGCAGCCGATGAATCTGCGTGGGCTCGGCATTCAAGGCCAGATCGCCATCATCACTGCCGTAGAAACGCGCAGCCGGATACCCGCCCATGATGCACTGCAGCAACACCCCGCGCGCCAACTGCAGGCGCCGCCCCTGTAAAAAACCCTCCACCGTCATCACCTTGCCGCGCGGCACACCATTCAGATCAGGTGTCACACACTCAACCTCATCAACACCACGCAACAGTTCAGCCAGGGCGGCGCGCTCGGGGGTACTCATTTGCTGTTGTCCTTATTAATGCAAGAAGCCATCGCCAGACGGCAGGGCGTACAAAATACGCACCAGTCGTTCGATATTTCAAGCAAAGCCACATTGACTGCCTGGCGCCGGGGTTTATGGCGCACAAAACAATCGATGAAATCGATATTAACCACCGCACAACCCCAAAACTCAAAGCGCTAACCAAACCTTTAAAAAACAAGATAAGTATTTGATTTAAATAGACTTATATCAACTATCAATCATGTCGATGATTACCATGAACGGCCTGCACTTCTTCATCAAATTTTCATCCGTATCATTAGCTCCCTACTCACTTACCACTCCGCTCTCACGAGGAGCTTGAACATGAAAAAGCACATTCTCACTGCCGTAATCCTGGCCAGCCTGTCCATCCATGCCGTTGCTTTGCCGCAGAACAACCCGCAACCACTGCTGGGTGAAATGCAGGACAGCAACGTGAAAAGCCGGATGGGCTTTGGCGCCAACCTACAGACCGAGGGTGGCGCCGAGCGCACCCGTGAGCATCAGCAGGATCGCCTGCGTGTTGCCGAAGGTGGCGCTGACCGCGTACCTGAGCGTCAGACGGATCGCCTGCGCCTGGCAGAAGGCGGTGCTGAGCGCACCCGTGACCGTCAGCAGGATCGCCTGCGTGTTGCCGAAGGTGGTGCTGACCGCGTACATGAGCGTCAGATGGATCGCCTGCGCCTGGCAGAGGGCGGCGCTGAGCGCACCCGTGACCGTCAGCAGGATCGCCTGCGTGTTGCCGAAGGTGGTGCTGACCGAGTACATGAGCGCCAGATGGACCGCCTGCGCCTGGCAGAAGGCGGTGCTGAGCGCCTGAGCGAGCGTCAGCAGCAGTTAAAGCGTACAAGCTAAGCCAAACCCGGCTATACCCCTACGCCTAAAGCACTCACGAGGTGCTTTAGGCGTTTAAGGCAGCTTCTAACTGTGCCAAGCGCTGCTCCAGCTCAGCGACTCGCGCTTCCAGCGCTTCGACTCGCCCTTCCTGCGACGAGCTACTCGACGCCCGACCTGGCTCATTGATCTTGGCCGCAAGCGCTGCCTGCAAATCAGCAGGGTCGCCCAGCACATGCATATAACGCTCTTCACGCTGCCCGGGTTGACGCGGTAGCAGGCATGCCAGCTCACGACTGATCAGGCGTTCAAGGTGATGCTGCACCTGCTCGACATCCTCAAAATCATGCATACGGCTGGTGCGCGTCAGCAACTCATTCAGGGTCTGCGGGCCGCGCAATAGGAGCAGGCCGAGCAACACCACTTGAGCGGCTACCAGTTCCAGCGCCTTGTCGACGCGGTGCTCCCAGCGATCCGCCCGGCTGCCCATCACCAGGCGCGCCATTCCTCGCCCTTCCAGGCTGCGCAACGCTTGTCCGACCTGCCCGGCAGTTAGATTCAGCACCGGCTCACGGCTGGTTTTCTGGTTGCAGGCCAGCACCAGGGCATTCAGTGTCAGGGGATAGGCTTCCGGAGTGGTTAACTGCTTTTCAATTAAACAACCCAAGACCCGCGCCTCGGCAAGGGTCAAGCTGGGCATCGCCGCTTCACCCACAGATTCATCAGACATAGAAACCTCAGCACCTTGAAGGAGCCCTAGCCTAGCCCGCCTGACTGCTGGTTGATAGAGAGCTGCCACCGGGCGGCTGCCAATGCATCGCTGCAGGTAAACCACGGCGGCTGTGCTAAAGTCGCGCGCTATTTTTCAGCGGGGTCCTGTTTTATCCCCGCGAAAAACCTCGTAACGCGCACTGCGCGCCATGCATCCAGCCGCCCGGGATTACCAGCTCTGTCGGCAATAGAAGAGATCGCAGGCCCGCCCGCCCAGTAGAGATGCCCGTAATGTCCCCTGCTCAACACCCACTTTTACTCCTGCTCAACCGCACTAGTCTGGTGCTGCAAATTGCCATCGGTTTGCTGGCGGGTATCGCCCTTGCGCTGTTCCTGCCTGATGCGGCGGCCAGTGTCAGCCTGCTTGGCACCGTCTTCGTATCGGCGCTGAAAGCCGTGGCCCCCGTACTGGTGTTCGTGCTGGTAGCGGCGTCGATTGCCAACCATCAACACGGCCAACAAACCCACATCAAGCCCATTCTGATGCTGTACCTGATCGGCACTTTCAGCGCTGCGCTGATTGCGGTGGCCGCCAGCTATGCCTTTCCTTCAAGCCTGACCCTGGTCAGTAACAGCGCCGAGTTGTCGCCACCCGGCGGCATCAGCGAAGTGCTGAAGACCCTGCTGCTGAACGTGGTGGACAACCCGATCAACGCGCTGCTGAAGGGTAACTTTATTGGCATCCTGGCCTGGGCCATCGCCCTGGGCTTTGCCTTCCGGCATGCCAGCCCAACCAGCAAGCAGATGCTCGCCGACCTCTCCAATGGGGTGACCAGCATTGTTAAATTGGTGATTCGCCTTGCGCCACTCGGGGTCTTCGGCCTGGTGGCGGCCACCCTGGCTGAGTCCGGTATGTCGGCCCTGCTCGACTACCTGCACCTGCTGCTGGTACTGGTGGGCTGCATGCTGTTTGTGGCCTTGGTCAGCAACCCGGCGATTGTCTACTTCAAGACCCGTCGCAACCCTTACCCTCTGGTACTGACCTGCCTGCGTGAAAGCGGCCTGACGGCATTCTTTACCCGCAGCTCGGCCGCCAACATCCCGGTAAACCTGCAGCTGTGTGAGCGCCTGGGCCTGCATAAAGAAACTTACTCAGTCTCGATCCCGCTGGGCGCGACCATCAACATGGCAGGTGCAGCTATCACCATTACCGTGCTGACCCTGGCCGCCGTTAACACCCTGGGCATCGTCGTTGACCTGCCGACGGCATTGCTGCTGAGCTTGCTCGCCTCCATCAGCGCCTGTGGCGCGTCGGGTGTTGCCGGCGGCTCGCTGCTACTGATCCCCCTGGCGTGCAGCCTGTTCGGCATTCCCAACGATGTGGCCATGCAGGTGGTGGCCGTCGGCTTTATCATCGGCATCGTGCAGGACGCGGCGGAAACGGCACTGAACTCCTCCACTGACGTCCTGTTTACTGCGGCAGGTTGCATGGCCGACCAGCCACGCAGCTAAACACGCGTCACAACGCCGTACAGGAAAAGGCTTACCCCCCGAGGGTAAGCCTTTTTTATTGGCCAGCCGATAAACGACGCCGCGACAACGTTTGAATAGCGCAATGTTTGCGGTAGGCTTTGCCGCTTATTTATTAGGAGTAACACCCATGGCCCGCGCCACTGCCCGTCACATCCTGGTTGCCAGCGAAGACAAGTGCAACGAACTGAAAGCCGCAATCGAAGGCGGTGCTGACTTCGCCCAAGTTGCCAAAGACAACTCCAGCTGCCCATCTAGCCGCAGCGGCGGCGACCTTGGCTCGTTTGGCCCAGGCCAGATGGTTAAAGAATTCGACACCGTAGTGTTCAGCGCCCCGGTCAACGTGGTGCAAGGCCCGGTGAAAACCCAGTTCGGTTATCACCTGCTGGAAGTGACCAGCCGCCAGGACTGATACTGCCGACTCGCTGGGCTGCCTAGGCCCAGCGAGCTGCCTGTTTTCGCGCAGCGCCAGCCAGGCGCCATAGCGCTGATCAACAGTCGCAAGCCGTGGGGCATAGCCAGGTATACTCGCCGGCCTTTTCCTCTCGCACCCGCGGACATTGCCATGACCCACTCCCCAGCCGCTGAACCCACTCTCGCCGTTCAGACTGCCGACAGCACCTTGCCGCCCAGCGATGCAGCTGTAGCACCGGAAAAACCCCGTGGCTTCGCCTCCCTGTTTAGCGCCGCCAAGGCTGCATCCGGTAAAGCCGATGACCAACCCTGGCACCAAAAGGGTAATAAATCCGCCCATGAAAAGAAGATCGGCGCAGCCCCCAGCGGCACCCGTCGCTCCATGGGCAAACGTTAAGCGCCCTACCCCAGTCGCGCGCGTAAGCGCACCTGCAGCCAGCCGCCAAACACATTCAGCAGCAAGCCGAGCATGACCAGCAGCGCGCCCACGAGTTGCAGGGTGCTCAGGTGCTCATCGAGCAACACGGCCGCCGAGGTAATCCCCACCACCGGCACCAGCAGGGAAAACGGCGCCACCTGGCTGGCCGGATAGCGCGACAGCAGGAGGCTCCACAGGCCATAGCCGAGGATGGTCGCGCCGAATGCCAGGTAGGCCAGCACCAGCAGCGTATCCAGATTGATAGCGCGCAGCGCGGTTTCGATCACCGCCGGCCCTTCCAGCAGCCAAGACAGCGCAAAAAACGGCAGCGGCGGCACCAGGCTGCCCCACACCACCAACCCCACCAGATTCACCTTACCCAGCTTGCGCGTGACGATATTGCCCAGCGCCCACATCGCGGCGGCGCAGAGCGTCAGCAGAAAGCCGGCCAGCGTCATCAGCCCATTGCCCTTCAAACCAATCAGCAGCAAACCGCAGGCGGCCACCAACAAACCAAACAGATTGGCCAGGCGAAAGCGCTCACCGAGGAACATCACGGCGAACAGCAGGGTAAAGAAGGCCTGCGACTGCAGCACCAGCGAGGCCAAGCCGGCCGGCATGCCGACCGACATGGCCGAGAATAGAAACGCGAACTGCCCCAGCGAGATGGTCAATCCATAGGCCAGTAACCAGCGCAGCGGGATCTGCGGACGCTTGATAAACAGCACCGCAGGAAATGCCGCCAACAAAAATCGCAGTGCCCCCAACAGCATCGGCGGCATGTCATCCAGGCCGATCTTGATCACCACGAAATTCATGCCCCAGACGATGATGACCACCAGGGCCAGCAGTAGATCCTTGGGTAACATAACGCGGTCTCCTGACAGGCAAAGGGTCATTAAACCAGCAGCGCCTGCCCGGCCCCCATTACAGTTACAGCTGAATCCAGGCACACAGTCGTCCATAGATGAAGAAATAGCTTGTTCGTGGCACTGCACGCATAACGCGCCCCCTCGATTGGCGCATTTTTCTAGCGCCGCCTTGAGCGATTCGCCTGCCCAGGGATGGCATCATGCCGGTTTGCAGCGCCACGCTGGCGCCACTTTCGCGAGGAGTGACGATGGACAGCAACCGTCTCAGCGCAAACATCTACAGCAAGCTGGTCAATGAGGAGGATGCGCGGGTCTGCAGCGATATCGACGAGCAGGCCTGCCGCGCTGTGCCGGGCAACTTCTTGCTGATGATCCTCAGCCACTTCTTCAGCAAACTGGGTGACGCCCTGGCCAACCCGAAGGTGGTGCTGCCCTGGGTGATGGAAGCCCTGCAGGCGCCGCTTTACCTGATCGGCTTTCTGGTACCAATCCGCGAGTCTGGCTCGCTGATCCCACAGCTGTTTATCGCCAGCTACATCCGCGCGGTGGCCGTGCGCAAATGGGTCTGGGTTCTGGGCAGCCTGATGCAAGCCGCCGCTGTCGGTGCCATCGGTCTGGTGGCGTGGACGCTGGACGGCGTGGTAGCAGGCTGGGCGATCATTGGCCTGCTGGTGCTCTTCAGCCTGGCTCGCGGTTTGAGTTCGGTGGCCTCGAAAGATGTACTCGGCAAGACCATCCCGAAAACCCGACGCGGCCAGGTCAACGGCTGGTCGGCTAGCGCCGCCGGGCTGGTCACCGTCGCTTTGGCCCTAATGCTGTTGTTCAGCAGTACGGCTCAACTGCCACCGCAAGCCTACGGCCTGCTACTGGCCGGTGCAGGCCTACTGTGGCTGATCGCCGCGGCCATTTACGCGCGCATCAGCGAGCAGCCAGGAGCGGTCGAGGGCGGTGGCAATGCCGTAGTCGAGGCGCTGAAGCGCCTCGCTATTCTGCGCAGCGACCGTCCCTTCCGACGCTTCGTCATAACCCGCGCACTGATGCTGTGTTCGGCCCTGAGCGCGCCGTATTACGTGGTGCTGGCCCAACAGAAACTCGGCTCGGCCGCCAGTACACTGGGCCTGTTCATGCTCGCCAGCGGCGCCGCCAGCCTGATCTCGGCACCACTGTGGGGACGCTTTGCCGACGTGTCTAGCCGCCGGGTGATGATCCTCGCGGCCGGGCTGAGCGCAGGCCTCGGCCTACTGGTCTACCTGCTCGACAGTTTGCAACCGACCTGGCTGGCCATTGGCTGGATGCTGCCGGCACTCTACTTTGGCCTGAGCATTGCCCACCAAGGCGTGCGCATCGGCCGTAAGACTTATCTGGTCGACCTGGCGCAAGGCAACCGCCGCACCGATTACGTGGCGGTGAGCAATACCTTGATCGGCCTGATACTGCTGCTGCTCGGTTTCGCCGGAGCCCTGGGTACGGTCATGACAATCAGCCAGATCATTCTGTTGCTGTCAGTGCTTGGCGCCTTTGGCGCGGTGATGGCCACCGTTCTGCCAGAAGTGGAATAACAGCCGGAAAGGTTCGCCGCACTTACTGCAACGCACGCAGCAACTATCCCCATAGCCTGAGCACCACCCCTCGACGCCCCCATGCTGCATTGAGGGGGTGCCAGCGAACCGCAGACCGACTAAAATCCGCAGCTGACCTGAGCCAGCCTGCCGGCGGTCGGCCCAACAATTCGTCTGGCCGTCCACTTCCTGCGCAGACACACGACTCATCCGACTGTACAGACCGAGAGAGCACCCATGGGCGCACAATGGAAAGCCAAACCTAAAGAAGCCGCTGCCAACGCCAGAGGCAAGATCTTCGGCCGGCTGGTCAAAGAGATCATGATCGCCGCGCGTAACGGCGCTGATCCAGACCTGAACCCCAAGTTGCGCTTGGCTATTCACCAGGCAAAAAAAGCCTCGATGCCCAAGGAAACCCTCGACCGCGCGATCAAGAAAGGCGCCGGCCTGCTGGGCGATACCGTGACCTATCACGCGGCCACTTACGAGGGCTTCGCCCCGCATCAGGTGCCAGTGATCATCGAATGCCTGACTGACAACATCAACCGCACCGTGGCGGAAGTACGCGTGCTATTCCGCAAGGGCCAGATGGGCGCATCCGGCTCGGTGACCTGGGATTTCGACCACGTCGGCATGATCGAAGCCTCGCCAGAAGGCGACGCCGATGCCGAGTTGGCGGCGATTGAAGCCGGTGCACAAGACTTTGAGCCGGCAGATGAAGGCGGCACGCTGTTTATCACCGAGCCGACAGACCTCGACGCCGTATGCCGCGCCTTGCCGGAACACGGCTTTAGCGTCAATGCGGCCAAGCTCGGCTATATGCCGAAAAACCCGGTCAGCAGCCTGACGGCCGAACAGCTCGAAGAAGTCGAAGCGTTTCTTGAAGCGCTCGACGCCCATGATGACGTGCAGAACGTCTATGTCGGGCTTTCCGGCTAACTCAGCGGTTGCCTCAGGCTCGCCGGGCAGGACGCCCAGCGAGCCTATAAGCGGCGCCAGCGTTCGCGCCCAGTTCAGCGCACGGGCCGATTCGCCGCCCCATCGCGCCACAAAGCGAGTAGAATCGCCGGCCGCCGCGCCATCAGCGCCCGGCGTGTACACAAGGACGTTGCCCCACAGGAGTTTTACCGTGCACAAAATTCTCACTCTGGCTGCGTGCCTATTGCTCGGCGCCTGCGCCAGCAACCCGCAGACGGTCTACCAGCAAGACGTTGTGGCGGGCACCAGCCCAATGGCCAAAAGCACCCTGGAGGCCATCCATAACAGCAAAGCCATCCCGCTGCCGCTCGACCCCGGCCTGCTGGCTCCGCAGTGGCCGATTAGCGCCGACGAACCGCGCCTGGACTTTGGCAGCTCGATCTCTAACTACCGGATCTTTTCCCTGCAGCTGAAGAAGGGTGAACGCTACACCCTTAACGTGCGCTCGCTGTGCAACAAGCCCTGCCTCGGCGTGAGCAAGTTCGCCCTGAAACCGCGCGCCATGTTGCTGGATGCCTACGGCGCCGTGATTGCCGACAAACCCTCGCACGCCTCGACAGCAATCGGGCAGATCAGCCTGAGCTGGGACGGTGAAGCCACAGAAGATGGCACCTACTACCTGCTCGTGGCCGCCGATAACGACGACCTCGGTCAGACCATCGTGATCGACGATGTATGGGTGAACAACTCCCCCCTGATGGCGGTCAAGGTGGACATGCACAGCTCGCCATTCGGCACCGTCAGTGCATTCTCCAGCCCTCGCAAAGACTGAGCCAGCACCCGGCGAGCGACACACGCTCGCCGCTCCCTCCAATGAGCGCGGCTTAACCGTCAAGCCTATCCATTGACCCTGAGCAAGATGCTCCGCCCCTGGCGCTTTAGCCTATGCCGATGACTTTCTGAGGGTTCGCCCTCCAACTGCCATCGACGAGGTCTTCATGGGCATCACCTCTACTCACATCTGCGCGGCGGCCGACCAACTGCAGGGTTTTGTCGGTTTCAATGCCAAGACCGGGCGCTACATCGTACGTTTTTCTGAAGACTCCTTTGGTCTCGACGTGCTCGAACAGAGCATCACGCCCACCTGCGAATTCGTCTGGCGCACCTTTGAAGGCGAGCTGATGAACCTCGACCGCGCGCGCCTGCAACTGCTGCTGGAACAGAACATCGATGACCGTCTGGCTATCAGCGAGCCGCTGCGGGTTTACGTGCGCCGTGCTGACCTCCCGGAGATCAGCGCCGAGCGCCGGCGCCTTAGCGCTTAAACCCCGGTTAACACGTCGCGCAGCGACCATGGCCGAATAAGCCGTTGGTTGTTCACTTACACCCTAACAGTCGCAGAGCTCGGCAGACTAAGCTCGCCTGGTTGATGTTATTCGCCCAGGAGCCTGCCGAATGTTCGATGTGCTGATCAAGAATGCGCTGTTTTTCGATGGCAGCGGCACGCCGGGAGTGCTGCGCCACCTGGGCATCCGTGAGGGTAAATTGGCGTGCATCAGTGCCAGCGCTCTGGATGAAAGCGGCTGCGGCCAGGTCATCGACGCCAGCAACCGCTGGGTCACGCCCGGCTTTATCGACATGCACACCCATTACGACGCGGAACTGGTGGCGGCGCCCGCGCTCAAGGAATCCGTGCGCCATGGCGTGACCACCGTGATGATCGGCAGCTGCTCGATCAGCATGGTGCTGTCCAGCCCGGAAGACTGCTCCGACCTGTTCACCCGCGTCGAGTCGGTGCCGCGCGAACATGTGCTGCCGTTGCTCCAGGCGCGCAAGACGTGGAACAGCGCAAGCGAATTCGCCGCCTTTCTCGATCAACACCCGCTGGGGCCGAATGTCTGCTCCTTTCTCGGCCACTCCGACCTGCGCGTTGCCGTCATGGGTTTGGAACGCGCCGTCGATGCCAAGGTGCGCCCCAGTGAACGCGAACTGCAGCAGATGGAGCGCCTGCTGGAAGAGGCGCTGGACGCCGGCCTACTCGGCCTGTCGAGCATGACCAATCCCTGGGACAAGCTCGACGGCGACCGCCAGCGCTCGAAATCCCTGCCCTCGGTATATGCGCCCTGGGCCGAATACGCGCGACTGAACAAGATCCTGCGGCGGCGCGGGCGCATCCACCAGGGCGCGCCAAACCTGGTGACCAAACTCAATGTGCTGGCCTTTCTCTGGGCCAGCATCGGCGGTGGGTGGCGCAAGCCGCTGAAGACTACCCTGATCACCCTGATGGACGTCAAAGCCGACCCTTGGCTCGCGCCTGTGCTTGGCCCGCTCACCCGCTGGATCAATCGCCTGACCCGCGCCGACTTTCGCTGGCAAACCCTGCCGGTACCCTTCGAAACCTATGCCGATGGCATGGAGTTCGTGGTGTTCGAGGAGTTTCCCGCCGGCCAGGCCGCTCTGCACTTAGCCAGCCACGACCTGCGCAGCCAGCTGTTCCAAGACCCGGACTACCGCCGACGCTTTCGCCAGGATGTGGAGAAGAAATTCGGCCCACGGGTCTGGCACCGCGACTTTGACGACGCGTGGATTGTCGACTGCCCAGACGCCAGCGTGGTCGGCAAAAGCGTTGGCGAACTGGCCAAGGCCCGCAATGAACACCCCGCCGACCTGTTTCTCGACCTGCTGGTGGCCCATGGTCCGCGCCTGCGTTGGCGCACTCTGATCGCCAACCACCGCCCCGAGGTGGTGGAAAAACTGGTGTGCGAACCGAGCACGCTGATCGGCTTTGCCGACTCCGGCGCGCATATCCGCAACATGGCCTTCTACAACTTCGGGGTGCGTCTGCTCAAGCTGGTGCGCGATGCCGAGCTGCGCGGCCAGCCGGTGATGCCGATCGAAACCGCAATCTGGCGCCTGACCGGCGAGCTGGGTGAGTGGTTCGATATTGATGCAGGCAGGCTCTACGAGGGCGCACGGGCGGACCTGGTGATTATCGACCCCAGCGCACTGGATGAATCCCTGGCCAGCTACCAGGAGGCGCCCATGGAAGCCTTCGGCGGTTTGCAACGCATGGTCAACCGTGGCGCAGCAGTGGATGCAGTGCTGATTAACGGGCGCATCGCCTTTCAGCATGGCGAATGTGCCAGCGACCTCGGACAAAAACACGGTTATGGGCAATTTTTACGCAGTCGCTAACGCCTTCAACTGAAGCCTAGCGATAGTCCTACAGGCTGGCATACTGTGCGCCGCACAGACCGGTGGGCCGCCCACCCTGTATGCCGAAAGGACGCCAATAATAATGTACAAGATGCCTGCAAAGGCCCTCTATCGCTGGCTTATAGGCCTGCTACTGCTCAGCCTGCTGCCTCCGCTATACGCCGATGATGCGGGCGTTATTCACTATCCCCGGCGTACCGAGGGTGACGAGTTCCGCTCCTCCTATGAGCTGGCCCAACTGCAACTGGCGCTGGAAAAAGCCGGCAGCTCTCTGCGCCTGGAGCCCTCGTACTACAGCATGGAGCAGGAGCGCGCACTGGTTAACCTGGAGCATAACGAGCGCCTCGATGTGGTCTGGAGCATGACCAGCCGTGAGCGCGAACAACGCCTGCTGCCTGTACGCATTCCGCTGGATAAGGGCTTGTATGGCTGGCGCATTGCCCTGCTGCCCAGCAGCCGCGCCGAGCTGCTCAAGGATGTACGCACGCTCAACGACCTGCGCCCGTTCTCCGCCGGTCAAGGGCACGATTGGCCGGACACTGACATTCTTCGCAGCAATGGCTTGCCTGTCACCATTTCGGCCAATTACGGCAGCCTCTTTCACATGCTCCAGGCGCAACGCTTCGATTACTTTCCGCGCTCGGTGATCGAACTCTGGGATGAGCTTAAGCACCCACGCAGCAAGCAGCTGGTTGCCGACCAGCATGTGCTGCTGCACTACCCCGCCGCGATGTATTTTTTCTTCTCGCGCCAACGCCCAGAGCTGGCGCAAACCGTGCGCCTCGGTTTGCAGCGGGCGATAGCCGATGGTTCATTCGAGCGCCTGTTCCAGGAGCATTTCGCAGCCGACCTGCAGCGCGCGCAACTGCACAAGCGTCAGGTCATCGAGCTGCAAAACCCTTTTTTGCCGGGCGCCACGCCCTTGCAGCGCCGCGAGCTGTGGTTCACTCCTGCGCCGCCGGAACGCTAGATGGTTGAGCCAAAGCGGCCTGCACAACCGCACGGCTGTGCGCGCCGAACCGCTTAAACAGCACCTGCAGCAAGTGCTCCAACAGCGGGTCGGCGGCAACCGGAGCCAACTGATTGCCCGCACTGAAACCTGCAGCGGCAACCGGCTTGCGTGCGAGCCACTGGCCAATCACTTCATCCAAGGCATCGGCGCTGGCGTACGACTCGGCGGCCACCACCTGCTGCGCGTAGTCCGCTGAGTAAGCGGGGTAGCTGCCTCGCGGCGCCTGTGTATAAGCCTGTAACAGTGGCGCGGCGGCCTGCTCCGCCATCAATTGCTGCATACGCTGAAGTTGGTATTCCTCGAGAGCCGTATGCCGGTCCGCCACACGGGCAATGGTGGCCAGACGATCGTCGGGATAGCCCAAAGCGCCTTTAAGGGCAATCAGCATCAGTTCGGGCGTGGTGAAGCCCGGCACGGTCTTGGCGTGATAGGGCTGGGTCAGGTCCTGCATGTAGTGCAGCGCCCAGCCGAGAAAACGATACCCCCAATAGTCATGCCCGCTGGCCAGGGCCAGCCGTGCCAGGCCGGTGTACTGGTAGATGCGCCAGTGCGGCAGGGTGCGCCGCAGGTAGGGCGCCGCCTGAAATACCAGCACGGGCTCGTGGTAGTAACCGATATGGAAAGGGGCTTGGGAGGAGTACTCAAAGCGCGCATCACCAAACGGCTGCTCGCCAAAGTTGTACTGCCCGCCGACTTCGCCGGGGTTGTTGCTGAACAGGTTGATGTCGTGGCCATAGTCCGGCTCATCAGCCGCACTGCTGAGCACCTGCACTGCACTTACCGCCTCGCCCGGCTGCAAGGCCAGATAACGCCAATGGCTCCAGGGGCCAAGCTTGCGAAATACCAGCACCTGTTCAGCCGCCAGCCGCGCCCTCCCCTCATCCCCCTGCCCCGGCAATTGCTGGACAAAGCCTGCCAGACGAATCTGCGGATTAATCCGCAGTGCATGCAGGAATGCGCTGCGCCTGTCGGCCGTCGCAAGGGCGCTAAAACGCAACGCATCTGGGCGCGCCGGGTAATCGGGGAAGTGCGCGCGGGCAAAGGCCTCCTGCTCATCCAGCAACTGCTCAATGGCCGGCGCCTGATCATCGAGAAACGCCTGCAACGGCTGATAGTTGAGTGTGCGCTGCAATTGCGGCAGTGCCTGCAACGCCAACTGGCTGCCGAGCGAGTGATTGGACCAGGCCAGAGCGCTTAACGGCTGACAGGCCAAGCAACAGGCAGATAGCAACAGCAACAATGGCTTCACGGCGACTCCGACGCAGGTAGCAGGGCAAAGAGCCATAGCCTAACGCCTGGGCCGCTACCTGGCACTGTCGTATCAAGTCAGCCCACTCACTAATCAGGCAGTGCGCGGCAAAATCTCAGCGGTGAGCGTGACCAGAGCTAGCCAACAACTACAGCCGCTGCCGCGACCAGCACAATCACCACCAGCGCTAGCGCTAATAGCGGCTTATTCAGCCTACTTGGCGCACGGGCGGGCTTAGCCGCAGTGTGCAGCGGGTTAGCCTGAGCGACTGTTCGCAGTGGGTTGGCATGGCTATTCGCTGAACGGGACATGGCGACGGCCTTGAGCGGCTTGGGCAGGTCCACCGCGCGCATAAATAGCGTGGCGTCTTCGTCCGCGCTGGGCGCCACCGTGCTTTTCGGCCCAATCACCAGCAGGCTGACCGAGCCCATCTTCAGCTGGTCACCTGGCTGCAACACCGCCGTCGCGACCTTTTGCTGGTTGACCTGCAGACCATTGGCCGACGCCAGGTCCTTGACCTCCAGCACATTGTCCTTGAGGTAGAACTCGCAGTGGCGGCGCGACAATTGCTGGTCGCTGAAACACAGCTCGCATTTCACTGAACGGCCAAAGGTCATGGAGCCGTTGATATGGAATTTCTTGCCTTCGTGCTCGCCCTGAATCACCTGCAGGTACCAGCGTGCACCCTGCTCGGCTTTAGCCTTGCTGCGCGCCGGATCGACCAGTAGCAACTCCACCGAACCCAGCCGCAGCCGGTCATCGGCACGCAACTGGAAGCGCGTATTGATGCGCTCGTCGTTGACGAAAGAGCCGCCGAGGCTGCCGACATCGGTCAGGTAATAGAAGCCATGATCCTGACGAATCTCCGCATGAAATGAGCCGATGCTGGGGTCCACCAACACCAGGCTGTTGCGGCTGTCCTGGCCGATGGTGAAACGCTCGTCGACCAGCCAGATGGGGGCCTGACGATTATCACTGAAGTGAATTTTGAGCATCTACAGCACTCCCCCAAAGTCAGTTAAACAGCCGCCAGGAAACCGGGGCACCGCATGCGCTACTTGGCGTTAGCCGGATGAGCGGCAAGTGCCAACGAAGCGAGGCGCGCATGCTGCCTGCCAATCAGCCGGCTAGCAATATGCCAGCAGGGTTACTTACTCAAATAGGTTGTTCCACAAGCGTTTGACGGAATTAACCGGCCCCGTCTGCTGGGTCGCTGCAGGCTTACGCCGGGCAGTCTGGGCCTGACGTACACGCTGTTCATGGCCATCGAGCAGGTGCAATAACGCCTCGTTAGTCGGCTCCACCTCCAGCCCCTGCTGCACCAATGCCAGCGCCAAGGCGAACTCGCGGCGTTTATAGGCGGCCTCGCTTTGCGCGATATAGCGCTGCGCCACCCGGTTGATCCCGGCTAGGGCCAACAGGTTGTCCGGCTCCCAAGCCAGCACCTGACGGAAGTAGTGCGTCGCGCTGTCATCTTCGGGCAATAGCAGCTGTTGATCCGCCAGGCGCTGCTCAGCCAGCTGCAGAGACTGGTTGATCCGTGCTTGCAGCACACGGTTTAGCCCATCCAGCGCCAGCGGGTTGTCGGCATCAAGCGTGAGGACCTGACGAAACAGGTAATCGGCGTTGTCCTGCGGCGGCTCCAGCAGATTGCCGCTTTGCAAACGCTGCTCGGCGCGCGCCAGGTAGTCGCTGATCTGCGTCTGTTGATACAGGTGATAGCCGCCAGCGCTCGCCGCCGCTAACAGCAACACCCCCAACAGCAACCCAACCCACAATTTACTGCGCCCACCTTTGCGCCTGCTTGGCTTAGGCACGCTCAGCGCCGGGGCGATAAGCGTACTATCCGGGTCCTCTTGTGCCAGCTCGTCCAGGCTGGCCAGCAACACTTTACAGTCAGCAAAGCGCTCATCCGGGTCTTTCGCCAGCATGCGCTCGAGCAGCCACTGGTAGCCCTGGAGAGGCGCGGGCAGTTGCGGCACGTCCATCTGCAGGTGATTCATCACCGTCTGGGTGTAATTGGCGCCGCGGTAGGGGTTAGTGCCGGTGAGCATCTCCAGCAGGATCACCCCCAGGCTGTAAATATCGCTGCGCGCGTCCAGCGCTTGACACTGCGCCTGCTCAGGGCTGCTGTAGGAAGGGCTGCCGACAGCGATACCAAACTGAGTCAGGTCGGTATCCAGTTCAACTTCCTTGGCCACCCCAAAGTCGGTGATCACCGCCGTGCCATCGGTGCGAAAGAGGATATTGGCCGGCTTGATATCGCGGTGCACCAGGCCCTGGTCATGCACCACCGCCAGGCCACTGGCCACCTGCCGCACGATGCGCAAAGCGCGCGCCAGCTCGAAGACTTCACCTTTGTGCTGCGCCAGATCACCGCCGGCGACGAACTCCATGGTCAGGTAATGGCGACCATCAGCCAGCTGATTGATGTCATAGATGGTGATGATCGAGGGGTGGTGCAAAGACGCGACGATATGTCCCTCTTTGATAAAGCGCTGGCTGAACGCTTGATCATCTGTGCTTAACAGCACCTTGATCGCCACCTTGCGGTGCAGCGACTCCTGGGTGGCCAGGTAAACCTCGGCCATACCGCCTTTGCCCAGGCGGCCATGCACCTGATAACCGGGGATAACAAGCAATTGTTCAGTCATGAGGGTCAGTGCACATCGGCAGATTAGGGCTTGCGGGAGGTAAACAGACGGCTGAGCAGCCCCCGGGGTTTGACTTCAACGCTGGGTGGGGGCGCTTCACGGCCGAGCACGATACAGGAGATATTATCCTTGCCGCCCATTTCGTTAGCCTGCGCCAGCAGCTGGCTCACCAGTTCATCAAGGGTCTGCGCGCTGCTGCATAGCTGCTGGATCTGTGCGTCATCAAGCTCGCCGGTCAGGCCGTCGCTGCACAGCAACAGCAACTCCTGCTCACCCAGCGAGCCCTGCAGCACACCCACCTGCAGCGGCTGTTCATCTCGGCCCAGGCACTGCAGGATGACATTGCGCTGCGGATGGTGACGCGCTTCTTCGGCGCTCATTTGCCCGGCATCGATCATCGTCTGCACCCAGCTGTGGTCGTGACTGAGGCGTTCGATATGCCCGGCACTGACGCGATAGGCGCGGCTGTCACCCACCCAGGCCAGGCTGAACTCAGCCCCCTGGAAATGCACCGCCACTAGGGTCGTGCCCATGCCGCGCTGCTCATCGGCGCGCGCCACCGCGAGAATTTTCTGATTGGCCGCCTGCACCGCCTCGACCAAACCCAGGCCCTCGGCACAACCTGCCTGCAACACCTGTAAGGCCAACGCACTGGCCACTTCACCGCATTGATGCCCGCCCATACCGTCGGCAATCGCCCATAGATTCAACTGCGGGCAACACAACAGCGCATCCTCATTGTGCTCACGCACGCGCCCAGGCACGCTGTGGCCGGCATAAATCAGTGCTTGTTCCATCAATGTCTCGACCTAGGTTTCACCACCGCAAAGCGCTACGCTGCACTCGACTCAGGCCGCCCATGATGCGGCGGTAAACTCAGGCTGTCACCGCCAGCCGCTGATTTTGCAGGTGAAGTGTTAACCAGTCGAACCCACACACCGCAGCCAGAGCCGGATAACGCTCCAACTATTCAGCTAGCATCGGCGTAGACTCAAAACACCAGCCTCGCCTTAGCGCGACGAGCTGGCCCGCTCCAGACGATTCAACCACGACATTGTCAGAGGTGAAGATCATGAGCAAAGGCATGGATTCAAAGAAACAAGCAAAGAAAAAGCCGCTGAAAACAGCCAGCGAAAAACGCATGGATAAAAAAGGCAAGCACGGTGCAAAAACCCTGCTCGGCAGCCACGCAGCTACCCCCTGAGTTAATCGCCTGAGGCAGGCATCAGGCTGCACTCAGGCATTTCAATCCCCCCACTACTGCTAGCCGTTATGTATTACCGCCAACTCCCCGCCCCACTCAAACCTCTTGCTGACAAGTTCTACCGCAGCCAACGCTCAGCCATGCGCGCCACGCCAGGCGCACAGCTTTGGGTCGCCGAAAATCCGGACATCGTTGCAGCACTGTGCCTGCAAAGCGTCGCACACGGTCACTGGCTGACCAGTTTGCTGGTGGCCTCGCCGATGCGCGAACAAGGCATCGCACGTCAGTTGATCGAAGCCGCCCTCACCCACTGCACCACGCCGGTCTGGCTGTTCTGCCACCCACAGCTGCACGATTTCTATCGGCGCCAGGGTTTTACCCCTTGCAGCGACCTGCCCCAGCCCCTAGCCGAGCGCCTAAGCCGTTATCAGCGCAGCAAGAGCCTGCAGGCGTTCTCTCGCGCCCCTGGGCAACCCCAACTGCACCAGGCTTAACGGGCGGCTGCCCGGTTAGCCAGGCGCTATCCGCGCGACGGCACCCATACTGGCACTTTGCTCAACTTTACTATTGCTATCGTCAGGCCAAGCTCTGCATGCTTAAGCCATAACAACGACAACAGGGTCTTTCCCTATGCGCACATCGCGGTTATTCAGACGCCTGCGTAACGACTTTCAGTTGTCCATCATTACGCTGATGGGCCTTTTTGGCGTCATTGGTATTAGCCCCTATGCCGTGTACCGGCTGGCCACCGGCAACTACCTGGTGGGCGCCGCCGATACGGTAATTGTCACCTCCACGGTGCTTGCGGTGCTTTACGCCTGGCGCACCAGCGACACCGTCAAACCGGGCATCTACCTGGCCAGCATCTTCTCCGTTGCGGCAACCCTGATCGCCATCAACCTGGGCGTTAACGGCCTGTTTTGGATCTATCCGCTGATCCTGTTCAACTTCTTTATGGTGTCGTCTGGTAAGGCTTTAGTCGCGACTATCCTGATGCTCATGACGCTGGTGGGTTACGGCCAGCTAAACCCTGGCGCGGTATTCGAAAGCGACTACCAGATGGTGTCGTTTCTGGTTACCAGCATGATGGCCAGCATTCTCAGCTTCGTCTTTGCCTATCGCACCAGCAGCCAGCGCGATCAACTGCAGCAACTGGCCATCCATGACCCGCTGACCGGCGCTCGGAACCGTCGGGCGATGAACGAGGAGCTGAAGATCGCTGCGTCCTTAAATCGGCGTCACGGCAACAGCTATGGCGTGTTGACCATGGACCTGGACCATTTCAAACGGGTCAACGACAACTATGGCCATCAGGCCGGCGATCAGGTGCTGATCGACTTTGTCGAGCTGATCAAAAATGCCTCACGCAAGGAGGATCGTCTGTTCCGCTTCGGCGGCGAGGAATTCCTCCTGCTGGTGCCCAATACCGACAGCGACGGCCTATTGGCCGCAGCCCAAAACCTTCAGCAACAGGTTCGCCAACACCTGCGCGGGCCGGGCGGCCCGGTGACCATGTCGGTTGGCGGTGCGATGATGCGCCGCGACGAGCACTGGGAAGACCTGCTGCAGCGCGCCGACCAACGCCTGTATCACGCCAAGAGCGCCGGACGTAACTGCATCGTCATCAATGACGGCGTCAATACAGCAAGCCCCCAGCCCATCGTCTAATCCTGCGGTATATCTTCGCTTACACTCTGCAGCTGGAAAATTATCCGCCCTGACCCACAACGCTGTAACAACTCGGCGTTGCGTGGGTCTATTGGCCACACCCACTTGAGAGCACTGCCATGAAGAGACGCTCCCTGCTCAAGGCAATCGCCCTGATGCCAGCCCTGCCCCTGCTCAGTCACGCCCCGCTCGGCCTGGCGCAAGCCATCGCCAGCACCATCACGCCACTGGACAAGCCGCACAGCGCCTGGCGTGACCTGCTAACGCCCGAGGCATATGCTGTGTTGTTCGAGGAAGACACGGAAGCCCCCGGCAGCAGCCCGCTGAATCAGGAAAAACGCGACGGCACCTATATCTGCGCCGCCTGCTACCTGCCGCTGTTCGCCAGCCAGGATAAATATGAAAGCGGCACCGGCTGGCCCAGCTTCACCCAGCCGATTGCCGGGCACATGGGCCAAAAACGCGACTTCAAGCTATTTTTCCCACGCACTGAATACCACTGCGCGCGTTGTGGCGGCCACCAGGGCCATGTGTTTGATGACGGCCCCAAGCCTCGTGGCGAACGCTGGTGCAATAACGGTGTAGCCCTGCGCTTTGTTGCCAAAGACGAGCCCCTACCCGAACTGCGGAGCTAAACATGACTCACATTACGTCCCACTGGCGCAGCCGTCTGCTCGGCAGCGCTGTGCTTGTTCTGGGTGGCCTGCTGGCCGCCTGTGAACCCACTGCGGCGCAGGCCCCCCAAGCCCCCATGCAAGCCAACACAACAACGGTGGAAAACCCGGGGGTAGCGATCTTTGCCGGCGGCTGCTTCTGGTGCACCGAATCGGACTTCGACAAAGTACCTGGCGTGATTGAAACCACCTCCGGCTATATCGGCGGACATGTCGACAACCCCACTTACGAGCAGGTTTCAGCCGGCAATAGCGGGCATATTGAAGCCGTGCGCGTGCGCTTTGACCCAAGCAAAACCAGCTATGCGCAACTGCTGGAGGCCTTCTGGCCAACCATCGATCCGATCACCGCCAACGCTCAGTTCTGCGACCGCGGCTCGCAGTACCGCAGCGCAATCTTCTACAGCACGGCCGAAGAACAGCAGCTGGCTGAAGCATCCAAAGCCGCCCTGGATAAATCCGGGCGCTTACCGGCGCCGGTGGTCACAGAAATCCTCCCCGCAGGGACCTTCTACCCCGCCGAGGATTATCACCAGGACTACTACCAGCGTAATCCGCTGCGCTACACCTACTACCGCAACGGTTGCGGCCGCGACCAACGCCTGGAGCAACTCTGGGGCAAGAAGCCATAAGCCATGCGCATCAGTTGGCCCTCGCGCCAGCTGATGACGTTGTATTCAGCCGCTGATACCTAGAGGCAGCAATCGCCGCATCCGCTATGGTTGAGCTCACACGTTGCCCAGTGAGCACAACCATGGCCCCGTTGAAACCTTTGTTCAAACTGACATCGCTGATCGCCCTGGGCGGTTGGCTGATGCTGATCTGCCTGCCAGCCTGGCCCTATACCGATGAACTGGTACTGGGGCTCAGCGTGGTCGTGCTGGCCCTCCTCTACAGCTGGCTGCTGTTTTTCGCCATGCGCCAGCGCCCCGAACCTGGCACTGGCAAACCAGGCTTCTTCAGCCTGGGTGGCGTGCTCTCATTGCTGCGCCAACCCACAGCTGCATTGGCGGCGTGGGTGCATATTCTGGCGTTCGATCTGATGGTGGGCCTGTATATCCGCCACGAAGGAGCCATCGCGGGTATCAGCCACTGGGCTCTGCTGCCCTGCTATGTGCTGACGCTGATGTTTGGGCCGCTGGGTTTGCTGGCCTTTTTAGCGCTGCGCTGGAGCTTGGCTCTAGCGGCCTGAGTTAGCGGCTGCGTTCTTCCGAGTGCGTGCTCTGGCCCGGGTACTGCTGTATGCGGTAACCATTGGGGTACTCAATCGTTTGCTTGATCGCGCCACGGTTTTCTAGCGATTGACTGCCGTAGCGTTGCTCGTGGCGCTGCAGCCCTTCGGGTAACCGCTGCCCACCATAAAGGTTGTGATTTTCTATGGTTTGAGAGCTGCCAATGCTGCCGCTGGCACCAGGGCTGATATAGGTTTTCGGAATGACCCGCAGTGTCTGCGGCGCTTGCGGCTCGGCATACAGCGAAGTCACCATCAGCAAAGTCACCAAACTGAGCACATATCTGCGCATCGTCATTACTCCCTCTGCGCCATGGGCGCGAAACGAACCTGAAGGTTTGGCAACACCAGCCCGCCTACGGTTCCGACCATTGCTCCAGACAGAACATCCGCACGCGGCTTAATTGCTCAAATAATGAGCAATCATCCTCGGTTTACTGGAAAGCACAAGCCACCCCAGCGTCCAACGCAGGATCAGCACTTCGCACAACCCGCCGTGCTGTTTCGCGATACCCGTCCCGCTTAACCCGGCGGGCATTTATTACTATCAACAGCTATGCATTCGCGTGAGCATCGCCAACCAGATGACTATCCGTATCGCTCTACTCCTTCTCGCCTGCCTGCCGGGCCTGGCGCTTGCTGAGCAGTTGATCTGCCGGGTGATGACCATTAGCGAAGGCGACACCTTTAGCTGTCTGAGCACTGATAACAAACGGCTGCGAGTGCGCCTTGCGGAAATTGACGCACCGGAAAGAAAGCAGCCCTATGGCACTGAAGCCAAGCAGGCGCTGTCTGATCTGGTGTTAGAAAAACAGGTTCTCCTGCATGTGCAAGAAGTGGATCGCTACGGCAGAACGCTGGCGCGCGCTTTCATCGGCGGCGTAGACGTGAATTACAGCTTGGTCGAACAAGGCGCAGCCTGGGCCTACACCCCGCAGTTGAAGGACTACAGGCTAAAAGATGCCGAAACCCTGGCCAGAAAAATGGGTAAAGGCCTTTGGCGGCTTCCAGCCGAGTCCATAGTCGCCCCTTGGGATTGGCGTTATGCCGGCAGAATTTCAGTGCCGCCAAAAACCAAGCCCAGCCGACCGGCGTCGTTTTCGCAGTTTGGCAGCAACTAAGGCTCGGGCAACCGGCCCTCCACAACAACCATCACCTCGCCCCCCCACCAATTTGGCCCTGCGCTCCATGGCATCTGCAGCCTGAGTTGCGCTTCAGCGCTACCGCTCACCTGCGCCTTAATCTATAGGCAATACTTATGCAAAGCATTGCATATCAGTCTTGTACGCTATGCATCTATCGGCCGATCATTGCTTCACACCAAGCAACCCCGATAGGAGCCACACCATGCAACAGTCGCACGCTTACAACGACCCAAGCCTCGCCCTGACCACCGAAGTGCTGGATGCCAAGGCGCGCAAAAACCTGTCCTGGCAGGACCTGGCTGACGGCACCGGGCTTGGCTTGGCTTACGTCACCGCCGCCCTGCTCGGCCAGCACCCACTGCCGGAAAGCGCAGCTAAAGTGATTGGCGACAAGCTTGAACTGGATGCCGATGCGGTAGCCCGCCTGCAAATCATCCCACTGCGCGGCAGCCTCTCGGGCATTCCGACCGACCCGACCATCTACCGCTTTTACGAAATGATCCAGATCTACGGCACCACGCTGAAAGCCCTGGTGCATGAGCAGTTTGGCGACGGCATCATCAGCGCGATCAACTTCAAGCTGGACATGAAGAAGGTCGAGGACCCCGAAGGCGGTTCCCGCGCAGTGATCACTCTGGATGGCAAATTCCTGCCCCTGCGCCCGTTCTAACCTCGCCGCGTCCCTGAATCGGCCCGCCCCCTGCGGGCCCGATCCCAAAATTGACCTGATCCCCACTGCCACCCATTTATGCGGAGGATGGCTCATGAACAAAATCCTACTTTTAGGCCTGTCACTGGCAGCCTCGCTGTCGGCTTACGCCGAAGAACCAGTCACGCCAGCGCCAGCCGTTGCCTACACATACGGCATGCACTTAGACATCGCCAAGGTGATACGCATGACTTCGGCTGCCGACACCTGCGGGCCGACGCCAGCCGAAATGACCTACCGTGACTCACAGGGTGACGTCCATGTTCTGCAATACCGCCTGTATGGCACCGGCTGCAGCGACTCATAGCCCAACAATCCAGCAGATTTTTACAGGTACATCCTATGCAAGCGCTTATTGACGGATTTCTGAAGTTTCAGAGCGAAGCGTTCCCACAACGCTCCGACCTATTCAAACACCTGGCGACCACCCAGCACCCAGGCACCTTATTTATCACCTGCTCCGATAGCCGCGTGGTGCCGGAACTGCTGACGCAACAAGAACCCGGGGAACTGTTCGTGATTCGTAACGCCGGCAATATTGTGCCGTCCTACAGCCCGCATCCGGGTGGCGTGTCGGCGACGGTCGAGTATGCCGTCGCGGTACTGGGGGTGACCGATATCGTTATTTGCGGCCACTCCGATTGCGGCGCCATGACCGCGGTCGCCACGTGTAAATGCATGGACCACCTGCCCGCTGTAAGCGGCTGGTTGCAGCATGCCGAGTCGGCGAAGGTCATCAACGAGTCGCGTGTGCATGCCAATGACGCGGCCAAAGTCAGCTCAATGGTGCGGGAAAATGTCATCGCCCAACTGGCGAACATCCAAACCCACCCGAGCGTGCGCCTGGCTCAAGAAAAAGGTGTGTTGAACCTGCATGGCTGGGTCTACGACATTGAAAGCGGCTCAATCGACGCGCTGGACGACGACAACCGCTCCTTCAAGGCATTGGCCGACTACCCAGCGACCTGCGCCGTGCATGCTCGCTCAGCCGTTGCCGCTTGAAACCCGGTTGCCTGTTAAAGATTTTTACCCCAGTGCTCAACTGCAGCGGCTGTCACAGGCCGCTTACCTGTTTCGCTAACGGCTGGCGCGCTATTCGCGCCCGGGCGTGCCCTCCTTCATCGCCCCCAGCATTAAGTGGGTAAAGGCGTCTGATGCAGCGCTGTGGTAGTTATTTTTACGCCGCAGCAGCGCGGCCCCGCGCTGGGGCGCTTCGGCCACTAATGCAAGCTTGCGCAACGCGCGGTCTTGCGTGGCAATGGCTTCCGGCAAAATCGTGGCAACGGCGGTGTGCCGAATAACCTCGAGCAGGGTATTCACCGAGTTGACCTCAATCACCACCTTGGGCGTGATCCGCGCCGTCGCGAAGAACTCATCAATGCAGGTGCGGGTCACAAAATCGGGGGTCAGTAGGGCAAACTCCAGCTGCGCCAGCTGATCGGTAGTCAGCGTGGCCTGAGCATCATAGAGCGGGTGATCACGCCCAACCATCAGCCCCAAGGTTTCTATAAACGCCGGAATCGACTCGATGTCAGCGCTTCTGACTTGATCAAATGCAATCGCGATATCCAACGAATCATTGGCCAGCCCCGTTTCGATGTCGTCCATCGACAACTCGAATATCTGTAAATGGATATTCGGATACAGCGCGATGTAATCGCGGATCAGTGGCCCGACCAGGTAGGCCATAAAGGTTGGGGTCATAGCCAGCCTGAGGGAGCCGCGGGACAAATCCTTAACGTCATGCAGCGCCCGCTTCCCCGCCGCCAACTCCACTAGCACCCGGCGGGCGGATTCGATATAGGCCAGCCCTGCATCAGTGGGTTTGACCGTGCGCGAAGTTCGGTCGAACAGGCTGACGCCGAGCGACTCTTCCAGTTGGCGAATCTGTTGCGACAAGGTCGGCTGGGAAACGTGTAACGCCTCTGCCGCGCGCGTGAAGCCACCGTGATCAGCAACCGCCAACAAATACCGCAGATGCCGTAACAGCATTGCATCACCACCTATAGGCAAAAAACATGCTTCGCATTGTATGCCAGCCCATAAACCTATGGCTAAGTCGACAGACCGGCGCGACAGGCTGTCCAGCCCGACATCGAACAGGCGGAGAATCAGTTAAAACTTGCGCAATAAAAAAGCCAGCATCGCTGCTGGCTTTGTTTTACTGGCGCGGGAATAGGCACCGAACCTGCGAGCTTCGCGTTACACGTGCATTACCCTCGCAACGGGTTATGCAGCAGGCTCTACTGAGCGGTGGCGCAACGGATACTCACTCGCCGGGCAGTTCGATACAGTCTTCGTGGATCACGATGCGACCCTGCTTGTACAAACCACCGATGGCTTTCTTGAAGTTACCTTTACTGACCCGAAACAGCGCGGCAATTTCTTCAGGTGAGCTTTTGTCATTCACCTTGAGCACGCCATCGTGTTCGCGCAGCTTGCTCAATATTTGTTCGCCCAGGCTGCTAGCCGCTTCCTGACCCACCGGCTGCAAGCTCAGGCTGATTTTGCCGTCGGCACGTACTTCCTTGATAAAGCCCTTTTCCTGCATGCCGCTGCGCATAAATTTGAACAGCTCATTCTTGTGGATCAGGCCCCAGTGCTTGCCGTTAATGATGGCCTTGAAGCCCATATCAGTAGGCTCGACCACCAGCAAATCAACTTCTTCACCGGCCGTGTAATTCGCCGGCACGTTATCCAGATAACGATCCAGGCGCGCCGTGGCGGTGATGCGCTTGCTGCGCTTATCGAGGAATACGTGCACCACACAGTAATCACCGACCTGCAGCGGACGTTTTTCTTCGGAGTGCGGCAGTAATAAATCTTTTGGCAAACCCCAATTAAGGAATAAGCCCACTCGATTTATATCCACAACTTTTAAACTGGCAAACCCACCCACCTGCACTTTTGGCTTTTCAGTGGTGGCAATCAATTTGTCTTCACTGTCCAAGTAGATAAAGACGTTCAACCAGTCTTCTACTTCACTTGGGGTGTCGCTCGGAATATAGCGCTTGGGCAATAGGATTTCGCCATCCGCGCCGCCATCCAAATACAGGCCGAAGTCGGTGTGCTTCACGACCTGCAAACTATTCATCCGTCCAATTACCGCCATGATGCTCTACCCTCATTACCAGGCCGGCATTCTAGCCGAGTCGCCCCCGAATTTCTCGACCTACTGGGCATGCAATACCTTCGCCTGACCGCCTTGCGAGGCAATCCGACCAGCGGGCCAAGCGCCAACAAGGCCCCATATGAACGCCCGGTATTAATTATCTATTCTCATTAAAACAATCACTTATTGGCATATTCGATAACTAAACAGACTATTAATGCCGTTATCGCGCCGCCGCCTAGCGCATTTGAGATTTATTTATCAAGCAATTGTCAAGTATTTCGAGTACAATGCTCGGCCAAATTAATTTTTAAATAGGTTAATGGCCGTCATGCGCGTAAAAGCATCCAACAGCAAACCCAAGCCGGCGCCAGCCGTGGAAACCAGTGCCTCGATCGATACACAGATCGAAGCGTTCCTGAAGTCCGGCGGGGAAATCCAGCAAATTGCCAAAGGCGTCAGCGGCCAGGTGTACGGCACCAGCAAGCAGATCACCATCGGCAAAAAGTAGCACTCTCTGGCCATGCAGCGCTTTGCTCGCAATGACAAGGCGCTGGCCATTGCATAATCCATCACCTCCCCCTGCCCCACACCCAGTTGTTTTGCCTATTTGCGCGCCGCGCTCTGGCGCTTAGCACAACCTTGTTTCAGAATCATGGCAGCCTGCATGTTGCGGCTGATTCGGCATTGCCGTTGCTGATCGATGGCAATCGTCCCAGGAGTACCCGTGCGCGTTACCTGCAATTGGCTGCGACACCCTTCCAGCACCCTGTTTATCCTCGGTTTACTACTCCTTGCCCTGCCATTACTCAGCCGCTACACGCTGGGCTGGTCACACGGCTATGGCTACCTGTCTGATTTAGCCATTGGCAGCGTGTTGCTGATCACCCTGCACCAACGCACCTGGCTGCTGAGCGTTCCCTTGCTGGTGGTCTGGTGCATTTTCACCCTGGGCAACGCCGAACTGGTCAGCGCAGTGGGGCGCATGCCGGGACCTGCCGATTTGCACTACCTGGCCGACCCACAGTTCGTCAGCCATTCAACCCAGGGCGCCGGTTTGAGCCAGCCGCTAATGGCCACAGCCTTGGCTGTGCTGGTGGCACTCTATCTAGGCCTACGCCGTATGCAGACGCCACGCCATAGCGCGCCACCTGCGCGCCGCTGGCTGCTGTTGCCGCTGTCACTGTTTGCCGTACATGGCGCCTTCCAGCAATTCAAACCCAGCGAGGCGGACCAATGGCTGCAGTTCAACCTGCCGCACAAGCTACTGGCGGAAAGCGCCAGTAACGGCCAGCAATATTTAGCCGACTGGCTGGCGGCGGATGAGCCAAGCAGCCCACCCGATATCAGCGGCCTTAACCAACTCGACCTGAATGGCACGCCCCTGCTCAAACAGGCCGGCAGCGCCCGCAATGTGCTGATCATTACCCTGGAAGGCGTGACCGGCGCCTATATAAAAGGCAGTCGCCAGGCCATCGGCAGCCACTATGCACAAGACCCGATGCCACGCCTGAGCCAATGGGCCGAACGCGGCATGCTCACCACCGATTATGTGCTGCACGGTCACCAGACCATCCGCGGCCTTTACGCCATGCTTTGTGGTGATTACAACAAACTCGACACCGGCACCCCTAAAGGCGTCGAACTGCTGAATAACCGGCAGCGCAGTGAGCAGTGCCTCCCCGCGCAGTTGCGCGAGCGCGGCCTCAGCACGCACTTCCTGCAGGGCGCCGGGCTGCGTTTTATGGCCAAAGACCAGATCATGCCGCAGATGGGCTTCGAGCAAACCCACGGCCGCGACTGGTTCAAAAATAAGCCCTATATAGACTTCCCATGGGGCATGGACGACAAGGCCTACTTCGAGGGCGCCTTAACTTACGTGCAGCAGCTGCGTAAAAAGCAGCAACCCTGGATGTTGACCCTGCTGACCGTGGGCACCCACCAACCCTACTCTGCCCCGCAGGTCTATCTGGACCGCCAGCCCAATAGCAAATTGGCGGCGATTGCCTACCTGGACGATGCCGTCGCCGACTTCCTCACGGCGCTGGAAAAGCAAGGCGTGCTGAAGGACACCCTGGTGATCATCACCTCGGACGAATCCCATGGTTTGGAAAACGTACGCTTAGCCTCAGCCTGGGGCTTTAACCTGCTACTGGCCCCCGAACAGGCGCAACTGCCCGCCCTCAAGCAAGGCGTATACGGCCATGTTGACCTGACTTCCTCGGTGCTCGATTACTTCGCCTTTCCCGTGCCGAGTAACATTGCCGGGCGCTCGTTGCTGCGCGACTACACCACAGGCCGCGAAATCATCTCCTACACCAATGGCCTGCTGCGCCAGCATGACGGCCAGGGCACCTTGACCGAATGCGACTTCCAGAGTGTTTGCCGGCGCTACGCCAGCCCTGGCTTTATTACCGACAGCGCACGCTACCTGGGCCGTTTCAGCGGTAAACCGGCGCGGTTGATAAGCCAACGCGCAGGCTTGCTCGATCAATCACTGACTAGCGGTCAGGCCGAACAACACTACCAGTTCGCCAACACGCAGCCGATCACGCTCACCCCCGGCGCCAGCAATGACTGGACCGACAACTTGGTGGGCGCGCAGTACCTGACCTTGGGTAAAGACACGCAGACCACGGTGACCCTTAAAATCCGTGCACTGAGCATGGCCACGCCGGGTGCCACACTGCACTTGAAAACCAAGGAATACGACCGCGACGTAGACTTGCCGATACCCGAACTGCCGCTGCTCACTCGCGACAAGCCCATCGAGATCAGCTTCACGTTCGACAACCCGGCCGCGCGCAAGGCGTTTTCTTTCCACCTGACAGGACAAGGCCAGGGCGCCATCGAAATCGTCGATTTCAGCGTCAGCAGAACACCGTTTGAGTCGGATACGAAACTACTGGCCGCCCAGGAAGTGTTGGACGAGATCGTTCCCACGCCCTAAGCGGCTGGGCTACTGACGGCGCATCAGCTGCCGTCAGTACATCGCGTAGCGGCGCTCAATTTCCGCGTATTCGCCGCTTTGTTTAAGCAGCGCCAAGCCCTGATTGAAGCGCGCGCAATGGGCCTGCTGCTGGCAACCCAGCTTGTAATCGGTGGGCGCAAAAATCGGATAAATGCTCAGCGCCTGGGTCACATCGACCTGGCCCCTCACCTCATGGTTGAAATAGCGCAGGATGCGCATATCCGTCACCACCACATCAACCCGCCCGCTGTAGAGCATACGATTGCGGGCAATCTGAAAAGCCTCCTCACGGTAACGCGGATTATTTTCAGCCATGTTCTGGTACTCGCTGCCGAGCAGAAAACGTGCCTGCTGAAAGGCATTCACCGAGTAGCTGAGCAGGTCACTGACGCGCTGAATATTCACGTTTCTCGAGCGCAGAGCCACAGCGACATTCTGATAACGGATATAGGCATCGGAATAAAAAATCGCACCTCCACTGCGCTCGTTCGTAGTGGCAATAACGTCTAGCTGGCCCTTGCTCAGCATCAAATTCAAACGCCCCATGGGGGCGTAGTGCGCCTCAGGCTCTAAGCCACCACGCTGCAAGGCAGCCATGACGATGTCATATTCCAGGCCGCGTGCTTGGTTCTCAAAAATATACGGCGGCTTGTGTGTACCAAAGCCTACGCGCAGGCTTTGCGCTGAGGCCATCAAGCTGAATACCAACAGAAAAAACACCCACAGCCATTTCATAGCAGTACCTAAGTTAAACCTGTGCCCAGCATAGCTGGCTATCCACTCGCCTTGCATCGGCCTATCACTGAGATCGATTAATCCGCATTAATCGCCCCAGGCCCGCACAGAGCTAGACTCCTCCCACCCAAGTCAGTAGTTCATCACTGGAGATGCCTTAATGCTAAAAGCCGAATACCAACAACGCGGCCCGCAACCGCACGAGGTGATCGCCGCCGTTGAGCTGCAACTGCCAGAGCCCGCCGCAGGTCAGGTACGGATCAAAGTACTGGCCGCCCCCATCAACCCTTCCGACGTCCTCACCCTTACCGGCGAATACGGCATGCTGCCGCCGCTGCCGGCGATCGGAGGCAATGAGGGCGTCGGGCGAGTCGAGGCGCTGGGCGCCGAGGTCAGCAACCTGAAAGTCGGCCAGATGGTCCTGCTCCCAGTGGGATGCGGCACGTGGGTCAGCCATTTGAATGCTCCCGCCAATAAGCTGATTCCCTTACCGGAGGCCGATTCACAACAACTGGCGATGCTCACGGTCAATCCGCCGACCGCCTCCCTGCTACTCAGCCAGTTCGTCGATCTCAAACCCGGCGATTGGGTGATCCAGAACGCGGCCAACTCGGGCGTCGGCAGTTACCTGATCCAACTGGCCAAGTTGCGCGGGTTCAAGACCGTCAACGTGGTGCGCCGCGAGTCGGCCGTCGCCGGCGTTGCAGCCGAAGGCGGTGACGTGGTGCTGGTCGATGGCCCGGATCTGGCCAAGCGCGTACGCGCAGCCACCGGCGGCGCAGCCATCGGTCTGGGTATCGATGCGGTAGGCGGTGAGGCCACTGATCACCTGGCGGCCAGTCTGTGTGACGGCGGCGTACTGGTTAACTACGGCATGATGAGCCGCCAGCCGTGCCAAGTGTCCCCGTCGTCCTTTGTATTCCGGGATGTCAGCCTGCGCGGCTTCTGGCTGGCAAAATGGTTCCAGAATGCCAGCCAGGCCGAGCAAATGAAGGTGTTTGGCGAACTGGTGCAGCTGATTGCCAGCGGCAAACTGCACACCCGCGTTGCCGCGACCTATGACGTCAGTGAGATCAAACAAGCCGTGGCAGCGGCTGCCAGCGGTGAGCGCGAGGGCAAGGTGCTGATCGTACCGAAGTAAGCCTCAGCCAAACGACGGCGGGCAATCCGCCGTCGCTTAGCCTATGGCCGCCCCATTGATCAGCCACAGCACCAGCCCGGCAAGGGCCAGGTGCAGCGCGACGATCAGCCAGAACACCAACTGATAACTCGGTTTGCGGTTCTTGTGACGAATCAGGCGCTGCGCCAACAACCCGCCAGGCCAGCCACCCAGTACTTCATACAGGTGCAGGCGCGCCTCGGGCGTGCGCTGCAGCCCCTTGATGGCGAACTGTTTATCGCGGTAGTAGGCAAAAAAGCAGACCAGGCTCATCAGCCCGTAGAGCGCCGCCAGCAGCGGCAACAGCTCAAACCCCAGCAACAGCGGCTGCAGGCGCTCGTGCCAGAGCGCTGCAACCGCGTGCAGCCAAGGTGGATAACTGGCGTAGTCACTGACGCTCAGGGCCAGGTTACTCTGCGCAATGCTGCAGGGCTGGTCGGTGTAAAGCACCACACCATCCGCCTGCAAACATTTGTGTACTGCCGCCTGCGCCTGCGCGGTAATAAACAGCGCAGCAAGCCAACACAGCCAGCGCGCCATGGCGTTACTCGGCCGTTGGCGTACGGCGCTTAAGCGGCGCCAAACCGTCCTGGCTAACCAGCACGGGCGCATCGGCCTTGGGCTTATTGATGGTGTTGCGCTTGCTCGGCGCCTTGGCGGCAGGCTTTTTCGCAACAATCTTCTTGCCGGTTTTCGGGTCGATCTTTTTCTTCTTCGGGCCAACAGCCTTGCCCGACGCCTTGAGGTTTTTCGGCCCCTGGTAGATGCCCTTGATGTCTTTGATATTACGGCGTTCGAAGCGCTGTTTGAGGTAGCGCTCGATGCTCGACATCAGCGCCCAGTCGTTGTGGCAGATCAGCGAAATCGCCAGACCTTCGGCACCCGCACGGCCGGTACGCCCGATGCGGTGCACGTACTCATCGCCGGAGCGCGGCATGTCGAAGTTGATCACCAGGTCCAGGCCGTCGACATCCAGGCCGCGCGCCGCCACATCGGTGGCCACCAGAATCTTCACGGCGCCCTGCTTGAGGCGATCGATGGCCAGCTTGCGATCCTTCTGGTCCTTCTCGCCGTGCAGCACGAACACCTTGTATTCCTTGGCCACCAGCTTGCCGTAGAGGCGGTCAGCCTGCACCCGGGTGTTGGTAAAGATGATCGCCTTCTCGTAGGTTTCGTTGGCCAGCAACCAGTCGACCAGACGCTCTTTGTGATGGTTGTGGTCGGCAGTGATGATCTGCTGACGAGTGCCTTCATTGAGCTGGTTAACCTTGTTGACCTGCAAGTGCTCAGGCTCTTTCAGCACCTTGCCCACCACCTCACGCAACCCGGCACCGCCACTGGTGGCGGAAAACAGCAGGGTCTGGCGTTCGGCATTGCACAGTTCGGCCAAGCGCTGCACATCATCGCTGAAGCCCATATCGAGCATGCGATCGGCTTCGTCGAGCACCAGCACTTCAACTTCATCGAGCAGCAAGTTGCCGGCGTTGGCGTGTTCAATCAGGCGGCCTGGCGTGCCGATCAGGATATCCACCCGGCGCAGCATCGCGGCTTGCACCTTGAAGTCTTCACCCCCGGTAATCAGACCGGCTTTAAGGAAGGTGAACTGCGCAAAGCGCTCAACTTCTTTGAGCGTCTGCTGGGCCAACTCGCGGGTCGGCAGCAGGATCATCGCGCGTACACTCATACGCGGCGAAGAAGCGCCATCGCCGAGCAGGCGGTTAAGCATGGGCAAAACGAAGGCGGCGGTCTTGCCGCTGCCGGTTTGCGCGATTACCCGCAGGTCTTTTCCTTGTAGCGCCAGCGGAATGGCCGCCAGCTGCACCGGGGTGGGCTCGATAAAGTTCAGCGCAGCCACGGCTTTAAGCAGGCGTTCATGCAGGGCGAATTGGGAAAACACGGGGGTAACCTCGACGAAAAACAAAAAATCAGCCGCATAGCCTACCGCTTTCCGGCCTTGCGGCCGAGTGACTTTGCATATTCAGTGCAATAAAGCGACCGCGGCCCCTGAACCAAGCCGAAATAAGTCGCTCAAATTGAGCATATAACCCGCCTTCGTGGGCCTTGGAGTTCATCATGCATAACCTGCGACAAGCCTTGTTAATCAGCGCAACCCTGGCATTCACACTCACAGCGCAAAGCGCTATGGCGGCGCCCAAACATGATCACCCAGGCAAACAAGAGGGCGGCCATAACAGTGACATCCGCGTTGACCTCAACGGCCCGTCGATTGATATCGGCCGGGTACGCATCGTGCTGGGCGAGAACCGCAACCTGATCGGCCCAACCCGCGCCTTGCCGCCTGGCATCGCCAAGAACCTCGCGCGTGGCAAACCACTGCCACCTGGCATTGCGAAAAACTTCGACAGCCGGCTACTTGGCCAGCTACCGCGCTATGACGGCTATGAGTGGAAACAAACCGGCACTGACGTGGTGCTGGTGGCCATTGCTACGGGCATCATTTACGAAGTGCTGCGCAACGTGCTGGACTGAGCCGCCTTACTGCTCGGCAAACGAAGCGCTGCGCCGTTGTTTGATCAATAGGCGCGCGCTATCCCAGCCCACTAGCAGCACAGCCAACCAGATCGGCAAATAAGTGAGCCATTGGGCCGCATCAAATTGCTCACCGAGAAACAGCAACGCGACCAGAAACAGCAGCACTGGCTCGACATAACTGAGAATGCCGAACAACCCCATCGGCAGCAGCCGACTGGCCGCCATCATCGCGGCAAACGCCAGCGCGCTGAGCAGCCCTAGACCAGGCAGCAGCCACCACAGCTGCGGGGCTTGGCTAAACAGCTGGGGTGGCCCCCACTGCACAACCATGTAGATCGCAACCGGGGCCATAAACAGCATTTCCAGCACGAACCCGGACAAGGCATCCAGACGCATCCAGCGGCGCAGCATGAAATACGGCGGATAGCCCAGCACCGTGACCATCACCACCCAGGAAAACGCCTGAGTCAGCCACAGCTCATGGGCGACGCCGAGCAAGGCGCAGAACACCGCCAAACGCTGCAACGGCCGTAGTTGCTCGCCGTAGAACACCCGGCCGGCCAGCACCATGGCCAGCGGCAGAAGGAAATACCCCAGCGACACTTCCAGCATGCGTCCGGACAGCGGCGCCCAGACAAACAGCGCCCACTGAATCCCCATCAGCAATGCAGCCACAGGCAGGCTGGCCAACAGCAACGGTTCACGCCGCAGTCGAGCGAAGGCCGCCAGCAGCAGCGGCCATTGCCGCGACACGGTCACCAGCAGCAACACCGCCGGTAACGACCAGAGCACCCGCTGGGCAAACACTTGCAAGCCATCAAGCGGAGCCAACAACTGCACATAGCCAGGTACCAGGGCAAACAACACCGAGGCGATAATCGACAGCGCCACACCGCGCCCAGACAGTTGCATCACATCACCCTACTCATTCAGATCCAAACGCTTGCCTAGCTGAAGTTAAGACCACGGAGGCCAAGCAGCACGGCCGCGACCTTACCCGCTCGCGCCTAAAAAAGCTCGGCAAGCCTGGTACGCCCCGGGCAATCACAGCTCGCGGGGTAAAACGCGGGCCATAAAAAAACCCGCACAGCATTCGCCGCGCGGGGAGAGAGACGTCTAGGAGCACCAGACGCCAGGAGAGCTGAATGCAGCGTGAAGAATCAGATGGCTTGAGCCAGTTGTGCCTTAGCCTGGCTCA
>NZ_JAYEET010000012.1:0-146231 GCF_034653255.1 Pseudomonas spirodelae | reverse complement strand
GGTTCAATCGCCGTGCGGCCAGCCAGATACCCACGCCGTCATGCACCAGAACTTTCATGCGGTTGGCGCGACGATTGGCAAAGAGATAGGCGCAGTGCGGCTTCGCCGCACCGAACACCGCCACCACGCGGGCCAACGCGGTTTCAGTGCCAGCACGCATATCCATTGGCTCGGTGGCGAGCCAGATACTATCCACGCGGATCACTGGCCGAGCCCACGGACAAAGCGGGCGCATCCTTCAGGATCGGAGGCTGGCCATTTCACCGTGACCGATTGCTCGCCCAGCGGTAGCTCGATAATCACCACTGCTTCAGCTGGTCGTTTGGGCGTAACCCTCGCAGGAACGAACGCCGGCAACGCCGCTGGCAGTTGATCTCGATAAAGCGGTAGCCACTTGCGAATGACGTTGGCGTTGATGCCGTGGCGGATGGCCACGCTGGAGACGCTCGCACCGGGTTGCAGGCACTCCTGAACAACCTGGGCCTTGAATGGTTTGGGGTAAGAGCTTCGTTGGCGCATGGAAATCCCGGCGATAAGGGCTATCGCGTCCGCTTAAAAATACGCGGACACCATCGCCCTTAATGCTGGTGTTCGGAAGGTGACTTGGCTGGACGCTTACCCCCCACCCAATTCCCCCGCCGCTTTATCAAGCGTACCGAAGTGGAAAAGCTGACCACCCTTTCCACGTCCGAGATTTACCGGCGCATTGCCGCTGGCACCTTCCCCGCTCAAGTAACCCTTGGCCCCAAGTCTGTTGCCTGGATCGAAGCCGAGGTGGTCGCATGGTGTGACTCGCTGGCCGCACAGCGCGAGGTGGCTTAAATGAAAAAGGCCACGATCCCCGAAGAGAAACGCAGCCAGTCGCACGGCAAGAATACCACCACCGCCCCCACGCCCGCCGAACTGCTGAGCACAGCGCCAAGCAAGATTGCTCGCGTCCTGGTCTACGTTCGCCACTTCGACACGCTCAACAGATTTGAGGCGGCCCGCAAGGTCGGGGACACCTGCCTTAACTCGACGATCCCAGCCTTGGAAAGCCAATACGGGCTGACCTTCGAGCACATGCCGGAAAAGGCCGCGAACCACTGGGGTGCCCCGTGCGGCGTGACCCGCTACCGCCTGCCAGCAAGCCAGCATGAGCAGGCTGACAAGGTGCTCACCATGATGTTTGCCCGCAAGGGCAAGAAGGTGGCCGCATGACAGCGCCCAATAAAAAACGCGGGGTATCGGCTAGCAACCGTTACACCCGCGTTACTGGATCAACCGTGAAGGGTTCCAGATTCCTGCCGACCGTAGCCGGTGACGCCGCCTATGCTGCCACGTCTTCGGGCTTGTGCGTCTTCAACCAGTCCGACAGGGCCGCGTTTAAGCGGGCCTGCCAGCCGGGGCCGGATGCCCGAAAGGCGGCCAGCACCTCGGCGTCATACCGCACGCTAACCAGCTCTTTGCGCGCCGCCGCAACCGGGCGCCCGCGCTTGGGCTTGAGCATGGCCGCCGCTTGCTCAGCGCCGAACAACTCGCCCAGCACATCGCTGGCCCGCTCTGCCTTGGCGAACTCTGCCGCACCCCATACGGGGTTATCGGTGCGCGCCTGTTCAGACCTGACTTTGCTCATAGCCTGTTACCTCCCGCTTGTTTGCCTTGCGCAAGCTGATGACGTGAACCGCACCCGGGCGCGGCGTGAACACCAGCATGTAAAGCCGATCACCGATAAAGCCCAGCGCCTGAAAGCGTCTTTCGCCGTAGTCGTTTCGCTGATCCTCAAGCACCAAGGCCGCCGACCAATCGAAGGCGCGCACCAGCTCGAAAGACAACCCACGCTCGGCTGTGTTGCGCTCGCATTTGGCGGGATCGTAGGTGATTTGCATGGATTTATTGTAGCTACACTAATTCAGCCTGACAACGCCCAAGCATTCCCCACCATTGCCAAGCTGGCGCATCGGCGTTATCGTGCGCCTGTCGCTGCAAAATCAGCGACCGGGTTTGGCGACTCGAACACCAGTAGGCGCACAAGCGCCCCATCCCAAACAGCCGGCGCTTTTTTTGTGCCCGCCGTTTTGTGTTATGGCGGCTTTGCGTGGGAGACCCTCGGGTCTGCCGGGTGCCTACTGTCCCGGTTCGCCAACCTGCGCACAGCTGCCACCCATAATCGTTTGGCGACGGTTCGTGGCAGCTCCACAACAGTAGGAGCACCACCCATGAAATATTCGCACGCCCTCAATCCGTCCGCACCACACGCCGCAGCCTTTCGAGCAATGGCACTTGCCGCCCTACGCGCTGATTCATCCCTGTCCGTGCGCCTTGCCCGCTACAACCACCACATGGCAAAGGCCCGCGCCCTTGAATCAGCAGGGGGTGCCGTATGAACAAGCCAAAGCAAGACGCCACGCAAATGCTGCGCGCCTTACTAAATAGCGAGGTATGCGTCGCTGCTGACGATCTGATACCCAAGCGAGGCAAACCCGACCAGCGCTGGATATTCCATTACGACGCGTGCGGGGCGTTGCGCTTCACTCCGATAGCACCGAATGCTTGCGTTATGACTGTTGCGCAGATGCTGGAATCACTCGCCGGCCCCGACCTGCACGCAAGTACCGACGAGCTACGCGCCTGCGCCGAAGCTATCGCCGTGACCCTGCGCCGCCGAGCCGAGCACCAAGCCGCCACGACGGCCAAGGAGTAACCCCCATGCAAATTCAAAACGGTGCATTTGCGCCGACGGGATCGGCTTGCCTGGAGAAAGCCCACGCTCTTCTGCTGGCGCTGCAACCGCTGGGCGCTGACCTGGTGCTAATGGCTGCTATCGAGGTGCTGCTATGGACGGTGTAATCGCATTCCGTGATGCCATGCAAAGCACATTCGGCCTGCTTGATTGGCTACCCATTGCAGACGGCAGCATTCAACGCTTTCACGTTCCGGGCGATAAGGCCGGCACCCTTAACGGCTGGTATGTGCTGTACCTGGATGGCATCGCCTCAGGTGCGTTCGGCAGCTGGAAGACCGGCAGCGCGCACACCTGGTGTAGCCGTGAGCCAGTGGACGCCAGGGAAGCCGAGCAGGTGCGCCAGCGCATCGAGCAGGCACGCCGCCAGCGCCAAGCCGAGCAGCACCAGCGCCAGCAGTCCGCGGCTGAATATGCCAATCGCCTGTGGCGTGACGCTCGCCGCGCTGATCCGCAGCACCCGTATCTGACCCGCAAAGGGCTACGCACCCACGGCCTACGTCAGCGCGGTGACGCCCTGCTGGTGCCGTTGGTGCGCAATGGCGTGTTGGCCAACCTTCAACGCATCTACCTGGACGGTAGTAAGCGCTTCCTGAGTGGAGGGATAGTCACCGGGTGCTATTCGCCGCTGGGCGTTATCACACCGGGTGCGCCGCTGTACGTCTGCGAGGGCTGGGCAACCGGCGCGACGATCCACGCCGACACCGGGGCCGCTGTGGCCTGCGCGATGAATGCCGGCAACCTCAGGCCAGCGGCGCTGGCGCTGCGAGAGAAGCACCCGCACGCCTCGCTCATCATCGCGGGCGACGACGACCGCCAGACCGAAGGCAACCCAGGGCGCATGGCTGCCAATGCCGCCGCTGTGGCAGTGGGTGGGCTGGTGGTCTTCCCGCTGTGGCCGCAAGACGCCCCCGCAGACCTAACCGACTTTAACGACTTGGCCAACTGGAGGGCCGCCCAATGAGCGCCGCCGAACCGACCTTATCCCTGGTGCCTTCGCCCACGTCGCCAAGCATCCTGCCCGAGCGGCCATGCTGGGGCGTGTATGAGCACTGGGTAACGAATGAGGCGGGCCGCAAGCTGCGCCCGGGCGTGTACTGGCACGGCTTCAAGCGTGCCGCCGTGGGTGATGACGACAGCGAAGAAACCACCCGCCCCATCACTGACGACTGGCTGGCCACACCCGTGATCGTGACCGCGCGCACCACCAACAGCGACGACGGTAGCGAGGGCCGATTGCTGCGCCTGCTGACCAACAGCGGTGCCAAGGAATGGATCATTCCAATGGAGGTGTTTGGCGGGAGCGGTGAAGACGCACGCCGCGCTCTGTTCGGCATGGGGGCCATCATCGCTCCACGCAAGCGCGGTCAGTTCATGGAGTACCTGCTGGAGCAGCGCCCCGAACAAACCATTATCACCACGGCGCGGCCAGGCTGGCACGCCTCCGGGGCATTCGTGCTGCCCCAGCGCACCATAGGTAGCGACACCGTGCGTTATCAGGCCGGCGCACGCAGCATCAACCTGTACAGCACCAGCGGCACGCTTGAGCAATGGCAAACCGAGGTGGCCGCCAAGTGCGCGGGCAATCCGGTACTGACCTTGGCCATTGGCTGTGCGCTGGCGGGGCCGCTGCTGAGCCTGGTCGGGGTGGTCGGCGGAGGCGTTCACCTGGTGGGCGACAGCTCCAGCGGTAAGTCCCTGGCGCAGCTGGTCGGATCGTCGGTGTGGGGTGATCCCGGTGTGTTTGCTGCCAGCTGGGATATGAGCAAGGGCGGACTTGAGATTGAAGCGGCCAGCCGTAATGACACCATCCTGCCGCTGGATGAAATCAAACGCGCCGATCCAAAGCAGGTACAGGCCATGGCCTACTCCCTCGCTAACGGGCAAGGTAAGGGCACCATGACCCGCGAGCGTGAAGGCCGCCCCAAGCTGACGTGGCGGCTGCTGGCGCTGTCCAGTGGCGAACGATCGTTATCGGAGCACGCCGCTATATCCGGCAACGCCGCGCATGCTGGTGCTGAGCTGCGCATGGTGGACGTGAACGCCGGTACACGCACACACCGCGCCTTTGACCAACTGCACGGCCTGGAGGGTGCCGACTTCCACCGCCTGCTGACCGTCGCGGTGGCTCACCAGCACGGCCACTTAGGCCCGGCATTTGTTGAGCGGCTGCTAAAGGACGACGACCGTCCCGGCCTGCTGCAAGACTTCGCCCAGGTGCGCGGCCAGTTCGTGGAAGACAACGCCCAAGCCGGGCGCGTGGCGGATCGCTTCGCCGTGATCGCCCTGGCTGGGGAAATGGCGATTGCATATGGCCTGCTGCCATGGCCCCAGAGTAGCGCCCTGGCCGATTGCCAGTTGCTGTATGGCGAGTGGCTGAGCCGAGTCGGCAGCGGCAATGCCGAGGATCGCCAAATACTGGCCGGCATTCTGGACTTTATCGACAAGCACGGCAGCAGCCGCTTCTCTGACGTGGATGACCACGCGACAGACTCCAAGGTAATCAACCGGGCCGGCTTCTGGGAACTGGCAGGCACCAAGCGGCTGTACCTGTTCAACAGGGCTGCGCTAATTGAGGCCGCGCACGGGTATGGCCTGAGCCGAGTGGTCAAGGCATTGGACGGGGCCGGGGCAATCGCCGGGCGCGATACCGACCGCAAAACCAAAAACTACCGGCTACCTGGTGGCGGCCAATCGCGGCTGTATGTGATCGACCCAGTGGCGATAGATACCGAGGGGGCTGGGGTATGAATGCACCCAAAACAGCCCTTAGCCTGCAAACACAATTACACAGGAACCTAAAATCACTGGCAACAGTGGCAACACCGGCAACGGCCTTGCGGGGCGGGGCTTTCAGCCGTTGCCACCTAATAAAAGAAGTGGCAACAGGTGGCAACACAAACTCGATTCTGAATATAAGAGCCTGCCACTACTGCGCACTTTGGTTATCACAGTTGCCGGTAAAAAAGCACTGGCAACAAAAACGAGGGTTTGGCAACGCCTGGAAGGCCCGTTCTAGAGCGGTTGTTGCCACTGTTGCCACTGTTGCCGGTGTTTTTGAAACCAGACGCACATGTATATGTGTGTTTTCACGGTGCGAGGCTACGCAATGAGCCTGCTTTCTGGACTGTTTACCGAACTGGAGAAAGTGCCCGCGCCACGTTTTGTAGTGAGTGAAAGCGTGGCGCGCACAGATCGTTTGCCAGGCGTACACCTGGAGCAGCACCAGCAAGCGAGAACCGAGCGAATGCTGGCAAGGGACCGTCCACCATTGGTGGATCACCCGGCAGAGATACCCCCGAAACTGAGGGCATCTAACCAACGTCAGAGAATGGTGACACTCCCTCAAATTGAGGAAGCCCCCGAACAGCCGCAGCACTTAATTCAAACTGCTGTTACGGCCTCGCCTGAATGGCTGGCTGCGCGTGACGCCTTCCATCACCACCTGATGCCGTGCCGTGCGTGCCATGCACCTGTGGGGCGGTACTGCCCTGCTGGTGCTGAGTTGCGCCAACGGTATGACCTCACGCCCATGGTATAGCGACGGGAAAACCGTAGTGGCCGCACTGAATTGGAAACGCTGTTAGCACCTAAGGAAACACCCCTTACGCGCGGGGACTGTTAACTGGTACGAGAGGGCATACGCCCGGCCCGTTTACGCCTGGTGGAGTGTGTACCGCAGCAACAGCGCATGGCCTGAGGTATCCACAGTGCCATCCAGCAAAACGACGCATTGGGCCGCCAATTGGAAACGGTGTTAACACCCGAGTTAACACCCCTACGCACACGCAAGCGCGCTGGGTAATTGCGCAGACTTGACCACCCGCTTGCATCGGATTTGACCATCACGCTGCGTGGCTATGACCAGCAAAGAACGATTCATAGTTGCCGGTAGCGACAGGCAGAAATCGGCCAATAGCGGCCTGTCCGTAGCAGGCGGGCGCAGCCGAAAAGGAACAGTGCCGCAGCGTTTGAAGACCTCTATTGAGGCTTACATGTATCTACGAAAGTAGGGGCGATTCACTGCGTCATTATCCAAGCCGGACTGACATGCTTATGGCCGGCCGGATTGAGGAGCAGGCGGAGACGCTGCCAATTGGAGCTCTTGGCCCTGTATTCAGCTCGACAACAACTCTCTAATAGGTATCGAATCGGATGTGATCGCTCTCGCCCTCTACAATCGCGGGCCCGCATGAGCGTATGAGGAAGCTTTAAGAAGGGGCTCAGTCGCGCGCGGTGGGGGATAGGCCTGTACAACTGGGCTGGGGAGGCAACATGATTGAGGTTCCGCCGGCGTCTTTTCAGACTACTCCTTACGGCGAAGTGGATTCTGTAGCACTGGAAAGGCTGCGAGCGAACTTCGACACCACCCGGCTTCTGCAGTTGGTTGGCCGACTGGATGCATGTCTGGCAGAGTTGGGTGGAATTAATGACATGCGCGACGAGCTACTGCGGTTGCATGCAATGGCGCTGACGGTAATCGAGGGCGTCGTACCGACAGTCCCAACTGAGAATGTCAGCATTTGGGAAGCGGCCGAATCGGTACGGCTAGATCTCGAAACGCTGAGTTCTTGGATACGCATTGCTCAGATGACGATTGCACCGTTGGGTGATCTTGTTCCAGGCCATGAACGATAGCTGGCGTTGGGTTCAAGCCAAACTCGGTGCAGGTTTGAGTCCTGAAAAAGAAAAGCCGCCCGTAGGCGGCATAGTAAGAGGGGCACACGGATGAAACTGCAATATAGCTTGGGATCTCTGCATCGTCACGCTACCGTTCGGTATGCCGTTACTGGCATTACACTTTAAGCATATCGACTATCCAAGCCTTCATCGCACACAAGGCCAATGGACTTGTACTACAAGCTCCACCCTCAAGTGCAATCTTGAGTTGCTCTATATCGACTTGTTGCAAGTATCGTTCGGCATCGTCTAATCGCTGCTCACCGCCAAAGCCGCCACCGCGCATTTCAGCCAGAGCTTGCTCCTTGCTCCAGCCCTGATAAACGATGCGATATAGAGCCGCAATCAGGCCAGTTCTATTTTGTCCATGCTTACAGTGAATCAGCACAGAACCGAGCTCTTGTGACTGTCGAATGCTCCGTAATGCTGCGATCACATCCGTATCATCAACTCTGTCAGTATGGAATGGCAGGTGAATCTGGCGCATTTTTGGATCATGCAGCCAAGCTGAGTCGCTACGTTGATAGAAATTGATCACTGTCGTGACGCCCAGTTCTTTGAGCATCGGTTCAGCCTCATTATCAGGCAAGGCACTTCGATAGAGATTTGGCTGTATCCGATACAGGTTCAACCGCTCATCTAGCGGCTCCGCCCAACTCTGTGGCCGAGTCTCGCCAGCCAGGCTCTGAGTTGTAGGCGTGGCACTCCAGGCCATGCTAACAGGCAGTGCTACCAATGCAGCGACCAATACCAGCGCTGCCAGGCACAGGCGAAGAAACCATAGAAGACCTTGCATCAGTTCTGTCCTCCCGCTAAATCAGGCGCAAGCTGAGACAGTTGCATTGGTTGTGGCGCTTTATAGAGAATCCACCGGTAGCACAGCACTCCGATCAGCCAGTCGAACAACAAGGTCCACAGGTTATGCGAGAGGAAATGCGCGCCCTGCATCATACGTCCTAGCGAAAACACGGCTCCCAGTCCCAACGCAACAACTAAAGCAATGCGAGCGGTGCGAGGACGCCTGTCGCGCAGCGCGAAAAACAGAGCCAACAGAGAGAACCCTGCCGAGGCATGCCCCCCTGGCCAACAGCGCCCTGGCTTTTCGGTTGGCGCGCGCTCACTAAGCAAAGGTGTAAAAGTTTCTGCTCCCCCGAACTCGCTCAAACTCCATGGACAGTGCACGCCAGTCAGTGTTTTCAGCGGAGTGACAATACTGGTTGATAAAGCCAATGCCAGTACCAGGTAACCTAGTTGACGGCGAAGGGGACTTAACCCGGTTGGCATCAGACTTAGTACGAAACCGAAAATGGCCATTACGCCCAAGAAGATAACAGCTTGCTTCGCCCGATCATGGAGTATGTCTTCCAGCCAGAAGCTGTGACGACCGATAAAGCCCTGGCCCGGCTCGTAAAACAGTTCTGCCAAAGCGAAATCAACTCCACTAGGGTCAAGCAACAACAGTAAGGCCATAAGCCCTAATGGAATACCTATCGCAAGACGGAAATCAAAGTACCGAGAAGCGCTTTCTGAGCGGTCGGCCGTCATTTCAGTAGCTCCAAATCAAAGCACCGCCAGGCGGTGCCTGTAATGCATGAGTAGGTTAACGCAGGCCCAACTTTTCATCTGGCAGTAACCCTGACCGCCAAGCTATAAGTCCCTTCTGAAAGGCATAGCTAGCACCCTGGTAGTAGGCGATATCGCGACGCAGCAGCCCGTCATCGGTGCCAATGATCGACTCATGGCTCAACCCCAATGCGTCTTCATGTTTGCGCATGCCACGCCTTGGACTGAGAATGGCCAGATTATTGCCATCGAACAGTCCTAGGTGCTGGTAGTTACCAACCAGAGCGCGCCCAGCAGTGCGATCCTCTCGCAGCACGTTGCGCCCGAAAAACGTTGAGACATAGTCGATATTGAGCATGCCCAGTAAAGTTGGAGCCAGGTCGATCTGACTGACAACATCGGTGAACTCTCTAGGTTCGATATGTTCCGGAGCGTAAATAAACAGCGGGATGTGGTAGTTGGCCACCGGCAGATCTTCCTTACCGGCGCTGCCTGCAGTGTGATCGGCGACGAAGACGAACAGCGTGTCCTTGAACCAGGGTTTTTCCCGCACTTGGGCAAGGAGTTGGCCAATGGCGTAGTCGGTATACTTCACCGCTCCTTCGCGACCGTCACCGGAAGGTATGTCGATGCGACCTTCAGGGTAGGTATAGGGTCGATGATTTGAGGTGGTCATCAATTGCAGGAAGAAAGGTTTGCCGGCTGCATGGTCGGCATCTGCAATTTTGAGGGCTTGTTTATAGAGGTCTTCATCCGACATGCCCCAGGCGTTTTTGAAAGCAATATCCGCCTCGGCCACGCTGCTTTGGTCAACGATGCGATAGCCGTTGCCGCCAAAAAAAGCATTCATGTTGTCGAAGTAACCACGCCCGCCGTAGAGAAATGCACTGTCATACCCTTGGGCGGCGAACTGCTGACCTAGACTTGCATAACCAGCTTCACGACCAATACGCTTGACGATCGAACGCCCCGGCGTTGGTGGAATAGACAGGGTGATGGCTTCTAGGCCACGGTCAGTTCGGGTACCCGTGGCGTAAAAGTTACTGAATGCCAGACTCTGCTTGCGTAGCGCGTCCAGATTCGGGGTCAATCCGCGGTTGTCACCGAAACTGCCCAAGTATTTGGCACTCAAACTCTCGATGGTCACCAGTACTACGTTCAGGCGTTTTGGTTGCCCTGGATTATCGATTTCACGGCGAATGTCTAGCGGATCACTGCCTATGAAACGGGCATTGGGCTCGCTCACCTCGCTTCGCAACAACCCGGCGACTTCGGACTCCGGCAGGGTCGAGTAAAACTGCTGGTAGTCCAGTTCGTTATTCCGAAACGCAGCAAAGAACTGGAAAGGCCCATTGCTCGCCAGCTCGCGCTGATAGGCATTACCACCTATTCCACGGGGGGAGTTCTGCCCAACAAAAGCGCTACTAAGCCCGGCCAGCAAGAGCAAAACACCCAGACTATATAAAGCTTGCTTAGGTGCCATGCGTGGGGCATCCAAGGCAGCTGCTAGGGGGCGGCGAAGGATGAATGTCAGACCAATGGCCAAGATGGCGAGCAATGCCAGTAAGGGGTAAATCGGGTAGGACTCAAGAATGTTGTTGATCACCTCCTCGGAGTACACCAGGTAGTCGACGGCGATGAAATTGAAGCGTACGCCGAATTCGTCCCAAAACAGCCATTCCGCAACAGCAGTGAACAGCATGACGAATAGACTGAGGGCCATGGCGCTGGCCATAAACTTTTTGTGCCAGCGCTGCTGCCAAATCGCGCGCGGGCAAAGCAGCAGGTAAAGCGCCATTGGCAAGGTCGCGTAAAGCAGGAAGCTCAAGTCGTAGATCATCCCTATGGCATACAAGCCCATAAGGTTCGAAATGCTGATATTCGCATCTGCCAGGTGGCTAACCAGCAACAGGCTCCGAGTCAGAGTGAATACCGTTAGCCACGCCAGCACGACGATGGATAAGTAGCGAATTTGCGCATAATGAAGCTGGGGCATCGTATGATCCTTTTTGGATGAACGGGCCGCAGTCTGCATTTGCCTCTGTTAGTAGCCTGTCAAAGCGACGTGAAAAAAGCGTCAAAATCAAAGAGTAATCAGCCGATGCGTATTCTGGTCATCGAAGACAACCGCGACATCCTGGCCAATGTGCTGGACTACCTGCAGCTAAAGGGCTTCGGCGTCGACTGCGCGCAGGATGGCTTGAGCGGCTTACACCTAGCCAGCACGGGGCATTACGATTTGATCGTGCTTGACATCATGCTGCCGGGCATCGACGGTTATCAGGTGTGCAAACGCCTGCGTGAGGATGGCCAGAGCGAGGTACCAATCCTTATGCTGACTGCCCGTGATGCGCTTGACGACCGGCTGCACGGCCTCAACGTCGGAGCTGACGACTATCTGATCAAACCCTTTGCCCTATCCGAGTTAGTCGCGCGTATCGAGGCGATCCTGCGCCGCAGCCAAGGCAGCCGAAAACGCCAATTGAAAGTAGCGGATCTGATCTATGACTTAGATACGTTGCATGTCAGTCGAGCAGGCCGACCGCTCAAGCTGAATCCCATTGGTCTAAAGTTATTAGCTGTGTTGATGCAGAAAAGCCCGGCCGTGGTACGCCGCGAAGTACTGGAGGAAGCGCTCTGGGGAGATGACTGCCCCGATAGCGATAGCTTGAGAAGCCATATCCACCAACTCCGTCAGGTTCTCGATAAACCCTTCAATACAGAGCTGCTGCATACTCAGCATGGTGTTGGTTACCGCCTTGCGGAGAAAACTGATGGTATCTAAACAACCTTTTGCACGGCGCATCCTGCTTGCCTTTGTATTGATGACCGTAATGGTAAGCGGCATCTTTTCCATAGGCATCGTAGCGGTGGTGCACTTTGTCGAAGAACATCTGGTTTCCGAGGAGTTACAGCGGGAACTGAATACCGTGCTGCACCAGGATATCAATCGAGGTCGGCCACCACGTTTGGACTCTAGTACCCGATTTTTCGCCTCTAGCCATTCCGAATATGCCATTCCCGAGCAGTATGCAAATCTGGAAGAAGGCTTCAATGAGGTCGTCGATGGCAAGGAGGCGTTCTATGTCTATGTCCAGGAAATCAACAATCAGACCTATCTATTGGTGCAAGAACAACACGAGTTCGAGGCCCGTGAGCAAGTTCTATTCGATGTTGTACTAGCAGGCTTTCTACTGACCATCGCAGCCGCATGGGGGCTCGGGCTAGTCATGGCGCGTAAGGTGATGGCGCCCATCAGTCGCTTGGCTCAGCAGGTGCGTCATCGCGACCAATTGCACTCTTTGGCTCCGCCACTTGCTCCCGATTACCCTGATGACGAAATTGGTCAACTGGCAGCTGCCTTTGACAGCACGTTGGGCCAAGTGCGTCAGTCACTGGCGCGTGAACGGCTATTCACCAGTGATGTCAGCCATGAATTGCGCACCCCACTCATGATCATTGCCACTTCCTGTGAGTTGCTTGCAGAGGTGAAGCTTGAGCAGCGCGAGCGTGTGCAGATTGAACGTATAGACCGGGCTTGCGAGGAGATGCGCGAGCTGGTCCAGACCTTCCTGCAACTAGCCAGAGATAAAGCTAATGAGACAGCCTTTGTCGCGAGTAGCAGTTTAGCCAAGGTGGCCACCGAGCAAGCCGAGCGTTGGGGCCCAATGCTCAGAGAAAAAAAACTGGATTTCCAGTGCATTGAAGAGGGTACGGATGATGGTCGCTACAATCCTACTTTTCTCAACGCGGTGATGGCCAACCTACTGCGAAACGCACTGCATTACACCGAGAGGGGGTTTGTACGCCTAGTAATAGGATCTGGAGAGTTTCGCGTAGAGGATAGTGGCAGCGGCATTCCTTTCGAGCAGCACGAGCAGATTTTCCAGCCCTTTGTACGTGGTACACAGGCGCGAGGGGATGGTTTGGGGCTGGGTCTTTCATTAGTAAAACGCATCTGTAGCAAGCAGGGTTGGACGATCTCGGTTCATAACCTACCCGGTGGGGGAGCATGCTTCAACGTAACCTTGAAAAGCGTTGTTTGACGATTTTTTCACATCCTTTTGACAGGGCCTTGATGCCCAACCCCCTAGTGTGGCGAGCGTACCTTCTTGTGGACGCCTCGCCATGTCGAAACCAAATCCCATCGAACTCGAATTTTCCCGTAAATATGACCAAGAGCATGCTCAACAGTACCTGATCAAACATCAGGATGGCTTGGCTCGGCAGCTGTCGCACTGGCGCGATATTCAGGTGGCGCGCAGGGCACTAAAGCTAGCAGATGATCCCAATTTGGTGCTGGATTTGCCCTGTGGTGCTGGGCGTTTCTGGTCCATGCTTTGCGAGCAACCCAATCGGGTGATCCTCGCCGCCGATAACTCAGCCAATATGCTCGCTACAGCATGCGCCGCACAACCGCCAGAGGTAGTCTCGCGGGTCAATACCTTCCAGACTTCGGCGTTTGATATTGACCTGGGTGTCAATGCGGTGGACTGCATCTTCTGCATACGTCTGCTGCATCACATCGAATCATCTGAGCACCGCCTGGCCATTCTGCGTGAATTCCATCGCGTTAGCCGCGATAGCGTAATCCTTTCGCTCTGGGTTGATGGCAACTACAAGGCATGGAAGCGTCGTCGCCTGGAACAGCGGCGCGCAGATGAAGGCCGGGCGTCACAAAACCAAAACCGTTTTGTCGTAGCCAAGTCAGTTATTGAGGATGAATTTAAACAAGCCGGTTTCCGTGTCGTCGATCACCTGGATTTCCTGCCAGGCTACGCCATGTGGCGCACCTATGTGCTGCGCAAGGAGGTCTGAGCCATGGGTGTAATGACCGAAAAGGTATCGCCGCAGCTCATCACGACAGAGTTTGATCGCTGGTGGAATAGATCCGGTATCTGGGTTGAACCGGCCAACAAGCGACGTGGTGGCGAAAGCGGCGTTCAGTTGTTGCAACAGCGCGATTTAATGCGGCCACCCTTGTACTGCAAGCGCCAGGTTGGACATACCTACCGAACTTTGTTGCATCCGTTTGGCCGCCCGACCATCTTGCGAGAACTGCAGGCCTATCGCGCTTTTGCCCGCCTGGGCATCAAGACACCTAACGTCGTCTATTGCACTGCACGGCAGCAGCATGGTACCTGGCAGGCGCTGCTGGTTACCGAAGCCCTGCAAGGCTTTGTCAGCCTAGAGCAGTGGTACGCCGTTGAGAATAGTGCCGCGCTTGCTAAGGCTGTACTGATACAACTCGCCGCAACCCTAGCACGCTTGCATCTGGCGGGCTGGCAGCATGGTTGCTGTTATCCCAAGCATATCTTCGTCAAATCCCAGGTAAACGAAGGCGGCACGGTGACGGTCGAAATAGCCTTGCTCGATCTTGAAAAAAGCCGCCGACGTCTACGAATCAAAGACGCTGCTCGCCGTGACCTAGGCCAGTTAGGGCGGCACCGTGGAAACATGCCTGAAACTGATCTGTTGTTTATCCACCAGGCCTATCAGCAAGCGCTGAACGACCCTGCTGGAGTGTTGCAGCCATGAGCAACATGCCACAGAGCGACGAATTGGATGCCCTCTCGTTGAAAGGCCGCAGTGGCTTTACCCGCATTATTTATGCCACTAGATACTCGCTGGCAGGCTTGCGGGCAGCGTTTCAAGGCGAAGCCGCTTTCAGGCAGCTGCTGTTATTAAATGCAGTGCTTCTGCCGCTGGCTTGTCTGGTGGATGCAACGCCCAGTGAGCGCGTGTTACTGATACTCGTGCCGATGCTGGCGTTGATAGTGGAGCTACTCAACTCAGCCATAGAGAGCACTGTTGACCGTATTTCCCTGAGCATCCACCCACTGTCTAAACAAGCCAAGGATATGGGAAGTGCGGCGCAACTCATTGCACTGATACTGATTGCCCTTACTTGGGGTTTGATCCTGTTATAGCTCCCCATTCTTAAATTATAAAAGGCTACCCATTATGCCTCCCCGCATACCAGCGTCCGCTGATGCCTCCAATGCGAAAGAAAAACTTGGCCTTAGCGAACACCTGGCCTTCCTTTTTGGCAGTGCAGCGCTGTTAGTAGCTTTGCTGACCCTGTTACGCGTGGCCCTATTACTTTTCAACCGAGAGCTGATTGGAGCTACCGCGTGGACCAGCCTGGCAGAAGCGTTTTTTAATGGCCTGCGTTTCGACTTGCGCTTAGTGGTCTATATCTGCGCACCACTGACCCTGGCATTGGCATATCGCCCGGCAATGGTCTGCCGGACATGGCAACGCATTTGGCTGGGGACTTGCGCAGCGGTAGCTATCCTGCTCGGCATGATTGAACTGAACTTCTATCGAGAGTTTCATCAGCGTCTCAACGCATTGGTCTTTCAATATTTGCAAGAAGACCCGGCAACTGTGCTGAGCATGCTCTGGTATGGCTTTCCAGTGCTGCGCCTACTGGGTGCCTGGCTGGCGTTGAGCGCTCTCTTTTTCGTACTGCTGGGTTGGCTGGATATACGCACTCGTGGCAAGGGCCGCTCAACCGTCGAGTCGCGCCGAACAATGAATAAGCTCGGTCATGGTATGGCGCTGCTGCTTTGTCTGGCTATATCGGTCGTTGTGGCGCGAGGTACTTTGCGGCAAGGGCCGCCACTACGCTGGGGGGATGCATTTACCACAGACTCAATGTTTGCCAACCACCTAGGCCTCAATGGCACCTTGAGCCTTTATGCCGCGGCCAAGAACCACTACTCAGGTGATCGCGCCGACAAGGTTTGGAAGAGCCGCATGCCCGCAGATCAAGCGACGACCCTGACACGCGATCTCTTATTCACCGAACACGACCGCCTAGCAGACCAGAACACAGCAGCGATCCGCCGCGATTTCCAGCCCCCACAAGACAGGCGCCTGCCGATCCGCAATGTCGTAGTGATTCTGATGGAGAGTTTTGCTGGGCACTTTGTTGGCGCGCTCGGCAGCGAAGCTGGCATCACACCGAACTTCGACCGACTGGCTCAGGAGGGTGTGCTGTTTCGCCGCTTCTTCGCTAATGGCACCCATACCCATCAAGGCATGTTTGCCAGCATGGCCTGTTTCCCAAATTTACCCGGTTTCGAGTACTTGATGCAGACTCCGGAAGGAGGCCACCAATTCTCCGGTCTGGCTCAGTTGCTTAGCACTCGCGACTTCGACGATCTGTATGTCTACAACGGCGATTTTGCCTGGGATAACCAACGTGGCTTTTTCAGCAACCAGGGCATGACACGGTTTATCGGTCGTAATGACTTTGTTGACCCCGTGGTATCTGACCCGACATGGGGAGTGGCTGACCAGGATATGTTTGATCGCGCTGCAGAAGAACTGTTCAAGCAAGACCCGAAGAAACCCTTCTATGCACTCCTGCAAACGCTTTCAAACCATACGCCTTACGCGCTTCCAGGTGTGTTGCCTGTTGAGCCCGTGACAGGGCAAGGTTCGCTTGATCAGCACCTGACAGCTATGCGTTATTCTGACTGGGCTCTGGGACGATTTTTTGAAAAGGCTCGTAAAGCGCCTTATTTCAAAGACACCCTATTCGTGGTCGTGGGTGACCATGGCTTTGGTGCGCAAGAGCAGTTAACCGAGATGGATTTGTACCGATTCCATGTACCCATGCTGTTGATCGCGCCGGGCGTCCAAGACGCCTTTGGTAAGACCCAGGATGTCGTCGGCAGTCAGGTTGATATCGTCCCAACCATCATGGGCCGGCTTGGAGAGCCTGTGCGCCACCAGTGCTGGGGGCGCGACTTGTTGAGCTTGCCAGATGGCGACAGTGGCTTTGCCATTGTGAAACCCTCGGGCAGTGACCAGACAGTAGCCATGATCAGTGGCGAACGTATGCTGGTATTGCCTAGGGACATGCCTCCACGCAGCTATCAATACACTTTGGGCCCGCATCCGCAAGGTGCGCTGACGCCTGCTACAGAGCTGGATGACCGTTTGGGTAAGCAACTACAGGCCTACCTGCAGACCGCAACCAATAGCCTACTCAGTAATACGACAGGCGTTGAGGATAGTATTTCGAATAAACCTGAGACACCTATAAGCACTCTGTCAGTGGTAAAAAAGAATGCGCAGGAAAATTGAATCTCTGAATTGTAAGCAGTCGGGTTCTATCCCGTTAACGCGGACACTTTCGGATGGCGGAGTGAATTCACCAGTGCAGACTACCAGCGCTTTCTGAACCGCAACACGCTGGTCGCTGCTGCTGAGCTGGGCGCCAATCATCGGCGATCCTTTGACTGTCATCGCCGGCACGCTGCGCGAGCCATTCTGGAGCTTTCTGATGATCGTTCTGGTGGCCAAGGCAGGGCGTTATCTGGCACTGGCCGCGTTAACGCTTGGGCTGCTGGGATGACGCGCGACGCCGGGCTCGATTTGGTCAAGTGGCTGGCCATGCTCAGCATGCTAATCGACCACTTGCGGTATCTGTGGCCAGACGCCTATGGCCTGTTCGTCATCGGGCGCCTGGCGTTTCCGCTGTTCTGCCTGGGTATTGCCGCCAACGTGGCCAGAACCCGATCTGGCGAGTTGTTCAGCGAGGGTAATGCACGCTATCTCGGCTGGCTGCTGGCCTTCTCCCTGCTCTCCGAGTTGCCTTACCGTCTGCTCTCGCCGGAGAGCGCGACGCTCAACGTGATGCCGACCTTGTCGCTCGGCCTGCTGCTGGCCTGGGGCATTCATCATGCCGATCGCAACAGTCTGTTCCTGGCTGCCACTGCGCTGGTCGTCGCCCTGTTGCTGCATCGACAGCTGATGTATGGGGTGATCGGCGTGACGTTGCCTGCCGCCTGTGTTCTCGGGCTAAAGGGCGTACGCTGGTGGTTATTGCCTGCAGCCCTGGCGGTGTTGGCCAATAGCCGCAACCGCTGGTTTGTGGAGTGGGGAATAGTGCCGGAGACCCTGGCTATGTTCGCCATGGCTGGAGCAGCCGTACTGCTGGGGGTGGCCCTGTTGCGTCAACCCATGTCCTGCACAGTCTGGCCCCGCCTCCAGAATAATTGGCCTTTTGATAATGCCATCTAGGCCGCGAGTGTTCGCATGATGGTCTTGAGCCATTCACACCGCTGCTTCGAGACAAACCAAATAGCACCCTAGCTGAAGGGGCTCAGCAGGGCGAGGCTGCATTAGCCGTGGCGCTTTTACCGGTGCTATCCTTGACGTCTGCCCAAGAGCTTCCTCTCCCGGGTATAGATACCGGTGATGAAACTTGGTTTGAGGCGGTCTCGTTGAGGCCGCCTTTGTCGCTTTTGGGAGAGGCCTCAGTGCTAAGTAGCCCGCAGCTTTGTGTACGCGTCGAAGCGTAAAGCCTCGGCCAAAGCTGTTCGCAGGCCCTCTAACTCGGCATTTTCTCCAATTTTATGGACTCGCGCTGGCCACAGACTGGGGGAATTATCTGCAATTATCTCGGCATAGATAATTGATCAATATCTAGCCGCCACAGGCAAGTTGCGCATCGTTTTTAACGTTCTTCCGCGAGTGCAACCAAGCGGGTGAATCATCCTTTTTTCTGGATGGCTGAAGCGGCCTTTACTTGAGCAGCGCCTCTCAAATTTACTCCTTTAGATACAGCAAGTTACAGAACGAATGTCCTAATTTTTGCCTTATCTCGGCATGACCCCCTATTTGAGGCGCACGTAATCCCATCGAGCAAAGCTCCTGAGGGCATATCGTGTACCAGATGAACGAAGGCGTGCATGTACCCTGATTGGAGGCTTCGATGAAGATCACAGCTATGGAACAGAGCAAATCGGTCAGTGATGTCCTGTGCGACATCTGCGGCGATAGCACGCGCGTTGAAGGGCAAGGATTGCAATTTGGCACTCTTCGCGCCAGTTGGGGCTATGGCTCGGCTCATGATGGCGAGCGCTATGAGGTCCATCTGTGCGAGTCCTGTTTTTTCAGAACGCTTTTAGGTCTCAGACGTGAGCGGATGGTGAACTTCATGTTCAGTGATGAAGACCAAGATCTCAGCGACTTTGGGCGCGTTGCTCACGATGATTTTTTTAATGAGGGTGGTAGCTCGGCCACCTAACTCCCGGCTGTGGCAGCACCCAAGTCTAGCCTGCATCTCATCTTTAATTGTGAGATCAACGTCAGCTGAGGCGACGTGATCCCCTGCGCGGAGAGCACTAAACCAAACACGTCGAGGATGCATTGCCTGCTTAAATGGCTGAGTCCGTAGGGTACTTGCAATAGCAGGCGAATATTGACTACCCGCGACTCTGTAGCCGAGCAGCCTGTTGAGCCCTTTGCTGTTCCCTTGCCACAGCCTGCTGCGCTATCCGCTCCTGAATCTGGGTGTAGAGCTGAGCATGCTCATTGTCCCGATCAGCTACAGTGACCACCAGAGAATAGGGCTCCTTCTCTGCTGCAGAGGGGTTCCAGTCACGGTCTTGCCTGACCACGACCAAAAACCACTTTTCACCCGGTTTACACTGCCGAAGCGTCCAGCGTGAAGACTGGACCGTACCGCGGTTTCTCAGCTGGGCCGAGATGTCGCGATTGCTGGACTTGGCCTCCTTGAGCACCTCCGTCTCAGCCTTGAGTTCCTTGCTAAAGTGCTTCTGAACTTCGTCTAGCGAAGTGCCTACAGCCAAGCGATAGTTGATCTGAGTGGCCAAGTAATCAATTCTGGTAGTTCGGACTACTGGCGAGTAAGCCAATGTTATCGAGAGCTCACGTGTCCCACGAGCGGAACGCAGGTAGTCGTCCGGCAAAGGCAGCTCAAAGAACTGGCATCCGTCGTTTTCAATAGTCTCCTCCGACATCAGAACTACGACGTTATCGGAAGATCATTGTTCCGCCGGTGAGGCGGTATATGCAGTGAGAATGCCAGAGTTTATGTGTACCCAGTTAGTGGAGATACTACCGCTTCAGCTAGGGAAACCCTGAAAAGCCCGTGTTTCGCGAAATCACCGCTCTGTAACCCGCATGGTTGCTGGGGCGCATTTTTCGAGCGGGGGCTTTTTCAGACCTTCCCTAGACTGTCTGTCACTTTCCGTCCGCTCTTGGCCGCTCTCTGCCGATCATGGTTACAAAGGCTGCTGGTCAAATCCGATGCAATCGGTGGTCAGGGCGAATGCAACCGGGTGGTCAAGCGGGGTGCAATTTCGCAGCCGGCTACCTCATAAAACCTCAGTTCTGCCCGCCCTCGAACCTGTCAAAACCTGTCATCCAGTCAAGCCGCAGAACCTCACAAAACCTCACTTTTAGGTAAGCGTTTTACTGTCACTGATATGGCCGAAGACCGTTGCTCCAGAGCAGTCAAAGCGTATTACCTGCACCGAGTTTCGCGACCAATACGCGCGTGCGCGCGAGGCTGGCGTGTTGACAAAAGTTTACATGGCGGAGGACGGCCTTGATTGCATCGCAGCACCCGCCTAGTTCCGGGAGCAGTTCGCGCGCGTCGCGAGGCTGGCGTGCTAACAGAAGCTAACCTTCTGGCCGTGATTACTGCGCCCGGCAATGCGTGATGTTGCTGTCAAAAGCTTACATTCAGGCGGCAGGCTGCCTTAATTGCATGGCGGCACCCGCATAGTTTCGGGAACAGTACGCGCGCGTACGCGAGGCAAGCGGGTATTACCGTGCGGGCATCACACGTTTCCAAACGAGAGGTTTCCACCATAGTTGCCAGCAAATAGCCCGCTTCTCGCAGCTCTACGCGACATTGCGCTTAGCGCTCCGGCGTAACCTCTTCCACCAGAAAGCCCTCAAGGTCGTACCCCTTCTCTGTCAGCCGCATATTGAGGCGCAGGTCATCACAGAAGATTGTCAGCTGTCCGCCGCAGCCTGGATGCTCGAGGCCGATAGGTTCTGGCGCAGGTTCTGGATCGTAGTACTTGGCTTCATGCGGTGGCAGCTGTAGGCAGTCATCAGACCCGCAGCGCAGACAGCGCCCCCGGCTGATCCTTGAGGACAACGCTTCGCGCGCCAGCCGATACTCAGCGAGCGCCTCCGCTGCTGATTCGACTTCGCCCTCCAACACCATCTGCCTGGTGCTTTTGTTAGCCGAGAACTGCCACCAGCGCTTTCGGGGAGGGTCAGCGGCAAGCACTTCGCTAAGTTCGGCCCGGTAGGCATCCAGCGTTCGTTGGCGCTCCAGCTCGCCAGCAGCATCAGGTAGGACTTCAATCACACCAAGGTCAGCACATGCGTAGCACCAGCCAATGGCGGCACGCATGCGCACCTTGGTCTCTCCATGCAGGTAATACCTGTAGCCCCAGGTGCCGGCGTCCCAGCGGCTAAGATCGCATGCGGTACATCCGTAGGTAACGACTGGCATCGACATAACTGGTCATCCTTGAGCGAGTGAGTGCGCTACTGAGAGGCTGCGGCATTAACAAGGCTATGGTCAACACGACTGGCACCGGCTGGCCGAACGACGGTGGTGCCTTTTCTTACGCCCCAAAATTCATGTTTTAGGTGGGCACAAAACAAATAGTGAGTAGATTTGTGAGTAGATCTAAAACAGCACAGACCTTAAACCCAGCAAATACGCGGCCTGTAGCGCTAGATTCGAGTCTCCCCCGGGCACCATAAATCTCGAAGAAGGCCTTGATTATCAAGGCCTTTTTTATTGCCCGCGATAAAGTGACAAGACATCAGAACCGCGAGGCGAAAGAGCCTTATAAGCACCCTCTAACACGCTTACCCTGAAGCCCGCACAGACGCGGCTTGGGGCCTGTATTCACATGAGCTGGCGGGCTTGGCATGTGCCTGGCCGCTGGCGTAAAGTTTGCGCCACTGTGTTTGCATGGGTCGCGGATCATCGTGACCTGGTGCAGCCGATCACCGAGATCCGCTACATCCAGCCCAGCGCCGCACATTGCCTTGCAACCAGTATCAGCCCCTCATGTCGAGTAGTGGCTGTCATCAACTCTAGGTTCAAGGAAATACACCATGTCGAATCGTCAGCACGGTACCGTCAAGTGGTTTAACGACGAGAAAGGTTTTGGCTTTATCGCCCAAGAAAATGGTCCGGACTTGTTCGTGCACTTCCGCGCGATCCAGAGCAACGGCTTCAAGAGCCTGAAAGAAGGCCAAAAAGTCAGCTTTATCGCGGTGCAAGGGCAGAAAGGCATGCAGGCTGACGAAGTCCAAGTTCAGGAATAAACCTGCCGACTCAAAGAACCCCTGATGACGCCATCAGGGGGTTTTTATGGCCCATCATCCACCGCAAGCACACTACAGGCCGCCACCGAACGACGCCAAAATGCCTCGCGGCCATTTTTTCCAGCCCTGAATGCCGTATTGTTGCCGCCATTCAGCCAGCCGACCGAGTAAAGAGCCCATCATGCCAAACCACCTGCTGCGCCCGCAGGGTGAATTCCCCAGCGCCGGACTGATCCGCCGCCTTGCCGCCATGTTTTATGACTTCCTGCTGTGCATCGCACTGCTGATCGTGGTGACCTTTATCTACAAGCTGATCCTGATGGGTTTCTATGGCGAGGCGCAGCTCAAGCAGATGTCCGATGCCGGTGCACTGGATGGCGACCCCTTGCTCTCGACCCTACTGTTTTTCAGTTTGTTTGGCTTCTTCGCCAAGTTCTGGACCCACAGCGGTCAAACGCTGGGCATGCAGGTCTGGGGCCTGCGCATTCAGAACAGTGACGGCTCTGCCATCAGCCTGTGGCAGGCACTGCTGCGCTTCCTGGTTGCCATTGGCTCTTGGCTGCTGTTCGGCCTGGGCTTTCTCTGGATCCTGAAGGACAAGGAGAAACGCAGCTGGCACGACATTTACTCAGACAGCCAAGTCATCCAGCTGCCGAAGAATATTCACAAGAAGTAAACCGCAGGCATAAAAATGGTGAGGAGCCATTTTTAACGTCGCGCAGCGAAGGCCCGAAGGGTAGCCGCCATGGATGGCAGGCATAAAAAAGCCGGCGCCCCACAACGGGACGCCGGCTTTTTTTGCGCCTGATTAACCGGCGCGGCGCAGTAGAAACATCCCCGCGAGGGCGCAGATGCCTGCAGGGATCAACACCGCCAGCAGCGGCGAGAAACCAAACACCAGGCTCGATGGCCCAAGCAGGTCCTGGCTGATCTTGAACACAAAACCCACCAGCACACCAGTAAACACGCGCTGACCGAGGGTCACTGAACGCAACGGGCCGAAGATAAAGGAAATCGCCATCAGCACCAGCGCGGCCGTTACCAATGGCTGCAGCACCTTGGTCCAGAACGACAGCCAGTACTGGCTATTATTCAATCCCTGCTCCGCCAGGTAGTGGATATAACTCCACAGCCCGGTCATCGACAGCGCGTCAGGCGCCAGCACCACAGTACCGAGCAACTGCGGGGTCAACTCGACATCCCAACGCTCGTTCGCCTGCTGGATAACTTCACTGCTGCGCTCACGGAAATGCGTGGTCGACACGTCTTCCAGCTGCCAGTGATCACCTTGGTACTGCGCACGACGGGCAAAGCTTGCGGACTGCATGCGCTTTTGCTCATCAAAGCGATAGCGGGTCACACCGAACAACACACCGTCCGGCTGCACGGCATTGATATGCACATACTCTTGCCCCTGGCGATGCCACATACCGTGCTTGGAGCTCTGCGCTTCACCGCCGCCCTGGGCCATGGCGCGACTGGCTTGCGCCTGATTCTCGCTATAGGGCGCCAGGTACTCACCGATCAGCAAGCCGACCAGCATCAGCACCAACATGGGCTTCATCACCGCCCAGACAATCCGCCCAATCGACACCCCAGCGGCGCGCATGATAGTGAGCTCACTGTTACTGGCCAACGAACCCAGGCCGATCAAACAGCCGATCAGCGCGGCCATTGGCAGCATTTCATACATACGCCGCGGCGCCGTCAGCAGCACATAGCCCAGCGCATCCAACAGGGTATAGCTATCTTCGACATCGCCCAGCTCATCAATAAAAGCGAACAGCAGGGCCAAGCCAACAATGATGCCCAGCACCGCAATGATGGCAAGAAATACCTGGGTGCCGATATAACGATCTAACTTAACCACGGGCCACCTCCTGCGCCACACGACGGGCCGCCCAGCGCAAACGCAGCGGCTCCCAATACAGCAACAGCAGGCCGATCATCGCGAACAGCCCGTGCACCCACCACAAACCCAGAGCGGTTGGGACTGTCGCCTTATCCAGCGCACCACGGGCACCGATCAGCAGCGCCAGGTAAGCCATGTAAAGCAGGATCGCCGGTAACAGCTTGAGGAATCGCCCTTGCCGTGGATTGACCCGCGACAACGGCACCGCCAGCAAGGTGACGACAAACACCAGCACGGGAATCGACAAGCGCCACTGCAACTCGGACTGCATACGTGGATTGTCGCTACCAATCAGCTCGCGCGTGGGGATGGCTTCGCGCTCCGTAACCTCAGTGGACACTTCCGGCTTGGGCAGCAGCACGCCATAGGTGTCGTATTTGATGGCGCGGTAATCGGCCTGCCCCGGATTGCCGTCGTAGCGGTAGCCATTTTCCAGAATCAGGTAACGGCTACCATCTGGCTGAATCTCTTGACGCCCGGACTCTGCCACCAGCACAGAAATACCGCGCTCCTTGTCGCCCGCGCGCGACAGCTGAGTCTCGGAGATAAACACCCCAGCCAACGCGCCACGATCCTCGGACAACTCTTCGGTGTAAGTCACTCGCGAGCCATTGCGCATCGACTGAAAACGCCCTGGTTCTAGGGTATCCAACTCAGTCAGGGCGCTTTGCTGATTAAGAATCCGCGCCACCTGTTCAACACCTTGCGGGGCCAGGCCCAAGCTGAGCCAGCCGGCCAGCAACGCCACCAGAACTGCCGGCGCCAGGCTGTAGGCAAACAAGCGCTGCTGGCTCATGCCGGTGGCCGAGAGCACGGTCATTTCACTGTCCAGGTACATCCGCCCATAGGCCAGGAGAATGCCGAGAAACAGCCCCAACGGCAGAATCAGCTGTAAGAAGCCGGGAATTCGGTAAGCCATGATCAGCAGCAGCACGCTGGGGTCGAGCGCCCCTTGCGCTGCCTGGGCCAAATAACGAATAAAGCGACCACTCATAATAATGACCAACAGCACCGCACTTACGGCACCTAAGGTCTGCAACACTTCACGGGACAGATAACGGAAGACGATCAAACCAGACACTCCAGGGTTGTCAGGCTCAGCTGGCTAAGCTCAAACTAGCCAGACTGCTTGCCGGCTCGCTCAACGGGCGAACCTCGAAATTTCAGCCGGCATTATCCTGCAATAGCGACTCGTTGTCTTGGGGACACCACGTAATGGAATTTATTGTTAAAAGCGCACGCCCAGAAACACTAAAAACCGCCACCCTGGTTATCCCTGTCGGCGAAGGCCGCACACTTGGCGAAATCGCCAAGGCCATTGACAGTGCCTGCGCTGGCGCCATTAGCGCGCTGCTCAAACGTGGCGACCTGGCCGGCAAGGTTGGCCAGACTCTGCTGGTGCATAACCTGTCAGGTCTCAAAGCCGAGCGCGTATTACTGGTCGGCACGGGCAAGGACAGCGAACTGTCTGACCGCCAACTGCGCAAAGTGATCACTGGCGTATACAGCAGCCTGAAAAGCCTCGGTGGCAGCGACGCGGTACTGGCGCTCGACGAACTTCAAGTCAAAAACCGCGACAGCTACGGCAAAACCCGCCTGATGGTGGAAAGCCTGGCCGATGCGGGCTACTGCTTTGATCGCTTCAAGAGCCAAAAGGCCGAAGCCGGCGCACTGAAGAAACTCACCCTGCTCACGGAAAAAACCAACCTGGCCGACGCTGAGCGCGCCAGCAGTCATGCTCAGGCAATTGCGAGCGGCATGGCCTTTACCAAGGACCTCGGCAACCTGCCGCCCAACCTCTGCCACCCAAGCTACCTGGCGGAAGAAGCCAAGGCACTGGGCAAAGCCTACAAAAACCTCAAGGTCGACATCCTTGACGAGAAGAAGCTCAAGGAACTCGGCATGGGCGCCTTCCTCGCCGTGGCCCAGGGCAGCGATCAGCCGCCACGGATGATCGTGCTCAACTACCAAGGCGGCAAGAAAACCGAGAAACCTTTCGCCCTGGTCGGCAAAGGCATCACCTTCGACACCGGCGGCATCAGCATCAAGCCATCGGCCGGCATGGATGAGATGAAGTACGACATGTGCGGCGCCGCCAGCGTGTTCGGCACCCTTAAAGCCGTTCTTGAGCTGCAATTGCCGATCAACCTGGTGTGCCTGCTGGCCTGCGCCGAAAACATGCCGAGCGGCGGCGCGACGCGCCCAGGCGATATCGTCACCACCATGAGCGGGCAAACCGTGGAAATCCTCAACACCGACGCCGAAGGCCGTCTGGTGCTGTGTGACACACTGACCTATGCCGAACGCTTCAAGCCGCAGGCGGTGATCGACATCGCCACCCTCACCGGTGCCTGCATCGTCGCGCTGGGCAGCAATGTCTCCGGCTTGATGGGCAATAACGAAGAACTGGTACAGCAGATTCTCGGCGCCGGCCTGGCCGCCGACGACCGCGCCTGGCAGCTGCCGCTGTATGACGAGTACCAAGAGCAACTGGACAGCCCGTTCGCCGACATCGCCAATATCGGCGGGCCGAAAGCCGGCACCATCACCGCCGGCTGCTTCCTCTCGCGCTTTGCCAAGAAGTACCACTGGGCGCATTTGGATATCGCCGGCACGGCCTGGATCAGCGGTGGCAAGGACAAAGGCGCAACAGGCCGTCCAGTGCCGATGCTGACCCAATACCTGCTGGATCGCAGCAACGCCTAAGAACCTGCATCGGATCTGCTGCGCGTCGGCGATACAGCGTAAAAATGGCCTCGGAATGCTCATTTACAACTCGTAAACTCCGCTTCCTCGGCCATTTTTGCCTTGTCTCGCTCTAGCTCGCGAGATCCGAAACAGGTTCCATGTTCCAAGCGCATTGCAGGAGCGGTCTTGACAGCGATTGACTGGTAAGCTGCGCGCCTATCAGCAAGCCGCTCCTGCAACCAACGCCCAAGCGTACCGCCATGCCCCGAATTGAATTCTATGTACTCTCCACCGCGCTGCCGGGTGACCGCTTGCGCGCGGCCTGCCAGCTGGCCATGAAAGCCTGGCGGGCTGGTCTGCCGGTATTCTTACGCGGTAGAGATGCGGCGCAGTGCAGCGAGCTGGACGAACTGCTGTGGCGCTTCAAGGCAGAAAGCTTTGTGCCGCACAGCCTGCATCAGGACGATGCGCAAGCGCCGGTGGTGATTGGCCTGAATGAGCAGCCTGCAAGCGCCCAAGGCGTGCTGATCAATCTGGGGAACGACTTGTCACCGCAGGTTGACCACTTCAGCCGGGTGATTGAGATCGTCAACCAGGAACCCGACCTGCTGACCGCCTGCCGGGAGAATTTCCGCAGTTACCGGCAGCGCGGGTATGATCCCAAGCGAGTCGAACTCTAACCGGCCGCTGCAAAACTACCGGCGCCGCCTTTGCCTTGCCCGCCTCGCCTACGCTTCTCAACCGCCTGCTTAGTTGCACACCATGGACAACCCAAACACACCGAACAAACCCGCACACCTGCTGAACGACCTGGAGTCGATCCGCCAACTGCTGGGCGATGAAAACCTCGAACCACCCTTGCTGATGGACTCGATCGACCCGGACAGCATCCCCCTGCTCTCCGAAATCGTCACGCCAGCGCCCGACATAGCCAACCCAACCCCTAAGCCGAGCGCGCCACCAGCACCACAGACCCTGCGCGAGACCGTCAACCAGAGCATCAGCCGCGACAGCGAGTTGAATCGCCTGGACAGTGAACTGCGCGCCGCCGCCCAGCTGATTCTGCAAGACGTGATCGACGACTTTGTGCCGCAGATCGAGGCCGAGCTGAAACGCCGCCTGGAAGCCCGTCTGACGCGCCTACTGCCGCCACGCCGCCCATAAGCACAGGCGCATCACGCCCATCAGTCAGCCCCAGCGCGCTCACCCTTACGCCACACAGGCCATCCCCGCTATACTTGCCGGCTTTTCCGTCTAGCCGTCATAAGGGTCCCGCCGCGCATGGACAAGACCTACCAGCCGCACGCCATTGAAACCGCCCTGTACCAGAACTGGGAAGCGAACAACTATTTCGCCCCGCAAGGTACAGGCGCGCCGTACACCATCATGATCCCGCCGCCGAACGTCACCGGCAGCCTGCATATGGGCCACGGCTTCAACAACTCGATCATGGATGCGCTGATCCGTTTCCGCCGCATGCAGGGCCGCAATACGCTGTGGCAACCGGGCACAGACCACGCCGGCATCGCCACCCAGATGGTGGTTGAACGTCAGCTGGCCGCTGACGGCATTGGCCGCCACGACCTGGGCCGCGAAAAATTCCTGGAGAAAGTCTGGGAATGGAAAGAGCAGTCCGGCGGCACCATCACCCGGCAGATTCGCCGTTTGGGCAGTTCGGTGGACTGGTCGCGTGAGCGTTTTACCATGGACGACGGCCTGTCCGAGTCGGTTAAAGAAGCCTTTGTACGCCTGCACAAAGACGGCCTGATCTACCGCGGCAAGCGCTTGGTCAACTGGGACACCAAGTTCCACACCGCCATCTCCGACCTCGAAGTGGAAAACCACGACGAGAAAGGCAGCCTGTGGAACCTGCGTTACCCGCTGGCTGACGGCAACAAGACTGCTGATGGCAAGGATTACCTGATAGTCGCCACCACTCGTCCGGAAACCATGCTCGGCGACAGCGCCGTGGCGGTAAATCCGAATGACGAACGCTACCAGGCGCTGATCGGCACCTTCGTTGAGCTGCCTCTAGTAGGCCGGCGCATTCCGATCATCGCTGACGACTACTGCGACCCCGAATTTGGCACCGGCTGCGTGAAGATCACCCCAGCCCACGACTTCAACGACTATGAAGTCGGCAAACGCCACAACCTGCCGCTGCTGAACATCTTCGACAAAAATGCGGCGGTACTGGCGCAAGTCCAGGCGTTCAACATCGACGGCAGCGTCAACAGCGAGATCGACTGCAGCCTGCCGGCGCAATTCGCCGGCCTCGACCGCTTTGAAGCGCGTAAGCAGATTGTTGCCGCCTTCGAGGCCGCCGGCCTGCTTGAAGGCATCGAGCCACACGCGCTGAAAGTGCCGAAAGGCGACCGCTCCGGCACCATCATTGAGCCGTGGCTGACCGACCAGTGGTACGTGTCCACCAAGCCGCTGGCGGAAAAAGCCATCGCCGTGGTCGAGAGCGGTGAAATCCAGTTTGTACCCAAGCAGTACGAAAACATGTACTTCAGCTGGATGCGTGACATTCAGGACTGGTGCATCAGCCGTCAGCTCTGGTGGGGCCACCGTATTCCGGCCTGGTACGACGATGCCGGCAACGTCTATGTCGGCCGCGACGAGGCGGAAGTGCGCACTGAACACAACCTCGGCGACGCCAACCTGCGCCAGGATGAAGACGTCCTCGACACCTGGTTCAGTTCCGGTCTGTGGACCTTCTCCACCCTCGGCTGGCCTGAGCAGACCGATGCCTTGAAAACCTTCCATCCGACCGACGTGCTGGTCACCGGTTTCGACATCATCTTCTTCTGGGTTGCCCGAATGATCATGCTGTCCACCCACCTGACCGGGCAGATTCCGTTCAAGACCGTATACGTGCACGGTCTTGTGCGCGACGGCCAAGGCCAGAAGATGTCCAAGTCCAAGGGCAATGTGCTCGACCCGCTGGATATCGTCGATGGCATCACACTCGACGCCCTGCTGGAAAAACGCACCACCGGTTTGATGCAGCCTAAGCTCGCCGAGAAAATCGCCAAGCAGACCAAAGCAGAATTCCCAGACGGTATCGCCGCCTATGGCACCGACGCCCTGCGCTTCACCAACTTGGCGTTGGCCTCCACCGGCCGCGACATCAAGTTCGACATGGGCCGTGTTGAGGGTTACCGCAATTTCTGCAACAAGATCTGGAACGCCGCCAACTTCGTCATCGAGAACACCGATGGCCAGGACACTGGCGTTAACGGCGAGCCAGTCGAGCTGTCCTCGGTGGACCGCTGGATCATCTCCGCGCTACAGCGCACCGAAGCCGAAGTCACCCGTCAGCTCGATGCCTTCCGCTTCGACTTGGCCGCACAGGCCCTGTACGAGTTCATTTGGGACGAGTACTGCGCTTGGTACCTCGAGCTGGTTAAACCCGTGCTATGGGACGAGAACGCGCCGATCGAGCGCCAGCGCGGCACCCGCCGCACCCTGGTACGCGTACTGGAAGTGGCGCTGCGCCTGGCCCACCCGTTTATGCCGTTTATCACCGAAGAAATCTGGCAGCGGATCAAGCCGCAGGCAGGCGTCAGCGGCGACACCATCATGCTGCAGGCCTGGCCAGTGGCCAATGAAAGCCGCATCGACGCCGCTGCCGAAGGCGATATCGAGTGGGTCAAGCAGCTGATGCTCGGCCTGCGGCAGATCCGTGGCGAGATGAAAATCTCCATGGCCAAGCGCATCGACATCATCCTGCAGAACGCCAGCACCGAAGACCTGCGTCGCCTCAACGACAACGCGCCGCTGCTGAACAAGCTGGCCAAGCTGGAAACCGTGCGCGTGCTGGAAGCCGGCGAAGAAGCACCGATGTCCGCCACCGCCCTGGTGGGCGACATGCAGGTGTTGGTGCCAATGGCCGGGCTGATCGACAAGGACGCCGAACTGGCGCGCCTGGATAAAGAGATCAGCCGTCTGGATGGCGAGGTAAAGCGTGTCGGCGGCAAGCTGAGCAATGAAGGCTTCGTCGCCAAGGCCCCGGCCGAAGTGCTCGATAAAGAGCGCGCCAAGCTGGCTGAAGCCGAACAAGCTCTGAGCAAAATGGTTGAGCAGCGCGGCAAGATCGCCGCCCTCTAAGCCGCTGGCAACACCCCAGGCCCGCGCCCTCACCGGCGCGGGCCTTGTTTTTTCTAATGGGAAGGGAATTCCCCACAAGCATGGGTCATCGCGACCCCATGCTTGTCCATTTCCACTGATTTATCGGTACACCCATGACTGATGCACGCTCCCCTTCCCTGCTCGACGCACTCATGCCCATCGGCGTATTGGTGGTCTTACTGGGTCTTTCGGTTTACCTCTACGGCGACAGCTCCTCCAGCGGGCCCAACCAGATCGCCCTGATGAGTGCCGCTTTTGTCGCCGGCCTGATCGGCCTGAAAAACGGCCTGAAATGGGCTGACATTGAGGATGGCATCCTCGCGGGCATCCACATGGCGATGAAGGCCAACCTGATTCTCCTGGCGGTTGGCGCGCTGATTGGCACCTGGATTCTCGCTGGCACCGTGCCGACCATGATCTGGTTCGGCCTAAAGCTGATTTCAGCCGAATACTTCTACGTCACCAGTTGCCTGATCTGCGCCCTCACGGCGCTGTCCATCGGCAGTTCCTGGACCGTAGCCGGCACCTTGGGCATTGGCCTGATGGGCGTAGCGGCAGGGCTGGGCCTGGACCCGGCGATCACCGCCGGGGCAATCATTTCCGGGGCCTACTTTGGCGACAAGCTCTCGCCGATGTCGGACACCACCAACCTGGCGCCCGCCGCCGCGGGTGCCGACCTGTTCGCGCATATTCGCTACATGCTGCAGACCACCGTGCCAGTGCTGCTGATCGCCTTGGTGATCTTCTTTATCCTCGGCCAGCAAGTCAGCGGCAGCCATGACACCGCGCGTATTGCCGAGGTGCTGCAAGCCCTTGAGAGCCAGTTCAGCCTCGGCTGGCACCTGCTGCTGCCGGTGGCGTTTTTGCTGTTTCTGGCGGTGCGCCAGTGGGCGGCCTTTCCTGCAGTGTTTCTCGCAGCGCTGGTCGGCGCGGTGTTTGCGCTGATCTTTCAGGCGGATGTCATACAACGCCTGGCCGACCCCGCTGCCGGCGCGCTGGCGCCCCTGAAAACCGTGTGGACCGCACTGTTTGCCGGTTACGAGTCCAACAGCGGCAACGTGGCGCTGGATGGCCTGCTGTCCAAGGGCGGCATGGGCAGCATGCTCACCACTGTATGGCTGATCATCTGCGCCATGTGCTTTGGCGGCGTACTGGAAAAACTTGGCCTGCTGCAACGCCTGCTGCAAAGCACCCTGCACCTAGCGAAAAGCACCAGCAGCCTGATCGCCAGCACCATCGCCACCACCATTGGCAGCAACATCATCACCGCCGACCAATACATCGCCATTGTGCTGCCCGGGCGCATGTACCGTGAGGAGTACGCCAAGCGCGGCCTTGCCCCGGTGACCTTGTCGCGCGCCCTGGAAGACGGCGGCACCCTGACCTCGGTGCTGGTGCCGTGGAACACCTGCGGGGCTTACATGGCGGCCACCCTCGGTGTCGCGACCCTGAGCTACCTGCCGTATTGCTTCTTTAATTTGCTGATGCCGCTGCTGGCGATGTTCCTCGCGTTTATCTTCCCGCCGCAACCCGTTGCGCTCCCCGAGGCTGTGCGCGACTCCCTGCCGCAGGCTTAGTCGTAAAGCCCGCCCCAGTTGCGCCACACCGCGCAGCTGGGGCGCTGCAGCACTAACCAATCAGTCATAAATCGCCCAGGCAAGGCGCTGGCGAACGGGCTGCGTGATAAATAGCCTGCCAATTTCTGAGCAATTCAGGCATCTTCGTCGACGCTTCAAGAACCTCTGGCACCTCTGATTCGATAAAAAAGCCCTGCAAATGGAATTCTGACCATGTATGCGTTGATGGCATTGATCTTTGTCCTCGGTTACCTGTGCATCGCCCTCGAACACCCACTGAAAATCGACAAGGCCGCCTCGGCGATCCTCACCGCGGTGATCTGCTGGACGGTGTTGGTGCTCGGTGCCGACACCATTCTGCCGCTGATTGGCTCAGGCACCGCCGGCGCCAGCAGCAATGGCCACCACGTCACCGAGGAACTGCGCCACCATTTGGGCGAGATATCCGAGATTCTGTTCTTCCTGATGGGCGCGATGACCATCGTCGAGCTGATCGATGCCCACGAAGGGTTCAAGGTCATCACCGACCGTATCCGCACCAACAAGCGCGTCACCCTGTTGTGGACCGTGGCGCTGATCACCTTCTTCCTGTCTGCCGCACTGGATAACCTGACCACTACCATCGTCATGGTCTCGCTACTGCGCAAGCTGGTCTCGGACCAGAAAGAGCGCTGGTTCTACGCAGGTATCGTGGTGATCGCGGCCAACGCCGGCGGCGCCTGGTCGCCGATTGGCGACGTGACCACCACCATGCTGTGGATCGGTAATCAGGTCACCACCAGCGGCATCGTGGCCAACCTGTTTATCCCCAGCCTGGTATGCCTGCTGGTGCCGTTGTTGATTCTCAGCGTGACCATGAAGGGCGAGATCCAACGTGCCGAGGTAAAACCCTCCGCCGAAGAGCGTCGCGACCCGACCACCCCGTTCGAGCGCAATCTGGTATTCGTCCTCGGGATCGGCGCACTGGTGTTCGTCCCCGTGTTCAAGACCGTGACCCATCTGCCGCCTTATATGGGCATTCTGCTGGGTCTGGGCGTGCTCTGGGTGGTGACTGAAATCATCCATCGCGGCAAAAACGATGAAGACAAACACCCACTCTCGGTGGTCGGCGTGCTGCGGCGTATCGACACCACCAGCGTGTTGTTCTTCCTCGGCATCCTGCTGGCGGTCTCCAGCCTGGCCACTGCCGGCCACCTGACCCAGGTCGCGACCTTGCTGCGCGAAGGTTTGGGCGATGTCTACGCCATCAATATCGCCATCGGCCTGCTGTCATCGGTGGTGGATAACGTGCCATTAGTGGCCGGTGCGATGAAGATGTACCCCCTTGTGAGCCCGGAGGCGCTGGCCTTGGCCGGGGCGGATAGCACCTGGCTGAGCAACTTCCAGGTCAACGGCACCTTCTGGGAAATGCTCGCCTATTGCGCCGGCACCGGCGGCAGCTGCCTGATTATTGGTTCCGCAGCTGGCGTAGCGGCGATGGGCATGGAGAAGATCAACTTCATCTGGTATCTGAAGAGAATCAGCCTGCTGGCCTTTATCGGTTATATCGCCGGTGCAGCCACCTATATTGGTATTGCCACCCTCGGCTGATCACCTTCACCCGAACACGGCGCGCTCAACTGGCCGCGCGCCTGGGTCAAACGCAGGAGCACCGCACTGATGGATGTCAGCAAGACCAAAACCAGCTTTTACCGCCGCCTCTATGTGGCCTGGCTGATCGACAGCGGCACCGCCAGCAGCGTACCGGCGCTGATGGAGGCCACCGGCATGCCGCGACGCACCGCCCAGGACACCCTCACCGCCTTGGCGGAGCTGGACATCGACTGCCAGTTTGCCCAGCAAGAAGGCGAACGCAACAATGCCGGCCACTATGTGATACGTGACTGGGGGCCGATCAACCCGCAATGGGTCGCGCACAACCTGCACCAGATCAAGGCTGTGCTGGGTTATCCCTGAGACAATTGCGCGCCCTGCAGGGCTAAACACGCATGAGTAACGAACTGTTCTGGGTACTCGGTCTGTTGCTGACCGCCGTGACCCTCTTCATTCTCAACAAGCCGCGCATGGACGTGGTCGCCTTGCTGGTGATCATCGGCCTGCCGCTGACCGGGGTGCTCAGCATTGAGCAAACCCTGGCGGGGTTCAGCGACCCCAGCGTGGTTTTGATCGCCGCCCTGTTCGTCATCGGCGACGGATTGGTGCGTACCGGCATCGCCTACCGCCTGGGCGATTGGTTGGTGGCCCGGGCCGGCAACAGCGAAACGCGCCTGCTGATCCTACTCATGCTGACCGCTGCCGGGCTCGGTTCGGTAATGAGCTCCACTGGGGTGGTGGCAATTTTTATCCCGGTGGTGCTGGGCGTCTCTGCGCGCTTACGCATCGCCCCGGCCCGCTTGATGATGCCGCTGGCCTTCGCCGGCTTGATCAGCGGCATGCTGACTCTGGTCGCCACCCCGCCCAACCTGGTCATTCATGCCGAACTGCGCGGCGCGGGCCTGGAGGGTTTTGGCTTCTTCAGCTTCACCCCAATTGGTCTGGCAATCCTGGCGCTGGGCATCGCCTACATGCTGCTGACCCGTAACTGGCTGGCCGGCAGCCACAGCAACAGCTCCGGCCCCGAACGCCTGACCCTAAGCGACCTGGCGCACGCCTACCGGCTCAACGAACGCGAGCGACGCCTGAAAGTGCGCGTCGATTCGCCCCTGGCCAACCAGACCCTCAACGAACTGGAACTGCGCCAGCAGTACGGCATCAACGTGATCGCGGTTGAACGCCAGCGTAAATTTCGGACCTTGCTGCTGATGGCCACCGGCAACACCTTGCTGGAACCCGGCGACGTGCTGCTGGTGGACCTCGCCAGCCCGACCATAGGCCTGCTGGATGCGTACCACAGCCTGGGACTGGAGCCAATGAACCTAGCGCACTCCTATTTCAGCCTGCACGCCCATCAACTGGGCCTGGCCGAAATCGCCCTGCCGCCGGAATCGCAATTACCCGGCAAAAGCATCTTCGAGCTGGGCTTTCGCAGCAAATACAAACTCAACGTGGTCGGTTTACGCCGTCATGGTGAAGCGCTGCAAGGGGTGCTGGTGGACGAGAAGCTAAAACCTTCTGACACCCTGCTGGTGGCCGGCAACTGGCGCGACATTCACCGCCTACAGGGCCTGAGCCGCGACTTCTTGGTGCTGAGCCTGCCGGCCGAAGTGGATGAAGTGGCCCCGGCGGCGCGCAAGGCCCCCTACGCCCTGCTCAGCCTCGCGGTGATGGTGACGCTGATGCTCAGCGGTCTGCTGCCCAATGTCATGGCCGCACTGATTGGCTGCTTGCTGATGGGCGCATTTCGCTGCATCGACCTGGACAGCGCCTACCGCGCCATCCACTGGCCGACCCTGATTCTAATCGTCGGCATGCTGCCGTTCGCCCAGGCCTTGCAACAAACCGGCGGGGTTGACCTGGCCGTGCACGGTTTGGTCCAACTGCTGGGCGAGGCCGGCCCACGGGGGATTCTCGCCTGCCTGTTTGCCGTGACAGCGGTAATCGGCCTGTTTATCTCCAACACCGCCACCGCCGTGCTCATGGCTCCGGTGGCCATCGCCACCGCGCAGGCGCTGAACGCTTCGCCCTACCCCTTTGCCATGACCGTCGCGCTGGCGGCCTCGGCAGCCTTTATGACGCCTATCTCCTCGCCGGTAAACACGCTGGTGCTGGGGCCTGGGCAGTACCGCTTCGGCGACTTCGTGCGGGTGGGAGTGCCCTTCACCTTGCTGGTAATGCTGGTCACCGTGCTACTGGTGCCATGGATTTTCCCGCTCTAGACCGGCGCCACAACGGCAAACGTTGAGTTTTCCTGCAGCCGGCCCGCGGCTGTGGGAAAATCCCGCCCCCCACTCGCTCGACAGCCAGACCATGCTCCCGCCAGCCAAACGCCCCAGCAACAAAACCACTGCGCCACGTCCGCCTGCGCCCAAGCCAGATACCGCCAAGGGCCAGTTGCACCCGCGCAATCGTCACCAGGGCCGTTATGACTTCCCCGCGCTGATCAAGGCCAGCCCTGAACTGGCAGCCTTTGTGATCATCAACCCCTATGGCAATCAGAGCATCGACTTCGCCAATCCGGCGGCGGTCAAGGTGTTCAACCGGGCGTTGCTCAAACAGTTTTACGGCATCAACCATTGGGATATTCCGGCAGATTACCTGTGCCCACCGATCCCTGGCCGCGCCGATTACCTGCATTACCTGGCCGACCTACTGGCCGCCAGCAATGCTGGCGAGATACCGCGCGGGGCCAAAGTGCGCGCGCTGGACGTGGGTGTCGGCGCCAACTGCATCTACCCGCTACTGGGTAACCGCGAATACGCCTGGCAGTTTCTCGGCGCGGACATTGCCGCCGAGGCCATCGCCTCAGCCAAAGCCATCGTGCAGGCCAACCCAGGGCTGGCCGCAGCCATCGAGCTGCGCCAACAACGCGACAGCGCGCATATTTTTCAGGGCCTGCTGAACAACGATGAGCGCTTCGACCTGACGCTGTGCAACCCGCCCTTCCACGCCAGCGCCGAAGAGGCCAGCAGCGGCAGCAAACGTAAGTGGCGCAACCTCGGCAAGCTCGACCCCAAGCGCAAACTGCCGGTGCTGAACTTCGGTGGCCAGGCGGCGGAGTTGTGGTGCAAGGGTGGCGAAGCGGCGTTTGTCAGTCAGTTGATCAGGGAAAGTGCCGCCGTTGGCCAGCAGGTGCTGTGGTTTAGCAGCCTGATCTCCAAGGCCGGTAATCTGCAGGGCGTTTACAGCGCACTGAAACAGGCTGGCGCGCTACAAGTACAGACCGTGGAAATGGCCCAGGGCCAGAAGCAGAGCCGCTTTGTCGCCTGGACCTTCCAGACGCCTGAGCAGCAACAGGCATGGCGTAAAGAACGCTGGTCGTAGGGAGAGGGACATGGACGTCCCTCGTGATACCCGTGGCGCTGAATGCCGCAGTGATGGGTTACGCCGCCTCGCTATAGGTGCATGAGCGCGGATATACGTGGCGGCTAACCCATCCTACGTTTGCTTCAAGGCATTATTTGACCAGTTCAAACAACGCGACGTTGCCGCTCTTCTCCAGTCCAGTCACCAGGAAATGTCGGCCATTGTGCTCAACATGCGCTAGCCCCTCAGGCGCCAGGTTGCCGGACCCTGTGCCATCGCCTGCACCAATCACTTGCAGCACCTGCGGTTGATTCGGCTGATCGAGATCAATCAGCGCCAGCGAGTCCGCGCGCTCCAGGGTTGCCACCGCCAGACGCTTGCCGAAGGCATCGAAACTCACCACGCCTTCCGGCTCACTGCCCTTGTTGGGGCTGCGCGCATCCGGGTAAACGCCGGCAGCGGCAGCCTTGTCGTCAAGCTGGCTGCCTGTATCGCCGAGTAATGTGCCGCTCATGGCATCAAACACGCTAACCGTACGGCCACCACCGCTGGGCAAGCCGGCCTTGGTTTTACCGATTTTCGGGTCGCTGTCGCCTTCATCAGCCGTAATCAGGTAACGGCCATCGGCGCTTACGGCCACGGCATCCGGCTCGCGCAGGGCGAACAGTTCGGCACTCGGGTCGTACTTGCCGTCATCCACAATATCCGCCGCATGACGCACCGTGCCCAGGCCAAACACCTTGGCCAGCTTGCCCTGCATGACATCAATCACGGCAACCGCATTGTTTTCCTGCAGGCTGATGTAGGCACGCGCCCCGTCCGGGCTAAAGGCCACGTATTCCGGCTCGATATGCTCAGGGCGGGTGCCGAAGGGAATTTTCAGCTCTTCACCGTCGATCTCCCGCTCCAGCAAACGCTTGTGCTCGGTTTGGGTCGCACCCTCGACACCGGCCAGATCCGGCAGATTGATAAGGCTGTGTTTGGCTGCCGCCACGCCACCGCGCAGATCGATCAGGCTGATCGAGCCTTCACCACTGCGAAAACCTGCACCGTCACGTACATAGCCCTCACCTTCGTTGGCCACCACGATGAAATCACCCTTGGGCGAAAATGCCACGCTGTCCGGCCAAATGCCGATTTCCAGGCTATTCAGCAGTTTGCCATCGGCCGCGCTGCGAAACTCTAACCGACCGTTTTTCAGGCTATCGCGGTCGCGGATGCACACGGCAAAGAGGTCTTCGCTGGGGTGGAAGGCCACCGAGGTGATTTCCCCCGCTGCCTCGGCCGCCAGGTTATAGCGCGCCAGGCGGTCGAGGCCCTTGGCCGGGTCCAGTTGCAGAATATCCACCAGGCCTTCGGCGCTATTGGAGACCGCCACGCGCAGGCTGGACGCCTGCATGCTGACAATTTCAGTACCTTCAGCAAAACCGCTTTGGTAATGCCCCAGGGGTTTCAGCTCCAGGGCCGACGCCAATGGGGCCAGGGCAAATAGCGCACACAAGGTTGGGATACGCAGCACGGTAACTATCCTTGAGCAAAGACAGGGGGATTGAACAAATCCGCAGCAGTCTTAACCCACGCGATGACGGTTTAATGACGCATTAATGGCGTTTCATCCACAGCACGGCGATGGTATTACTGTACTGAGAGCACACACGCACCTGCATTATCGGTTGCAGTAAGGGACATCAATGAAGTGGAAAAACTTGTTCGTCGCCGCGTGCTTATTCTTGGGCCTACCCACACAAGCCAGCGAACAGCCAGCGTTGAACATCAGCGTCGGGGACTGGCCGCCCTACCTGTCCAGCGACTTAAAACACAACGGAGTTATCGCTCACCTGATCAGTGACCTGTTCGCCGCTGAGGGCTACCGCGTAAACTTCCAGTTCCTGCCTTGGCCGCGCGCCTACTCCTCGGCTGCAGGCGGCCGCTTTGATGCTACAGCCGTGTGGATGCACAAGCATGAGCGCGAGGCTGATTTTCTCTTCAGCGCACCGTTACTGGATGAGCAGTTTGTGTTCTTTCACCTGAAAAGCCTGCCCTTTGACTGGCGTCGCTTTGACGACTTGACCGGCATGACCCTCGGTGGCGGCCTGGAATACAGCTACGGCGCGGATTTCGATCGTTTCCTCGCCACCGGCAAGGTCAAAATCGAGCGCGTGTCCAGCGACACGCAGAACTTTGAAAAGCTGCTCAAGGAGCGCGTAGTGCTCTATCCGCAGGAGATGAACGTGGGTTATGCCTCACTGCGCAGCCACTTCAGCCCGGCGGAGCAGGCGCGTATTACGCATCACCGCAAACCGCTGCTGATTAACCGCAGTTACCTGATGCTGCCGAAAAGCCTGGAAAGCAGCCCGGCCTTGCTAGAGCGCTTTAATAAACGCCTGCAGCTATGGCGCGAAAACGGGCGCTACCAGCGCTACTTCGATGACCTTCAACAAGGCAAGTACCAGCTGGAGCCGCCCGCCGTGGCCGCCCCCACAAGCGAGTGATCGCCCGGGGCCTTTCACACGTGGCTAGAGTGTTTTAGAGAATTACATGCAGCACATGCCCGCCCACCCTAAGCAACCCTGTAACAGCCTGTACGAGTGCGACCGGTAACCATGGCCAGGAATCAAACAATGACGTTTCGACAGCGGCTGGTTAGCCTTTTTATCAGCTGCCTATTGCTGCCCGGATTATCCGTCGCCGCCGAACCGGGGCTAAGCCCAGACGAGGTGCGCGTCGGCATGGTCAATGCGCAAAGTGGCCCCGCCGCTGCGCTGGGCCAGAGCATGCGCAACGGTGTGCAGGCCTACTTCCAGCGCATAAACGCCGCAGGTGGTGTTCACGGCCGACGTATCAGCCTGCTCAGCCTTGATGATGGCTATGAGCCCAGCCGCACGGCGGTGCATACCCAGAGCTTACTCAAGACGCGGCAAGTGTTTGCGCTGCTCGGCTATGTCGGCACACCGACCTCACGCACAGCCGTGCCGATCGCCCAGCGGGCGCAGGTGCCTTACCTATTCCCATTCAGTGGGGCTGAATTTCTGCGCACACCGGTAAAACCCGGAGTGTTCAATATTCGGGCGTCCTATATCGAGGAGACCGAGCAGCTGGTCGAGCGGATCACCGCGGACCTCAAGCTGAGCAAGATTGCCATCCTGATGCAGGACGACTCGTTCGGTGAATCCGTCAAAAGCGGCCTTAACGGTGCCCTGCTCAAGCGCGACCTGAAGATTTATGCGCAGGCGCGCATTCAGCGCAACTCGCTGGAGGTGACGGAGGCCATCAAGGCGCTGCAGCGCACTCAGCCAGAAGCGGTGTTCTTTGTAGGTACTTACAAGCAACTGGCGGCCGCGATCAAACAGGCGAAAGCGCTGAACTTCAAGACGCGCTTTATCAGCGTGTCGTTTATCGGTTCTGAGCGGCTTATCGCCGTGGCGGGGCGTGATGCGGATGGGGTGTACATCTCCCAAGTTGTGCCTTCACCTAACGACACCTCACACGCACTGGTGCAGGCTTATAAGGCGGACATGCAAGGCACTGACGTTGATCACGCCTCGCTTGAGGGTTACATCGGCGCGCGGGTGTTTATTGAGGCGCTGCGCAAGGCCGGCGCAGCGCCGACACGCGAGGCCTTTATCGACGCGTTGGAGCATCTTGATATGGACCTCGGTGGCTTCACGGTGGCGTTTTCACGTAACCGCCATCAGGGTTCAGATGCGGTCTATCTGACTCGCATCGAGCAGGGTAAAGCCGTCACCGTGACAACAATGCGCTAGCGTTCGGCCAGTGATCCCTGCAGCAGATCCGCCACCGGCAGCGCCACGCCGAGGCGGCTGAGATTCCAGTAATGCCCTTCCAGCGTACGATTGACCAGCAAAGTGGCCGGTGACGGTTGCAAGCTGCCGAGCGCGCCCAGCACATCCGGCAACAAGCGCTGCACCTGCTCATGCAGCGGTATGGCGGCAAAATCCCAGTGCACGCCAGGCTGCAGCAACGGCCCCAGCAAGCAATGCAGCTGGCGGTAAAATCCATAAGGAATGGTCGATTTTGGCTGGCGTGTGCCGAGCGCCTGAAAAGCCTGCTCCAGCTGCTCGCCATCGCGCGCCTGCAAGGCCTTGTAGGCTTGCACATAGGCCGCCAGCAACGGCGCTGATAACGCCTGCACACAGCCGAAGTCATACACCACTAATTCACCGGCCGCGGTGTAGGCAAAGTTGCCCGGATGCGGGTCGGCATGCAGCAGCCCCAAGTCAAATGCTTGAGCGCTCAGCCAGCGCACCAGGGTCAGGGCCAGGCGCTCGCGTACTTCGGCACTGGCCTGGCCGACCTCGGCAAACGACAACCCCGTTTCCTCGCTGAGCGCCAGCACCCCGGGACGACAGAGGTCCTCATAGGGTTGCGGCAAGCGCAGGCCCGGCCAATCGGCAAAATGCGCGCGGAAGTGTTGCAAGCGACGCATCTCCGCCGGGTAATCCAACTCGGCCGCAATGACCGCCGCCAGCTCTTGATGCAGACCTTCCAGCTGCGCGGCAGGGGCGCGAAACAAACGCCCCAGCGGCAGCAAGCGGCGCAACTGACGCAGATCCGCGTGGCAGATCTCGGCGATGCCCGGGTATTGCACTTTGAGCACCAGCGCTCGGCCGTCCGCCGCCACGGCGCGATGCACCTGGCCCAGCGAAGCCGCGGCGAAGGGTTGCTCATCGATCTGCTGAAAGAACTGCCCAAGGTCCGCGCCATACACCTGCTGCAAATGCTCGCGCAGGGCGCTAAAGGGCAAAGCCGGCACACGGTTCTGCAGTGAACTCAGGGCACGCGCCACCGGCTCGGGCAGCACACCCTGCCACTGCGACGCCATTTGTCCCAGCTTGAGCACCGGGCCTTTCATCTCACCCAACACATCCGTCAGCAACTCAGCCACCGGCTGCCAGTCAATGCCACTGCGCCCAGGAATCAGCTTTTGCCCCAGCACACGGCTGCCGATGCGCGTGGCAGTGCTTGCCAAGGTCAGGAAACGCCCGAGCGCAGAGGACGAAGGGGGAGCAACGGGAGGCTTGGCCATGGGCGACTACTCAGCAGAACGAAGCACGATCATGCACCGCTGCCTGGCAGGTACCAAGCATTAAGGTGCTCGATGGGTAAGCCCGCACGGCGCACGCACACACCTTGGCTAGCGTGGCAAACGCCCCCGCGGGATCGCTCAATTGCCCCGTGGGTCAACCGCAAAACGCTTGTCCAGGCCGCTGTAGCCCATCCCCACACCCTTGTGCACTTTCAACTGCACCGGAATGCGCTCCTTAAGCGCCTCGACGTGGCTGATCACGCCAATCATCTTGCCGCTGGCGTTGAGGTTGTCCAACGCATCCAGCGCCACCTCCAGGGTTTCGCCGTCGAGGGTACCGAAGCCTTCATCGAGGAACAGCGAGTCGATGCTGGTCTTGTGGCTGACCAGATCGGACAGCGCCAAGGCCAACGCCAGGCTGACCAGAAAACTCTCGCCGCCGGACAAAGTCTTGGTGTCACGCGCCGCATCGGCTTGCCACGTATCGAGCACTTCCAACTCCAGCTCGCCACTGCTGCGCCGCGCCAACTGATAACGGCCATGCAGGCGCTCCAGTTGCTGGTTGGCCAGGTAGACCAGATGATCCAGGGTCAGGCCCTGGGCGAACTTGCGGTATTTGGCGCCATCGGCCGAGCCAATCAGGCTATTGAGTTGCTGCCACAGGTCGTACTCGCCCTGCTTGAGGCTGATCGACGCGAACAGGCTTTGCTGGCCTAGCCTGCGCGCATCGTCACCCTGCAGCTGGGCGCGGATTTCGCCCTGGCGTTCGCTCAGGGCTTTTAGCTGGGCGTTAAGGGTGAGTAGTTGTTCATCCAGTTGCGCAAGACCAAGCGAGGTGGCCGGACTGACTTGCAGGGCCGCCAGCTGATGTGCGGCTGCACTGGCCAGCGCCAGGGCATCGCTCAGGGCTTTATCCAGGCGCTGACGCAATTGTTGCAAGGCGACGCGCTGCGCCTCATCCAGCAAGGCGGCCAGATAACCCGCCTCATCATTAAACGGGCTTGCGCTTAACGCAGCAGCCCACTGCTGTTCAGCCTGCTGCAGGCGCAGCTGTTCCTCCTGATGCCTGCTGGCCAGGGCCTGCCGGCTACCGGCCAGCTGCTGCTGCCGGCGCTGCACGTTCTCCAACTGAACCTGCGCCTGCTGCAAGGCTGCCTGCACATCAGCGGGTTTGGCCAAGGCCGGTTGATCGGCCAGTTCCAACGCGGCCCAACGCTGCTGCCAGAGTTGAGCCAGTTGCATAGCGACCTGCAGGTCATGATCCAGCTCACCTAGCTCGCGCTGTAGATCCAAGCTTTGCTGCTGATTGTGTTGCCAGCGCTGCCATTCGGCCTGACGCTCGGCTAGCCAGGCACGGGCGTCATCCGGCAACTGATAGCCAAAGCTGGCCAGGGCCTGACTCAGACTTTCACTGCGCTCATGGGCAAGGTCTAGCAACTGCTGCAAACGCAACTGGCCCTGCGCGCACTGCTCCTGACGTTGCTGCAATTGCAAGCGGTTAAGCGCCTGCTGCTGCTCCAGCTCAGTGCACTGCTGTTGCAGACCCAGCCGCGCCTGCTGACGTTGCTCAAGACTGCTACCCAACTGTTGCAACTGCTCAAGTTGCTGCTGCAGTTGCTGCAACTCGATGCTCTGTTGCGCCTGCTGCTCAGCCAGGGCAACGGCATCAGCCAACGGATTTTCCAGTTGCGCGCTAAGCGTCTGCCAGCGCTCACTTTGCTCGACCTGGGTCTGCTGGCCACGCTCAAACTGCTGTTGCTGTTGTTCCAGGCGCGCGGCAAGTTTTTCCAGCTCGCCAACCAATTGCCGGCCTTGTTCAGTCAGGGCCTCCAGCTCGCTACGCTTGCGGGTGAGCAGCGCCTTGGTCGCCGAAACATCCAGGGCCTGATAGGCGTTGATCGCCGGATGCGCCTCGGAGCCGCACAGTGGGCAGGCCTCGCCTGGCTGCAGCTGGGCGCGATGGGCTTCTAGGGCCTGGATGCGTTGCTCCTGCTCCAGCAGTTTTTCCTGGGTCTGCACCTGTTGCTGCAGGTCCTTGTAGCTCAGGCGCAACTGCGCCACCTCGGCGCCCTTGGCCTGATGCTGCTCGCGCAGCAGCGTCAGGGCGCTGGCCAGTAGCGTTTGTTCGGCCGTCAGGCGCTGCTGGGCCACGGCCACGTCAGCCAGCTGAGTCAGCAAACCGCCCTGGATATGCAGCTGCTGCCAGCGCTCACGCAAGGCCGCCTCACTGCGCCCGGCCAGCAATGCAGTGTGTTGCTGCTGAGCGGCATCTTCCTGCTCGCGCGCCTGCTGCAGGTGTTTCAGTTCGGCGCCAAGCTGTTCATTCTGCTGGCTGAGCTGCGCCTGCAGGCCGGCGATGTTGTCTTGCAGTTGCTGCTGACTGAGTTGCAGCTGGGCGATTTCTCCAGCCAGTTGCTGGCGTACCTTCAATTGTTCGCCCCAACTGCCCAGCTGCTCGCCTAGACGGCCATGCTGCGGCTGCGCGGCCAGTTGTTGCTGCAACTGCTGCAGACGCTCGGCCAACTGCTGACGTTGCGCTTGGCAATCGGCCAGTAGCAGAGCGCTAAGTTCGCGGGCCTGCCACGTCTGCTCGGCGATAGCCTGTTCAACCTGGCGCTGGTCAGCGGCATTTTGCTGCAGGCCCTGCTCGGTCTGCGTCAGGCTCTGGCGGGCCTGTTGCCAGTCATGGTGCAACGGCTGCAAACGTAGCGCCGGCTCGCTGGCGGCCAATTGCGCCAGCTGCGGCTGGGCCAGTTGCAACTCATCCTGCGCGGCCTGCTCGGCCTTCTGGTTGGCATGCAACTGGGCCTGGGTCTTGCTCAGGTCCTCACACCAGCGGCGCTGGCGCTGCAGTTCGGTTTGCGCTGTGCCCAGGCTGGCTTCTTCAACAGCCAATTGCGCAACCTGCGCCTGCAACTGCGTGCGCTGTTCTTCACTTAGCAGCTCGACGCCGGAGGCCTTGGCGCGCAATTGATCAAGCGCAGCCTTGACCTCACGGGTCTGCTCGAACACCCGCTGGGAAATCTGCCCGTAGATGTCGGTGCCGGTCAGCTCTTCCAGCAGCTCGGCGCGTTGATTGGCGTTGGCTTCGAGAAAGGCAGCAAAGCCGCCCTGAGCCAGCAGCATGGATTTGGTAAAGCGCTCGAAATCGAGGCCCGTGAGGCGCTCGGTTTCGCGCAGCTTCTCGTTGATCTTGTCGGTGAGAATCTGCCCATCTGCAGCGGCCAGCTCAACCTTGGGCGCTTGCAACGCGCCGTCGGCTTTGTCGCGGGCGCGGCGCTGGCTCCAGAAGGCGCGGTAACCGACGCCTTTGACCTCGAATTCGACCTCGGCCAGACAATCGGCGGTGTGCCGGCTCATCAGCTCGTTGGCGCTGGCCGATACCGTGCTCATGCGCGGGGTGCGGTGATACAGAGCCAGGCAGATGGCATCCAGCAGCGTGGTCTTGCCCGCGCCGGTCGGCCCAGTGATGGCAAACAGGCCGTTGTCTTTGAACGGCTCGGCGGTGAAGTCGATCTTCCACTCGCCCTTGAGAGAATTGAGATTCTTTAGACGCAGGCTAAGGATCTTCATACCTCGCCCTCGCGCAGCTCACTGACCACGTGTTGATAGAGCCCCAGCAGCTTGGCTTGCTCAGTTTCGTCGAGGGTTTCGCTGCTTAGCCGTTGGGCGAATACATCCTCCACACTCAGCTCATCCAGGGTTTCCTTAGCCTTGCCTTGCAGGCTGGCGCTGGCATTACCGCGCTCGCGACGGATGCGTAGCACTTCGACCGGCAGCCCCTCACACAACGCGACAATCCGCAGCTGCAAGTCACTCAGGTAGTCGTCGGTGCCCACTAGAACTTCCAGCCAAACTGGCTGCTCGGCACTGCCCTGTTTGGCTGCTTCCTGAATGGCGCTTTCAAGTTCTTTAAGCGAGCCACGCAAGGACAGCAGCGGCTGAAAACGCGGCACCGGCAGCGCGGTGATCTGGCGCAGGCCGCTGCTATCCAGTTCGACCAGCAGCACCTCCTTCTGCTGCTTGGCTTCATCGAAGCTCAGGGCAATCGGCGAGCCGCAGTAGCGGATATGTTCCAGGCCGCCGACCTTCTGCGGGCGGTGAATATGCCCCAACGCGATATAGGCCGCCGGCGGGAAGGCGCTGGTGGGAAAGGCCTCCAAGCTGCCGACATAAATCTCGCGTACCGAATCGCTGGCGCTGGCGCCGACCGTGGTCAGGTGGCCGCTGGCAATAATCGGCAGGTTGCCGCCCAACTCGGCGCGTTTGCTTTCGGCCAAGGCATACAGGTCTTGATAGTGCTGCTGGATCGCCTGCTGCAAGGACTGCTGTTTATCCTGGGCGCTCTGCCCGGCCTGGCTGAGCAACACATCGCGAGGACGAATAAACGGAATGCCGCAAAGAATCGCCCCCGGCGCACCATCACGCCGATGCAGCACCAGCAGTTGCTCTTCAATCGGCTCACAAACACCGGGAATCACCCGCGTGCCCAGCTGCGCCAACAGGGTTTTACTCTCACCGAGCATGGCCACCGAATCATGGTTACCGCCCAACACCACCAGCTCGCAACCGCTGGCGCGCAGCTCGACGATAAAGCGGTTGTACTGTTCGCGGGCGTAACTGGGCGGCGCACCGGTGTCGAAGATATCGCCGGCAATTAGTACGGCATCCACCGCCTGCTCGCGCACCTGCTCAATCAGCCAGACGCAGAAGGCCTGATGCTCAGCTTGGCGGGTTTTGCCCATAAAGTGCTGGCCGAGGTGCCAGTCGGAGGTGTGCAGGATGCGCATGTTTAGAACACCCAATCCTTAACCATCATGTGGGTCTTCACTTTCTGCATACCGGGGAAGTTTTCGATCTCGCCGCGCACCTCACTGAAGCGCAGCATCGACGGCGCTTCGATGTAAACCAACATGTCGGTCTCGCCACTGATACCACTGCAACGGCGCACTTCCGGAAACACGCGCATCAACTCGACATAGTGCTCACAACGGCCACCGTTGTAGAACAGTTCCAGATAGACCTTGATTGCCGCCTCACCCGGCACCGCCACGTGAGCGTGGTAACCGCTGATGACGCCACTGTGCTCCAACTGACGTATCCGCTCACTGACCGCTGAACGCGACAGGTTGACCTCGCGGGCGATCTGGCTAACGGGTAAGCGCGCGTCGGCGCGCAACAGGGCGAGTATCTGCTGATCGAACTTGTCCACGGGGTGCTCTCAAAAGCAATTTGCTGGAGAATGCCGCCGATTCGTCGGGCAAAGCCGACGTTTCGCCAGCTGCCTGAATCAGGCGGGCGATTTAACATGGCGAACGAAACCGTAGAGCATACAACATGAGTCGTCTGAATCAGGAATTGGGCCTGCTACAAGGGATTAGTCTGCTGAGCACCTCGCTGCTTGGCACCGGGATTTTCGTGATTCCTGCCCTGGCGGCCACGGCCGCCGGTGAGGCGTCGTTGTGGGCCTGGATGATCCTCATCGCCCTGGTGTTGCCAGTGGCCTTTACCTTTGCCCAACTGGGCCGCCGCTTTCCCCATGCCGGCGGCGCGCCGCACCTGATTGGACGCGCCTTTGGCCCGCGCATGGAACGTCTCAGCGCCTGGCTGTTTCTCGCCGTGCTGCCGGTGGGTTTACCGGCTGCGCTCAACATCGCCAGCGGTTTCTGGCAGGCGCTGTTTGACCTCAACAGCAACCAGGCCCTGATCATTCAACTGGCCACCCTGGCGGCCATGCTCTGGCTTGGCCAGCGACCGGCGAAAGCCTCCGGGCTGATTCAAGGCGCGATTGCCGTGGCCATTATCAGCACCATCGCATTGATCTGGTGGGTCGGCGACCTGCCTGTCAGCAGCCAGCCCTTGCTCCCACCCATCGGCGGCTCCTGGCACCTGCTGCCCGCAGCACTGGGGGTGATGTTCTGGTGTTTTGTCGGCATCGAGGCGTTCACCCACATGGGCGAAGAATTCAAGAACCCCGAACGCGACTTCCCTCTGGCGTTGCTGTTTGGCGTGCTACTCGCAGGCTTGGTGTACTGGGCTTGCTCGGTGGCCGTATTGAGCTTCCATGCCTACGGCGATGTGACCAGCGATGCCGCCTCGCTGCCGCGCCTGCTCGATGTGCTGCTGGGCGAGAAAGCCCGTTGGCTGGCCGCCACGGTCGGCTACCTGGCCTGCTTTGCCTCGATGAATGTGTATATGCAGGGCTTTGCCCGGTTGATCTGGAGCCTGGCTGACGAAGGCAAGCTGCCGGCCAGCCTGGCCCAGCGCAACCATCACGGCGTGCCAGCCCGCGCCCTGCTACTGGTGATCCTGAGCTGCGCCCTGTGCGCCATCCTGGCGAACGTGCTTGAGCTGACGGTGGATGACCTGATCCGCTACGCCAACGGTAACTTTGTGCTGGTCTACCTGCTCAGCATGGCCGCCGGCACCCTGTTGCTGCGCGGTATCTGGCGCTGGCTGGCAGCATTCAGCGCACTCCTGTGCGGGCTGGTGCTGCTGATGCTCGGCGTGGATGCAGGCTATGCCCTGGCTTTGCTGGCGGTGCTCGGCCTGCTGGACCATTGGAACGAGCAGCGCAGCATCCGACTGGCAACCGGGCCACACTGAACCTGGCGCTAACCCTTAACTGGGTCAGTCATTCCAGCTACCCTCAATCCCAGCTAGGTAATGACAAGGACCGACCATGCGCCGCATTCTACGTGATCTGAAAATCCTCATCCTCACCAACCTCTGGCTGGTCCCCGTACTGGCCGGGTTGGTGGGTGCGCTGTTTTATTTTGCGGCACCGCCGCCGCCCATGCATGCGCGCCTAGCCACCGGGGCCGAGGGCGGTGGCTACCACGCGTTTGGCGAGCGCCTGCAAAGCGAGCTGGCGCTGCAGGGCTTCAGCCTGGAGCTGGTGCCCAGTGCAGGCTCGCAAGACAACCTGAGCAAACTCGCCGCTGGCGAAGTGGAACTGGCCCTGGTGCAGAGCGGCCAAGAGCTGACCCTGGACGAGGAGCAGCGCGCCAAGATTTCAGGTTTGGGCGTGATGTACCGCGAGCCGCTATGGCTGTTCGTTGGCGACAAGGTCAAGTTCGAGCGTTTGGCCGACCTGATGAAACTGCGCCTGGCGATTGGTTCAGCAGGCAGCGGCACGCAAGCGGTGACCGCCGCACTGCTAAGTGCCAACCGCATAGAGGCCGAGCACTATCCGCCGCAATGGCAAGAACTGGGCGGCAGTCGCGCCGCCGACGCCCTGATCGACGGCCAGCTGGATGCGGCCTTCTTCGTTGGGCCGGCGGAAAACGCACTGATCCAGCGCTTGGCCGCAGAAGAAAAAATCCGTCTGGTTGGCCTGCACCGTATCGACGCCTACCTCGCGCGTCTGCCATACCTGAGCCGCCTGGAGGTCGGTGAAGGCATGCTCGACCTGGCGCACAACACACCGAACCAGGACATTGTCACCCTAGGCCCGGTCGCCACACTGGCGGCCGGCGAAGACTTTCACCCCTCAATCACCCCACTGATCCTCGAAGCCGCCAAGACCGTACTGAAAAACGGCAGCCTGCTCGACCCGGCCGGCAGCTATCCGGCTCGGCCGCCGCTGTCGCTGCCGATTCTCGATCAGGCTGAGTATTACTACGCCAAGGGTCTGCCAATCCTGCAGCGCTACCTGCCGTTCCGCATTGCCTCGCTGGCCGACCGTTACATCATCCTCGCCATTCCGCTGGTGATCTTGCTATTCCCGCTGTTCAAGGCCATCGGCCCGATCTACCAATGGCGTATCCGTGCGCGCATTTACCGCTGGTACAAGCACCTGCGCGAAATCGACCAACAGCTGTACAAGGGCAATCTGGACAGCGACATCGGCGCCGAGATTGAACGCTTAGAAAAGCTTGAGGACGAGCTGGCGCGCGTGGAGGTGCCGCTGTCCTACTCCAATGAGCTGTATGAGCTGCACATGCACCTGCGCTATATGATCGAACGCCTGACCGCTTACCAGCGGCGCACGACTGCCGAAGCGAAGGTCGGTTAATATGCGCGCTTTCCGTTTACGCACCACGAGGCCGCTATGCCGATCCGCCACTGCATCGTCCACCTGATCGACAAGAAGCCTGATGGCACCCCCGCCGTATTGCACGCCCGGGACACTGAATTGGCGGCCTCGCAGGCCATCGAGAATATGCTCGCGGACCTTAACGAGAGCTATAACGCCAAACAGGGCAAGGCCTGGGGCTTTTTCCATGAGGAGTCTGGGGCCTACCCGTTCAGCGGCTGGCTCAAGCATTACCTGGACGAAGGTCAGGACTTTGCCGCGTTCAGCCGCCAGGCCGTGGAGCAGCTGCAAAAGCTGATGGAAGAGTCCAACCTGTCCACCGGCGGCCATGTGCTGTTCGCCCATTACCAGCAAGGCATGACCGACTACCTGGCCATTGCCTTGCTGCATCACAGCGATGGCGTGGCCGTCACCGACACGCTGGACGTGACCACCGCCAAACACCTGGACCTCAGCCAGCTGCACCTGGCGGCGCGGATCAATATTTCCGAGTGGCGTAACAACGCCAACTCCAAGCAGTACATCTCGTTTATCAAAGGTAAGAATGGCAAAAAGGTCTCGGAATACTTCCGCGACTTTATCGGTTGCCAGGAAGGTGTCGACGGCCCCGGCGAAACCCGCACCCTGCTGAAAGCCTTTAGCGACTTCGTCGAAAGCGAAGACCTGCCCGAAGAGCAAGCCCGCGAGAAAACCAAGACCCTGGTCAGCTACGCCAGCAGCCAAGCCAAGATGGGCGAGCCCATGACCCTGACTGAGCTCTCAGGGCTGATCGACGAAGAACACCCCAAGGCCTTTTACGACCATATCCGCAACAAGGATTACGGCCTGTCGCCGGAAATCCCGGCCGATAAGCGCACGATCAGCCAGTTCCAGCGCTTTACCGGGCGCGCCGAAGGCCTGTCGATCAGTTTCGAGGCGCACCTGCTCGGCTCAAAGGTCGAGTACGACGAAAGCAGCGATACCCTGGTGATCCGCAACCTGCCAACGCAGCTGACCGATCAACTCAAACGCCGTAAAAACTAGCCATGGCACGCCTGCCTGACCACCTGTTGGATAGCTGTCGGTGTGACCCCGCAGCCCCCTTTGGCCAGGACCCGGCGCGTACATTCGGCCTGGACAAACACACGGCGCACCAAGCCATGGCGGAGCTGCGCCCCTGGCTCAACCAACAGCAGCGCATGCTCTGGGCCAACCGCCGTAATGCCCTGCTGCTGATCTTGCAGGGCACTGACTGCTCCGGCAAAGACGGCGTGATCCGCCGGGTGGTCAGCAGCTTCGATCCTCAGGGCCTGCGCATTCACAGCTTTCAAAAGCCCGATGCCTGCGAGCAGCGCCATGATTTTCTCTGGCGCTACCAGCGCCGCTTGCCAGAACCGGGCCTGCTCGGCGTGTTCAACCGCAGCTATTACGAAGGGCTGATCAGCGACCCGCTGGACGGCCTGTGCAGCGCAGCCGAACTGCCGGCGCGCCAGCAGGCGATTGCGGACTTCGAAGCGCAATTGCTCAGCCAGTCGATTCAGCCACTCAAGTGCTTCTTGCAGATTTCCAAAGACGAACAAAAGCAACGCTTGCAGGAGCGCTTGGAGCAACCCCATAAGCGCTGGAAGCTACACAGCAGCGATTTGCAGTCCTACCGCAAATTCGACCTGCGCCAGCAGCGCTGGGCCGAGCAACTGAGCGCCAGCCATACCGACGCAGCGCCTTGGTATGTCATCCCCGCCGATCACCGCTGGTTGCGTGACTGGCTGGTGGCCAGCCTGCTGGCCCGCGCGCTGGAACAGTTACAGCTGGACTGGCCGGACACACCAGCGCCATTCAGCCTGGCAGATTTGGCGCGCAGTTAATCAGCGCGCGCAACCGGCGCACGCACCACAACGCAATAGCGAGGCAAAGGAACGCCCCATGAAGAAAATCATCCTGCTGTTAAGCGCACTGGCGCTCTATCAATACTGGGACAACATCAACGCCTGGTTACAGCCCGAGCAGGCTGCGCGGCCAAGCGAAGTGGTGCTTTACGCCACGCAGTGGTGCGGCTATTGCGCCAAGACCCGCGAACAACTGGCGAACGACGGCGTGGCGTATCGGGAAGTGGATATCGAGAAGGATGCCAATGGCAATGCCACCTACAAGGCCCTCGGCGGCCGCGGCGTACCGCTGATAGACATCAACGGCACCCTGATTCACGGCTATAACCCACGCGCGATGCGGGCCGCGTACTAAGCCCGGGCGCCTAAAGCCCTAAGCGCGCCGGGCATTAAGGTTCTACAGCGCCTTGATGGCAAAACCGATGCGTGGGAAGTGCACATGCACAGTGCCGGCGCGCGGGTCTTCGCGGCGCAGAATCAGTGCTTCCGTGCCGCTGAAGACCAGCTCACCTTCTACCGCATCCACGCCATAATCGACGGCAGAAATCGCCACCTGCTGGCCAACGGCAAAGCCATTCGGGTCAGCCAGGGCGACATCCGGCAGCGCGGCTGGGGTTGCCTCGCGGGCGATGCCAACGGCTTCTTCTGCAGTCATGTCGCTGAATGAGCCATGCCCGAAGTCCAGCACCCGCGCCAGCCACGTGGCCACTGCTGGATAAGCGTCGACCAGCGGCGCCGTCACTGGCGTACCGCGCAGGAACCACAGCGGGTGGGCCATGGCGATATCCGCCAGCGAGGCCTCACCGAACAGGAAGTCACCCGACTCGCGCTCCAACTGCTGCTGCAAGCGCGCCATCAGCGTCGGCCACTGGTGTTTGGCGACTTCCAGCGGAACCCGCGTCGCCAGGCCGCCAGTGAACAGCGCCGAGCGGTCAGCAATAAAGCTCTTGAGAAACTCCGGCGGCAATTTGCCAAATCGCGCGGCGATGGATTCCGGTTGGAACACCAGGCTCACGGCATGCAGAAACACCTGGGTGTCGGCCCATTGGGCGAAGCAGGCGACGTTAAATTCCTGGCCTTCGGGAAACAGCGCGGGGGTGTTCTTTTCCGCTTCTAGGCGACGGGCGATCAACGCCGTGTCGCAATAAATATCGGCCCCCACCTGCAGCACGGGGGTCTTGCGATAGCCACCGGTCAGCGCGGTCAGGTCAGGCTTGGGCATCACCGGTGGGATCATCACCGAACGCCAGGACAACTGCTTGAAGCCGAGCATCAACCGCGCCTTTTCGGCGAAGGGCGAGGTCGGGTAATGGTGCAGGATCAACTCGTGCATGGCAGGCTCCGCAAGGATTCAGGTAGTGCAGCAGCTTACCCGCGCAAGCGTTAGCGGCCTACCCGCTTAGCCTGATGGTGGGTTATCAGCCGCACCGATAGCGCCGTAAGCCAGCACCAAGGTTTCCTTGGCGGCTTTGGCCAGCCCCTTGATCGCTCGCTCGCGGCGCAGTGCATCGCCTTTGGCTACGCAGGCCTCGATATACACCAGGGCCTGCGCCGGGCTGGAATGGAAGAAGCGCGCGCCCTTACCGCTCTGATGCTTGGCAAAGCGCTTATGGGGATCGTCACTGATGCCGCAATACAGCGCGCCGTTGGCTGCCCGCACCAGGTAGACAAACCAGGGCTTGGCGGCAGATGTCTCAGGCGCAGTAGAGGAATCGGGCATCAGTCGGATCGGCAGGCAGTTAACACGGTCGCCGAGCTTAGCGATTCCTCTGGAACGCCGCCAACCCTTTACCCGCCTGCTGGCGAATAGCGTTCTGCACAAAAGGCGTCCAGCCCAGCAACAAGCCTTTGCTGCCCAACGCCTGACGGGCCCAGCGCCACAGGTCGAAATGATCGCGGTGCTCGCAGATCTTGCCGTCGCGAAAGCGGAAACTGGCCTCGATAAGGTTGACCACGGTGCGGCCCGTCTGGCTAAAGGTGTAAGTCGCCACCCAGCGCGCTCGGCCGCTGTGATCATCCGCCGTCACGCCCTCGAACGTCAGGGTAAAACCCTGCGCTTTGGCGCACAGCATGCGCCACATATCGCCAGCATCCGCACCACGCAGGTCGGTAAACACGGGGTCGCTAAACCGCACATCTTCGGTGTAACAGTTGGCCATGGTCTCGGCATCCAGTTGCTGAAAAGCCTGGTAGAAGCGGCCGATCAGTTCGGCGTTAGCATGGTTCATTGGGCAGAACTCCGTAAGGCGACTGCAGGCAGTATTGCCCTAAAAACCCTGAGTCGCGATTGGCGCTAAAGACAGTCTTGTGTCAATAATCGCCAACCTTGCCAGCCATGAACCCGTCATGCTGAAAATAGCCCTCTACGTTTGCCCGCAAACCGTCTGCTCCAGTTTGAGTATGGCGATGGATGCCTTCACCCTGGCCAACCGCTTGGCCGAGCAGCAGCTGTTCCAGTTGCAGCGCTTTAGCCTGGACGGGCAAGCGGTCGACCTCGGTTTTGCGCAGATCCAAGTCGATGGCGATTTACGCCTGGCCGAAAGCGCCGACCTGATTCTGCTGCCCGCCAGCGGCAGCGCCATCGACACCACACTGGCTGACAACGCTGACCTATTGCCCTGGCTGGCACAACGAACACCCCATCAACAACTGGCCAGCCTGTGCAGCAGCGCCTTCCTGCTGGCCGCCGCCGGTGTACTCGAGGGTCGCCGCGCCACCACCCATTGGGCGCTGGCCGGCCAGTTTCGGCAGCGTTATCCGCAGGTCAATCTGCAGATAGAGCAACTGGTCTGCGAGGACGGTCACCTGCTCAGCTCCGGTGGCGCGCATGCCGGGCTCGACCTGTGCCTGCACCTGATCGCCCAGCATGGCGGCGACGGGTTGATGCAGCAGGTGGCCAATGCGCTGGTCTTCGATACTCAGCGCGGTCAGCAGTCGCGCTTCGCCCCACTGTTGCCGCCCACCAACAGCGATTGTCCACTCGCCCCACTGCTGCAATGGATGCATCAGCATCATGCTGAGCGCATCGACCTCAAGCGCCTGGCCGCTCAGGCCAACTGCTCATCGCGCACCCTGCTACGGCGCTTCAAGACCCGCACCGGGCTGACGCCCAACGACTACTTGCAACGTGTACACATCAGCGCCGCACAGCACGCCCTGCGCAGTGGCGCGTCACTCGAACAGGTCGCCGAACGCGTCGGTTATACGGACCGCGCCACCTTCGCCAAGCTGTTCAAACAACTCTGCGGCGAGAGCCCAGGGGCGTTTCGCAAGCGCCTGCGGCAAGCCCGCTGAACGTCGCGGCGGCGTATCAACTTGGCGCGTCGGCGCTTGTCGATTAATACCTAAAAGTCCAAAATGGATTTAATTGTTTAATCCATGACGGAGCCGCCCATGTCGACCACCCCCTATGTGCTGGATAAAACCGCAGCCGAGCAGCTGCTTGCCCAGGTCGATGTGCACCAGGCCATGGTCGCCATGTTCCGCGAGCTGGCCGCCGGCAATGCGGTGCAACCGGCGCAGCAGCTGGTGGAGTTTCCCAATGGCGGCGGCGACTTTATCAACTACCTCGGCGTGCTGGCCGGCGCAGGGGTTTACGGGGTTAAAACCTCGCCCTATATCGTCCGTGAGCAAGGCCCGCTGGTCACCGCCTGGACCTTGCTGATGTCCATGCAGACCGGCCAGCCGTTACTACTGTGTGACGCGGGTAGCCTGACCACTGCACGCACCGCCGCGACCACCGCCGTCGCCGTGGATGCGCTGGCTGCGCCTCAGGCCAGCCGCCTGGCGGTGATCGGCAGCGGCGCCGTGGCCCAGGCCCATGTGCATTACGCCAAGCAGCTGCGCCCATGGCAGAGCATTCGCCTCTACTCACCCGGCCTAACCGGCAAGACTGATGCGCAGAAACATCAACTGCGGCAACTCGACCCGCGTATTGAACTCTGTACCAGCCAGGCAGATGCCCTGCGCGACGCCGACGTGGTGATGCTCTGCACCTCTTCAGCCAAGCCGTTACTGGACCCTGCCGACCTCGATAAGCCGGCACTGATCACCTCGATCAGCACCAACGCACCGCGCGCCCACGAAGTCACGCCGGCCAGTTTGCTGACCATGGATGTTTACTGTGACTACCACGCCACCACGCCAAGCAGCGCGGGAGAAATGCTGCTGGCAGGCCAGCTCGGTTGGAGCAGCACCGATATCCAGGGCGACCTGGCCGAGCTGGTCAGCGCTAAAGCCCCTCGCCCGGACTACAGCCGCTCGGTATTCTTCCGCTCCATCGGCCTGGGCCTGGAAGATGTCGCCTTGGCCCACGCCTTGTACCAACTCAAGCAGGAGGCATGCTGATGAAGCAGGCGGACTACCTGATTATCGGCGCGGGGATCGCCGGCGCTTCCACCGGTTACTTTCTTGCGGCGCATGGCAAAACCATTGTGCTGGAGCGCGAGCAATTGCCCGGTTATCACTCCACCGGCCGCTCCGCCGCGCTCTACACCGTGGCTTACGGCACGCCGCAGGTGCGCGCCCTGACTGCCGCCAGCCGCGCTTTTTATGACGCGCCGCCCGCCGGGTTTGCCGAACACCCGCTGCTGACCCCACGGGGCGAGTTGGTGGTGGACTTCACGGGTGACGCCGAAGAACTGCAGCGCCAATTCGACAGTGGCCGCGCCAACGTGCCGCAGATGCGTATGCTGAACGCTGACGAAGCCTGCGCGCTGGTGCCAGTGCTACGCCGCGACAAGGTGCAGGCCGCCATGCTCGACCCCAGCGCCGCCGATATCGACACCGATGCCCTGCACCAGGGCTACCTGCGCGGCATTCGCCAGCAGAGTGGCGAAATCCACACCCACCGTGAAGTGCTGAGCATCCAGCGCGACGGCGACGCCTGGCTGGTTGAATGCGGCAGCGCGCAATACCGCGCCAAGGTGTTGATCAATGCGGCTGGCGGCTGGTGCGACCAAATCGCCGCGCTGGCGGGTGTCGCGCCCATTGGCCTGACGCCCAAACGCCGCGCGGCCTTTACCTTTGACGGGCCAGAAGGCATCGATTGCCAGGCCTGGCCCTGCGTGGTCAGCCTGGACGAATCCTTCTACTTCAAGCCCGACGCCGGCCTGCTGCTCGGCTCGCCGGCCAACGCTGACCCGGTCGAGCCCCACGATGTGCAACCAGAAGAGCTGGATATCGCACTCGGCATTTATCAGATCGAAGAACACACCCACCTGAGCATCCGGCGCCCGGCGCATACCTGGGCCGGCTTGCGCTCGTTTGTCGCCGACGGTGATCTGGTGGGCGGCTTCGACCCGCAGGTGGCGGACTTCTTCTGGGTTGCTGCGCAAGGCGGTTATGGCATCCAGACCTCCGCCGCCATGGGTATGGCCTGCGCTGCTCTGGTGCGCGGCGAGCCGTTACCCGAGCACTTGCGCCAGTTTGGGTTAACCGAGGCCATGCTCTCGCCGGCACGGCTAAACACATAACGCCGAGCGCGCGCGAGGTGACGCCTCGAGCGCTTTGCGGCACACTCGCAACGCCACCAGAGCCCGAAGAGTTAGCCGCATGACGCCGCCCCGCCACTCCCCCGAGCTGGACAACTACCGCACCATCGCCGACGCCATCGCCACGCTGTTTTTCCCCCATGCCGAGGTGGTGCTGCACGATGTTCGCACGCAGAAAGTCGACTACATCGCCAACAACATCTCCAAGCGGGTGATCGGCGACGACGCCGCGCTGGAAGACATGCTCAGCGGCGAGGTCGATGAACGCACCATCGGTCCTTACGAAAAGCTCAACTGGGATGGCCAGAAGATCCGCTCGGTCAGCAGCGTGCTGCGTGACGCCAGCGGTACACCGATCGCGGTGCTGTGCATCAACCTGAACATCTCGCTGTTCGAAACCGCCAAGCAGGCGCTGGACCTGTTTCTCTCCTCCAGCAAACTGGTGCCGCAGCCCGACGCGCTGTTCCGCGATGACTGGCAGGAGCGCATCAACACCTTCCTGCACAGCTGGCTGCGTCAGCGCCAACTCGGCCTCAACCTGCTGACCCGCGAACATAAACGCGAGCTGGTCGAAGCCCTGCACGCCGAAGGCGCCTTCAAAGGTAAAAGCGCCGCCAACTATGTCGCCAACGTGCTGAATATGGGCCGGGCGACGGTGTACAAACACCTGAAAGAGATCAAGGCCGAGTAGCCTGCTGCCACCCGCAGATGGCCAGTGACCTTCGCGGCGGCGCACATCCAGCAATCCCTCTTTAGCGCACCTGAACAGCGCTCAACACACCGCCTACTTGGGCCCATCCGCCTGCCTGCAAAAAAGGCCGGACGTTGAACCGGAAAACCTGTTCCAGAACATTCTTAAGGTGTCCTTAAGCCCGTCTATTCTGCTGTTCAGCTTGGCTTCAGGCTGGGTCGTTAAGGTGGCGTCATGCCTTCTTGGAGACTCAGCATGAACAAGACCACCTTCACTCTCGCTTTAGCCGGTTTAGCGGCGCTGCCCGCGCTGGGCCAAGCCCGCGAAATCACCCTGCAAACCACTTTGAAAGAGTACCGCGGTAACGAGGCCTACCTGGCGTTCTACGTGACCGATGCGCAGGGCAATTACCAGCGCACGCTGTGGGTCTCCGGCAAGAAGGCCAAGTACTACAAGCACCTGCGTGACTGGGTGCGTGACGGTAACAAACCTGCCGAATACGACGGCCTCACTGGCGCCAGCGTGGGCAGCGGGCAAACACTGGAGGTCGCCGTCGAGCTCGAAGATGCGCTGATTGATGCCGGCTATGAAATCCGCATCGACAGCGCCGTCGAAGACAAACGTGACAACCGCGCCGAGATAAAAGTGCCGCTCACACAGCAGCCCTCGTCGGCCACCGGTAGCGCAACAGGCTACGTCAACACCTTCAGCTACCAGTTCTAACCCAGGAGCCCGCTCATGCTGCAACGCACCCACGTGGTACTCAGCTTGCTCCTTGGCGTCTTGCTGATGGTCTCGGCGGCCACGGGCCTGGTGTTGTCCAGCAGCACCCTGGTTGAACACCTGCAAACGGCGCCAGCAACCGGTGAAAACGTTGCCGATGTTGCCGCGCGTATTGCCGGCCAGGTGCAAGGCATCGAGCGCATCGAGCGGGCACCCAGTGGTGAGTTGCGTGTCGCGCTCAGCACGGCGAACGAAAACAGCACCGTGGTGGTTGATCCGCTCAGCGGCTCGGTTATCACGCCCTACCAGCCATCCGCCCTGCTTGCCTGGACGCGCAACCTGCACCGCGAGTTGCTGCTCGGCGAGCCGGGCCGCTGGTTCAGTGGTCTGGCGGCGCTGGCCTTGCTGATCTTAGTAGTGACGGGCGCTTGGCTATTAGCGCGCCGGCTCGGAGGTTGGAGCCGCTTAGTACGGCCTATTCCAGCCAGCAGCGGGCTGATTCACTGGCATATGGTCGTGGCCCGCTGGACCCTGCCGGCCCTGGCGATTCTCGCCCTGAGTGGGTTGTATCTAGCGGCAATCAGCCAGGGCTGGATTAACGATGGTCAAGACGCCTCGTCGGCCTATCCAGACGCCAGTTACTCAGCACCGGCTGCCGAGCTAAGCAGCCTTGCCGCCCTGCGCAACCTGGACCTGCAAGACTTACGCGAGCTGGAGTTCCCCAGCGACACGGATGCCAATTTCTACACCGTACGCACGGCGGCGGGTGAAGGCTTCGTCAATGCCAGCACCGGCCAATGGATCAGCTATCAGCAACACGGCTTTGCCACTCGCCTGTACGAAAACATCTACGAATTGCACACCGGCGCGCACTCGCCACTCTGGACGCTGATCCTCAGCGGCTCCAGCCTGGCCGTGTTATTTCTCAGCGGTTTCGGCCTGCTTTCCTGGGCACGGCGCAAGCGTCTGGCTGGCGCACGGCCTGATAACACGCTGGCCGATCAGGCGCAGATCATTCTGCTGGTCGGCAGCCAAGGCGGCACGACCTGGGGCTATGCCCGGCAGTTGCAGGAACAATTGCAGAGCCAGGGCCTGCGGGTGCATTGCGCCAGCATGAATCAGCTGCAACCGCACTACCGCCAAGCCAACCAACTGCTGCTACTCACCTCGACCTATGGCGATGGCCAGGCTCCCGACTCGGCCAAGGCGTTTCTCGGGCGTTTACAGCGCAGCGAGCTGAATCCAACGCTGCAAGTCGCGGTACTGGGCTTTGGTGATTCGCAGTTTCAGCACTTTTGCGGCTATGCCGAGCACGTTGAGCAATGCCTGCAACAACAGGGCTTAGCGACGTTACTGCCCTTGCAGCGCATCGACCGCAATGCCTTGGGCGAGCTCAACCAGTGGGCGCAGCGGCTTGGTCAGAAACTGGGCGTTGCCCTGCACTTCACTGCGCACGCCAGCCGCGAAACCCCACAACAGTTGCAGCTGCTGAGCTGCGAGCTTTATGGCGAAGGCAGCGAGTCACCGGCCGCCGTTTTACGCTTTGCCGTATCGCCTACCAGCAACAGCCGCTTCGCGCCCGGCGACTTGCTGGCTATCCGTCCGGGTATTGATCTGCCGCCACGCTTCTACTCGATTGCCAGCGGTGATGAAGATGGCGTGCTGGAAATCTGCGTGCGTAAACAGCCTGAAGGCGTTTGCTCAAGCCTGCTACATAGGCTGCAGGTGGGTGACTGTATTGAAGGGGTTATCCAAGCGCACCCCGAGTTTCGCCCGACTGCCGGCCAGCACCCGCTGATTCTGGTGGGCGCCGGCACTGGGCTGGCGCCGTTGATTGGCTTTGTCCGCAAGAATGCCAATCAGCGCCCGCTGCACCTGTACTGGGGTGGCCGCAGCGCGCAATCGGACTTCCTCTATGAAACGCAACTGAATGAATACCTGGCTGACGGACGCCTGAGCCAACTGGGCCTGGCATTCTCCCAGGCATCTAAGCCGATGTATGTGCAGGACCGCCTCCTGCAGGACGCCGACAAACTGCTGGCGCTGTTGCAACAGGGCGCGCAGGTGTTGGTGTGTGGCTCCCGCGACATGGCAGCCGGGGTGCGCAACGTGCTGGAACCCTTGCTGCAGCAACTGGGCTTGAACATCGAACAACTCCGCCAACAAGGACGCTACCGTGAAGATGTCTACTGAGACCCACACCACGCAGCGCCACAACTTGAGTGGCGCCACCATGGGCACCCGCTGGAGCGCGGTGCTGTATGCACAGGCCGGACTCGACCTGAGCGTGATCCGCAGCGAGCTGCAACAGGCGGTCGATCAAGTTGACCAGCAAATGTCGACTTGGAAGCCCGAGTCCGACCTGATGCAACTCAATGCGGTCAGCTGCGGCCAATGGCTGAGCGTGCCCGATGAGCTGCTGTGGGTGCTGAGCAGCGCATTGCGCATCAGTGCCGACTCTGAGGGCGCGTTCGAGATTGGCGTCGGCGCGCTGGTCAGCGCTTGCGGCTTTGGCCCAGACGCGCCGCTCAATACCTGGCCGGACAAGCAACCCAGCGCGCACGAGGTACTGGAAGTCGACTCGGAGAACGCTCGGGTACGCAAACATGCGCCCGTGACCCTGGATCTCAACGGCATCGCCAAGGGTTTTGCCGTGGACCAGATGGCCCGCTGCTTGGCGCGCCATGGCATCACCTCCTATCTGGTGAGCATTGATGGCGAGATGCGCGTCAGCGGCGTAAAGGCCGATGGCTGCGAATGGTCAGTCGCACTGGAAAAACCCCTCAAAGGCCAACGCGAAGTGCTGGGCTCGCTGGCCCTGAGCAACACCGCCATCGCCACCTCCGGCGACTACCGCCACTGGCGTGAACAGAACGGCCAGGTGTTTTCCCACACCATGAACCCATACACGGGTGCACCGCTGCTCTCCGACCTCGCCTCGGTGTCGGTACTGTGCACCAGTTGTATGTACGCCGACGCCTGGGCCACTGCACTGATAGTGCTTGGCGTGGAACACGGCGCGCAGCTGGCCAAAGCCAAAGGCTTGAGCGCCATTTTTGTCGTGCGCGACGGCGATGGGTTGCGCGAAGTGACAGTCGGACTTTAACGCCGACAGCACAGCTCAGCGCACAGCGGCCCGAATGCCTATTACCCGCCTTACAATGTGCGCTTTGGCGAGGAGTTCAGTGGATGCAACAGCAAGCGATTTACGGCGTAGGCGACGCCTCGTATCAGGCCGCGGGCGGCATCGAGGGTTTGCGCCGCCTGGTCGCAGATTTCTATCGATTGATGGATGAGCAGCCCGAGGCCGCAGAACTGCGCCGCCTGCACGGCGAAAGCCTGCACCTGGCGAGTGACAAGCTGGCCTGCTTTCTCAGCGGCTGGCTCGGCGGCCCCAGGTTGTTCAGTGAAAAATACGGTTCCATCGCCCTGCCGGCCTTTCATGCCCAGTGGCCGATCACCGAGCAACTCAGCCAGAGCTGGCTCAATTGCATGGCCCAGGCCATCGCTCTGCAGCCTTATGCGCCAGCGTTTGCCGAGTACCTGCTAACCCAGCTGCGGGTACCGGCTCAGCGCATCGTCCAGGCCAGCCGTAATCGGCATGCATAGCTCGAATGCCATCCGAGCTATGCATGCCGAGCACTCAGTCGCCGTAGATGTCGAAGGTGAAGTACTTGTCCTGAATCTTCTGGTATTCGCCGCTGGCGCGAATCGCCTGAATGGCCGCGTTCAGTTTACCGAGCAACTCACTGTCGCCCTTGCGCACGGCAATACCGGCGCCTTCACCAAAATACTGAGGGTCGGTAAAGGCTGGGCCAACGAAGGCAAAACCCTTGCCGTTATCGGTTTTCAGAAAGCCCTCCTCCACCGGGATGGCATCGGCGAGGGTGCCGTCCAGGCGCGCGGACATCAGATCCAGATAGATTTCGTTCTGCGAGCTGTAGCGCACCACTTCAACCCCTCGCGCGGCCAACACTGCACTGGCGAAACGGTCGGTGGTGGTTGAGCGCTGCACACCAATGCGCTTGCCCTTGAGGTCGCTGAAATCGGCGGCGACTTCACTGCCCGCCTTCATCACCAAGCGCGCGGGGCTGTAGTAGTACTTACCGGTGAAATCCACCGATTTACGCCGATCATCGGTGATGGTCATAGACGACAGAATGGCGTCGACCTTCTTCACCTTGAGCGAGGGGATCAGGCCATCGAACTCCTGCTCAACCCATTGGCATTCGGTCTTCATTTCGGAGCATAGGGCGTTGCCGATATCCACGTCAAAGCCGGCGATCTGCCCGCTGGCTTCCTTGTAAGCAAAGGGTGGATACGCCGCCTCGATACCCAGACGTAAGGGTTTGTCTGCCGCGAATAGGCTAGAGGCGATCAGGCTCAGGGCGATGCCGCCCGCCAGGACGATTTTCTTCATGATGCGGATTCCTACTGGGAAAGTGACAGGCCCATGCCAGCTGGCATTGCTGCACAGGTCGGCAGGGCAACGACGGTTGCTGCAAGACAGAAGAAAGGCGCAGCAGGTTCGCACCTGAGCGGGAAGCGATAGCGGTTACGCACGCGTGGACGGGTCATTTGCCAGTCTCGATTTATACTTTAAATTCCATACTGGACTTATAGGTACAAATCGTCAACCAAGCAAAAGTCATCGCTACGACTGAACGATCAGCGCAGGCGACGTCGGTAAAATGACTTAGAGCCTGTTCAAAGGCTCGCGAGCTAGAGCAATGCAAGGCAAAAACAGGCGAGGAAGCGGAGTTTACGAGCTGTAAATGAGCATTCCGAGCCTGTTTTTAACGCAGCAGTGCCGACGCGCAGCAGACTTTGAACAGGTTCTTAGGGCTGCGGTTTCCAGCGCTCAGCCGCAGCCTGGTCGGAGCAACGCCCCTCGACCCAGCGCGGGCCTTCGGCGGTGTCTTCCTTCTTCCAGAACGGTGCGCGGGTTTTCAGGTAGTCCATGACAAAGTTGCAGGCATCGAACGCGCCCTGGCGATGCGCGCTGCTGGTGCCGACAAACACAATCGGCTCGCCCGGCTCCAAGCGCCCCACGCGGTGAATGATCTCAATACCCAGCAGCGGCCAGCGCTGCTTCGCTTCCTCGGCAATTTTGCCCAAGGCTTTTTCGGTCATGCCGGGGAAGTGTTCGAGAAACATACCGCCGACTTCGCGCCCTTCGTTGAAGTCGCGCACATAGCCGACAAAACTGACCACCGCGCCGATGTCCAGATTGGCGGCATGTAAGGCGTTAAGTTCATGGCCTGGATCGAAGGGTTGCGACTGGACGCGAATGCTCATGAAAACTGGCCTCGAAGCGTAAAGGGTCAAAGGCAAAAACTGAGTTGACACATGGGGCGCTGCACTCAAACCCTCCTAGGGTCTGTCGCGGCTAAAGCCCCTCCCACAGAGGCGTGATCATTTGTGGGAGGGGCTTTAGCCGCGATAACAACAGATCTAGCCACCCGTCACGGTAGGAAAAAATGCCACTTCATCGCCAGCCTGCAGCGGCTCATCCAGGCTGCAGAGTTCCTGATTGCGCGCGCACATCAGGTTCTGCTCGGCCAGCACCGCCCACACGCCCCCTCTGCTCAGCAGGTGTTGGCGCAAGTGTTCAAGGTCGCTGAACGTGGCATTTAACTGCTCACCATCCAGCCCCAGCGCCTCGCGGTAACGGGCGAAATACTGCACGCGAATCATACGTCTGCTCCCGCCACACTCTCGGCCTTGAAGGCGCCGCTCTTGCCGCCGACTTTCTCCAGCAGGCGTACGCCTTCGATGACCATGCCACGGTCGACGGCTTTACACATGTCATAGATCGTCAACGCGGCGACGCTGGCGGCGGTGAGCGCCTCCATCTCCACGCCGGTTTGCCCGGTCAGCTTGCAGCGCGCGGTAATGCGCACGGCATCCGCACCCTCAGCCAGTAGCTCGACCTTGACGCTGGTGAGCATCAGCGGATGGCACAGCGGGATCAGATCGCTGGTTTTCTTCGCCGCTTGAATGCCGGCAATCCGCGCCACGGCGAATACATCACCCTTGGGGTGTTCGCCCTGGCTAATCATCTGCAGCGTTTCGGGGCGCATGCGCACCAAGGCTTCGGCCACGGCTTCACGGACGGTCAGGGCTTTATCACTGACATCGACCATATTGGCGCGGCCTTGGGAATCAAGATGGGTTAACACGGGCAGACTCCAGACAGGTGTCCGGCGATTGTAAACCCTGGGGTCAGGTTACGGCACCTATGAATGCCGCGGGATTCAGCATCAAGCCACCGCTCGCCCTGCAGCCATAAGGCCTGCAGGGCGAGCACGGCCAGTGAGCTACAGATGGCTTTCGGCGTACTCGGCGAGGATCGAGCGCGGCACCCCTTGCAGGGTAATGTGCACGCCATGCTCGAAGTCTTTGAAGCGCTCCGTCAGGTAAGTCAGCCCTGAGCTGGGCGCCGACAGGTAGGGCGTATCGATCTGCGCCAGATTGCCCAGGCACACCACTTTTGAACCACTGCCGGCACGGGTGATGATGGTTTTCATCTGATGCGGGGTAAGGTTCTGACATTCGTCGATGAGGATCAGGCTCTGCTGAAAGCTGCGCCCGCGGATGTAGTTGAGGGATTTAAACTGCAGCGGCACCTTTTGCAGGATGTAGTCGACGCTGCCATGGGTGTTCTCGTCCTCCATATGCAGGGCTTCAAGGTTGTCGGTGATCGCGCCGAGCCAGGGCTCCATCTTCTCCGCCTCGGTGCCGGGCAGAAAGCCGATTTCCTGATCCAGCCCCTGCACGCTACGGGTGGCAATAATGCGCCGATAGCGCTTGCTGACCATGGTTTGTTCGATGGCCGCCGCCAGGGCCAGGATGGTTTTACCGGAGCCGGCGGCGCCCGTCAGGTTGACCAGATGAATGTCCGGATCCAGCAGCGCATACAGCGCCAGTGACTGATAGATATCGCGCGGCCGCAGGCCCCAGGCTTCCTGATGCATCAGCGGCTCTTGGTGCATGTCGAGGATCAGCAACTCACCCGGTTTGATGCCTTTGATCCAGCCGACAAAGCCCTGCTCGTCGATGATGAACTCGTTGAGGTGCATGGCCGGCAGGTCTTCGCTCAGCTGCACTTGGTGCCAGGTACGGCCATGGCCCTGACGCGTTTCGACTTTCTCCACGCGGTCCCAAAAGGAGCCACTGACGTTGTGGTAACCCTTGGGCAACAGCGATATATCGTCGACCAGTTGGTCGGTGTGGTAATCCTCTGAATCGATGCCGCAGGCGCGCGCTTTGAGGCGCATGTTGATGTCTTTGGTCACCAGTACCACATCAAGGCCTGGCCGGCGTGCCTTCAGCTCCACCAGTTGGTTGATGATTTTGTTGTCGTTGAGGTCTTCGGGCAGCCAGGTGATGGGCGCCGCGCGTTTACTCATCAGGATCGACAGAAAGCCGCGCGGTCCGCTCTTATCGCGCTGAATCGCGACGCCGTGCTCAACCTCCTCGGGGCTGGCACTGCCGAGGATTTTGTCGATCAGGCGAATGGCCTGGCGACATTCGGCAGCGACGCCCTGCTTGCCGGTTTTAAGCTTGTCCAACTCCTCCAGTACGGTCATCGGAATGGCGACATGGTGCTCCTGAAAATTCAGCAGCGCATTGGGATCATGGATCAGCACATTAGTGTCGAGGGCGTACAGGGTTGGGGCGTTGGATTTGGCGCGTCCGTGGTCATCCATACTCGGTCACCTTCTGTAGTAGCCAAGCAACGCAGCAGTGAAACTGCGCTGCAGAGGGGCCGCCGGCTGCTCAGTGGCGAGGCTGAGCAGGCTGCAAAAAGGTGAGGGCCAATGGCCGCCACCTGTCTGCAGGGTTCGGCGGTCTTGCCTTTTAATTACTCCTATTTGGATGACAGAAAAACGTTTTTTTACCTATTCAGGGGTTTATTTTTCAGTGTGACAAATAGCGCTTGGCGCACCGCGCCAGCACCGTTAAAGTCGATGATTCAACCGGCCTTCACGCCTGCCGATTTTTCTCATCGGCGCCCTGCGCAACCGCGCAACGATTGACCTCCACGGTCACATGCACCAGCTCTGCAATCCCCGCCAGGCGAGCCTTGTAACGATCCGCTGAGCGATCGCCATGGGTCACCACGCTGGCCAGGCACGCGAACTGCGCCCGGCCAACGCGCCACACGTGCAAATCCGCCAATTCGGTATCGGCCTCTTGGGCCAAGGCACTGCGCACGCGCTCGACAATTGGGTTGTCCATCTCCCGGTCAAGCAGCGCCTTGGCGGTTTCAATTAACAGCCCCTTGGCCCACACCGCAATAATCACCGCACCAATCACCCCCATCAGCGGGTCGAGCCAATCCCAGCCCAGCCACATGCCGCCAGCCAAAGCGAGGATGGCGGCCACTGAGGTCAGGGCATCGGCCAGCACGTGGATAAAAGCAGCGTGGCGATTAAGGTCTTTGCCCGCAGGCATTGGCGCGTGATCGTGATCGTGATCGTGATCGTGATCGTGATCGTGATCGTGATCGCCATGAGCATGCCCGTGGGCGTGTTCATGACTGTCGCGCAGCAACCAGGCGGAGGCCAGATTGACCAACAAGCCAATCACCGCCACCCACAACGCCATGTCGAACTTAATGGGTTGCGGCTGCCATAAACGCCACAGCGACTCGAATGCCAGCATCGTCACCACCACAACCAGCAGCAAGGCACTGGCAAAACCGGCCAACACCTCAATCTTCCAAGTGCCGAAGGCAAAGCGTGGGTCGTGGGCATAACGCCGGGCCAACAGATAAGCCAGCGCCGCCAAACCAATGGCCAGCATATGCGAGGCCATGTGCCAGCCGTCCGCCAGCAACGCCATGGAGTTGAAGGCATAGCCGGCGACAATCTCCACCAGCATGGTCACCCCAGTCAGTGCCGCCACGCGCCAGGCTTGGCGTTCTGCGGTAATTTCCAGCGGGCGATAGTCGTGGGACGGTTCCCAGCGCGAATGATTGCAGGCGGTCATGGCGGCTCCTTGAAGGATTAAGCGGTAACAGGCCTGAACAAACTACAACCCCGTGGCGGCCCCGGGGTCAAGCCACAACGCTAATCGACCTTATAGGTAGTCTCCGCCGCCATCAGCTTCTAGAATCGCCGCAGACTTTAAGGAGCAGCTTTTATGTTGATGGTGATTTCCCCGGCCAAGACCCTCGATTACGAGACGCCGCCCGCGACCCCGCGCGTGACCCAGCCTGAACACCTCGATCACGCCCAGGAATTGATCGAGCAGCTGCGTGAACTCAGCCCGGCGCAGATTGCTGAGCTGATGCACCTCTCGGACAAACTCGCCGGCCTGAATGCCGCACGCTTCGGCAGCTGGGAGCAGCCCTTCACGCCGTCCAACGCCAAACAGGCGCTGCTGGCATTCAAGGGCGATGTCTACACCGGGCTAAATGCCGAAGACTTCAACGAAGCCGATTTCGACTTCGCGCAAAACCACCTGCGCATGCTCTCCGGCCTGTATGGCGTGCTGCGCCCACTCGACCTGATGCAGCCCTATCGCCTGGAAATGGGCACCAAACTGGCCAACCCGCGCGGCAAAAATCTCTACGACTTCTGGGGCGAGCGCATCAGTGGCTGGCTCAATGACGCGCTGGCCGCCCAGGGTGATGAGGTGCTGCTCAACCTAGCCTCCAATGAATACTTCAGCGCGGTGAAACGCAAGGCATTGAACGCACGGATCATCGACACCGAATTCAAGGACCTGAAAAACGGCCAGTACAAGATCATCAGCTTTTACGCCAAGAAAGCCCGCGGATTGATGGCGCGCTACGTGATCAAAGAGCGCATCACCCACCCGGACGGCCTCAAGGACTTCAACTACCAGGGCTATCGTTATTCGGCGGAGCACTCCAAGCCTGATAGTCTGGTGTTCCTGCGTGACCACCCTGAGGCCTGATTAATGCTATTCGGCGCAATCCTCGTACTGAGCTGGCTGATCCTGCTGATCCGTTACCCGAGCAAGGCGCTGCCGATTTCTCTCGCTGCGCTGATCGGCCTGGGCCTGGTTACCAGCTGGGTGCTCTGGGAAGAAAGCCGCGAGAACCGCCACCTGGCGCACCTCGAATTACGCCTCGACTACGCCCCGGACAGTTGCCCGGCAGATCGCCCCCTGGCCCTCAACCTGAAAAACGCCAGTGAAGCGGTATTGGTGGAACTGCAATGGCAGATCGCCGCCTACCGTCCGGGCGACAGCACCAACCTGGCCGAACGTCTTTTTGAAACACCGCGCTACAGCGGCCCTGGCGATTTGCAGCCAGGCGCCGAGTGGCAAACCTGCTTACCGCTGCCGCCCCTGCGCAGCGGCTATCGTGCCAGCACCCTGGCGTTTCGTGCCGAGCGCCTGCAAGGCAGCTTTGTCTATTAAGACCGCTTATACGACTGCATAAAAACAATAAGGAGCTGTGCATGAGCCAACCCAGCGTACTGATCACGGGATGCTCCAGCGGCATTGGCCGGGCCCTGGCCGAGGTGTTTCAACAAGCCGGTTATCAGGTCTGGGCCACCGCGCGCAAAACCCAAGACCTCGAGGCCCTGAGCGAAGCCGGCTTTCACGCTGTGGCGCTGGACGTTAACGATGGCCAGGCACTGGGCCAATTGGCCGAACGCCTGAAAAGCGAAATCGGCGGTCTCGACGTGCTGATCAACAACGCCGGTTACGGCGCCATGGGGCCGCTGCTCGATGGTGGCGTGGAAGCCATGCGCAAACAGTTCGAAACCAACGTATTTTCAATCGTCGGCGTGACCCGCGCGCTGTTCCCGCTGCTGCGGCAGAACAAGGGTCTGGTGGTGAATATCGGCAGCGTTTCCGGCGTACTGGTCACCCCGTTCGCCGGTGCTTACTGCGCCTCCAAGGCCGCCGTACATGCCTTGAGCGACGCCCTGCGTCTGGAGCTGGCACCCTTCGCCATTGAGGTGATGGAAGTACAGCCCGGTGCGATTGCCTCAAGCTTCGGCGCCAACGCCAGCCAGCAGGCCGAACAGTTGATCGACCAAGCCTCGCCTTGGTGGCCGATCCGCGAGGGCATCCGCGCCCGCGCCAACGCCTCGCAAGACAACCCCACGCCCACCCGCCACTTCGCCCGCAACCTGCTGGCCGCCGTGCAAAGTAAATCCAGGCCCACGCTGATTCGCCTCGGCAACGGCAGCCGCGCCCTGCCGCTGCTTGCCGCTCTGGTACCGAAACGCCTGCTGGAAAGCGTGCTGAAAAAACGCTTCGGCCTTAATCGCAGCCTCTAGGAGTCGTCCTGATGCACGAAGCCAGCCCTGACCACGCGCCGATCACTCACCTGGCCCTCGGCGGGGTCGCGGCAGTCATCGTGCTCAACCTACTCGTGCGCACCTTCGCCAAACTCCCCGGCGTGGTGAATACCCTACTGGTGGCCGCAGTGGTCGCCGGCGGCATGGCCCTGTGGTTCCACTGGCAACACCAACGCCGCCCGCAGCCCAGCGAACGTCGTCGCTTGGTCGCCCTGTACGGCGGCATCCTCGCCCTGCTCTACCTGGGCCTGATGGGCCTGATGTGGCTAAAAGACGAACCCGGCCCGATGGGCCTGTTGATCTTTGGCCTGCACTACTTCTGCTATCCACTGCTGGCGTGGCTGGCGCTGGCCAAGCTCCAGCGCCCTTAAGCGCTGGCCGACCAAACACCGAGTGGCCGTAGGATGGGTTGAGCAACGCGATACCCATCGGTATTCGCGGTTTCTACACAAACCCGCCAGCTTGGCGAAGAGTTTGATGGGTATCGCTGCGCTCAACCCATCCTACGGATTACCGCTTAGCGTTAGCGCTTGATGGTTTTGAGCAGATCTTCCGGGGTGATATAGCCCACTGCGCCCGCATTGCTCGCCGCGCTGCCTGGCTGTGGCTGATGGAGGATATGGCCCTTCATCTTGCCGATGATGTGCATCTCGCAGGGTTTGCAGTCGAATTTCAGGGTCAGCACTTCGTCCTGATGGATCAGCTGCATATCCGAGACTTTGGTGCGCACACCGGTAACGCCTTTGGCCTGCTTGGGGCATAGGTTGAAGGAGAAGCGCAGGCAGTGCTTGGTGATCATCACCGGCACGTCGCCGCTTTCTTCGTGGGCCTCGTAAGCGGCGTCGATCAACTGCACGCCGTAACGCTTATAGAAGGTGCGCGCCTTGTCGTTGTAGACGTTGGCGAGGAAGGTCAGGTGCGACTCCGGGTACACCGGCGGCGGCACGCTGACCGGCTTGCGCCCGCCTCGCGGATGCGCGGCGATACGCGCCTGGGTCAGCGCCTCGATGGCTTCACGGCGCAGGCTCTTGAGTTGTGAGCCGGGGACAAACGGCACGGCCTCACAGTCGATCTGCGCGCCGGTGCTGTAGTAGATGGTGGTGCCCAGTTTGCTCAAGCCATCGGCCAACTGCTCACGAGCTTGCTCAGCATCCTTGGCCGCAGCGAACGGGCCAGCCAGGCTGACGCTGGCACTGATACCTTCGTCGCTGGTCACGCTCACGTTCAACTGATCGCCGTGCAGCGCCAGCTGCCAGCTGACCGCAACGCGGCGCTCGGCCGAGGTTTTCTGCAGGGCTTGCTGCCAGTTATGGTCGAGGTTGCGATTGAGCGGCTGCTGTGGGCGCACGCGCTGCATGGCCTCGGGCATTTCGTTGGGTTCGACACGGTAGCGGTAGCGCTTCTCGCCGTCTTCCTCGAACTCGCCTTTCAGCTCACAGATGTTGCTGCGAAAACCCACCACTTCACGCTTGATCAGCACGTTCAAACCATCGCCGTTGGACAGCGGCGTATCGGTGACGGCAATCAGGTCGCGCTTGTTCACTTTTTCAACGTAACCCACCGCCAGCCCGGTAAAGGTCGGCGAATCGAACGCGCCAATGTCCACTTTGCGATCAGTCACAAAGTAATCGGTGCTGCCACGGTGGAAGGTTTTGTCGGTGTCCGGGGTGAAGAAGTGCTCGGTACGGCCGCTGGCGGCGCGAGCCAGGTGCGGGCGCTGTTCGAGAATCGCATCCAGCTCCTGGCGATAGTGAGCAGTGATGTTCTTCACGTAGCTCATGTCTTTGTAGCGCCCTTCGATCTTGAACGAGCGCACGCCGGCATCGACCAGATGAATCAGGTTGTCGGTCTGGTTGTTGTCCTTCATCGACAGCAGGTGCTTATCAAACGCCACCACACGGCCCTGATCATCTTTCAGGGTGTACGGCAGGCGGCAGGCTTGCGAGCAGTCGCCACGGTTGGCACTGCGCCCGGTCTGCGCATGGGAAATATTGCACTGCCCGGAGAACGCCACACACAGCGCACCGTGGATAAAGAACTCCACCGCTGCATCGACGTTGCGGCAGATGTTGCTGATTTCTTCCAGGTTCAGTTCGCGGGCCAGCACCAACTGGGAGAAGCCGGCGTTGTCGAGAAAACGCGCTTTCTCCAAAGTGCGAATGTCGCACTGGGTGCTGGCGTGGATCTCGATGGGTGGTAGGTCCATTTCCATCACCCCCATGTCCTGAACGATCAGTGCATCGATGCCGGCCTCGTAGAGCTGCCAGATCATCTGCCGCGCCGGCTCCAGCTCATCCTCATGCAGGATGGTGTTGAGGGTGACAAACACCCGCGCATGGAACAGATGCGCGAACTGCACCAGCTCGGCAATCTCCGCCACGCTGTTGCTGGCGTTGTGCCGCGCGCCAAAGCCAGGGCCACCGATGTACACGGCATCAGCGCCATGCAGGATGGCCTCCTTGGCAATGGTGGTATCGCGCGCAGGGCTGAGCAGTTCGAGGTGGTGCTTGGGCAAGGACATGGCGTGGGCATCAAGGCAGTCAATCAAGCCGGGCATTTTACCCCTAAAGCCGGGTTTGTATGTGGCCATCGGACAGCCGCACAAAAACCGTACAACCCGGTACAGGTCTGGCTGGCCATCGCACACGGCTCCCGGCTGTCTTTCCAGCAGGCGGCACGCTACCCTCGCCGCTTAACGCCGTCACTTGCACGATGCATATAAAGCAGAAGGAATCGCTATGTTTGAGCACGTTAAAGATGATGTATTGCCCTTTGAACAGTTTATCTACCGCCTGCTCACCTACCTGGCCATCGCCATACTGCTGCTGGCGCTTGCCGTGATTCCCGGCGTTATGACGTTCCATCTGTTCTTCGAACTGCCCCTGACAGAAGCCTTTATAAATGCTGTTTCTCTGCTGGGCTCCCTGCCGGTTCCGCATCCGCTCACCTCCCACGGCGGCCACGTATTTACCGCCCTCTACAACCTGTTTATCGAAACCACCGTACTGCTGGCCTTGGGCACGCTGTTCTCGCCCATAGTCCACCGCGTCCTGCACAAGATGCATTTACAAACCGAACAGGACGAATAAGCCCAAGCGCAAAGGCTGCCGTGACCTGTGCTACTCACGGTCCACTACAGCGAGGCAATGCCACGTAGAATTGTGCGTCTGAGCGCAGTCTTGAGGGTGCAGTGGTGGAGTTACAGCGCGGGTTTATCCTGACCCGACATTGGCGTGATACGCCAACAGGCACACAGGTGGAGTTCTGGCTGGCCACTGAACAGGGTCCGCAACAGATCCGCTTGCCGCTGCAGACCTCGGTGGCCTTTATCCCGGCCGAGCAACGCGCCCAGGCCGAGGCGCTACTGGCCAATGAAAGCGGCGCTGAGCTGCGCCCGCTAGCCCTCAAAGACTTTCAGCAGCGCCCGGTGCTGGGCCTGTATTGCCAGCAGCATCGTCAGTTGATCGACCTCGACAAACGCCTGCGCCGCGCGGGCGTAACGGTTTACGAAGCCGATGTGCGCCCGCCAGAGCGCTACCTGATGGAGCGCTTTATTACCGCGCCAGTGCTGTTCGCCGGCACGCCTGATGCAGCTAACCCGGCCCTGCTGCTGGAAGCGCAGATCAAACCCTGCGCGGACTACCGCCCCACCCTCAAGCTGGCCTCGCTGGATATCGAGACCAATGCCTTCGGCGAGCTGTACTCCATCGCCATCGAAGGCTGCGGCCAGCGCAACGTGTATATGCTCGGCCGCGCGCCGGAAAAGCCGCCAGAAGTGGATTTTCAGCTGGAGTACTTCGTCAGCCGCGAGCAGTTGCTCGAACGCCTCAACCACTGGATAGCGCAGCACGACCCGGACGCGATCATCGGCTGGAACCTGGTGCAGTTCGACCTGCGTGTGCTGCACGAACACGCCCGCCGTCTGGCCATCCCCCTGCGTCTAGGCCGCGATGGCAGTGAGATGCAGTGGCGCGAGCATGGCAGCGGCAACGGTCACTTTTTCGCCGATGCAGCGGGCCGGCTGATTATTGATGGCATCGAAACACTGCGCTCGGCGACCTGGAGCTTCCCCTCGTTCAGCCTGGAAAACGTCGCGCAAACCCTGCTCGGCGAAGGCAAGGATATCTCCACGCCCTACCAGCGCATGGACGAAATCGACCGCATGTTCCGCGAAGACAAACCCGCCCTGGCGCGCTACAACCTGCGCGACTGTGAGCTGGTGACGCGGATTTTCGAGAAAACCGCGATCCTCGACTTCCTCCTTGAGCGCGCCACGGTCACCGGCCTGCCCGCCGACCGTAACGGCGGCTCGGTGGCGGCCTTCGAGCACCTGTATATGCCGCTGATGCACCGCCGCGGTTTTGTTGCGCCGAACCTGGGTGACAACCCACCCCAGGCCAGCCCTGGCGGTTTTGTCATGGAATCGCAGCCAGGGCTGTACGAGTCGGTGCTGGTACTGGACTACAAGAGCCTGTACCCCTCGATCATCCGCAGCTTTCTGATCGACCCGGTGGGGCTGATCGAAGGCCTGCGCCAGCTGGACGATGCGCACTCGGTGCCGGGCTTTCGCGGTGCGCGTTTCTCGCGCAGCGAGCACTGCCTGCCGAGCATTGTCGAGCGGGTGTGGCAGGGCCGCGAAGCCGCCAAACGCGAGCACAACGCGCCGCTGTCGCAGGCGCTGAAGATCATCATGAACGCCTTTTACGGCGTGCTCGGTTCCAGCGGTTGCCGCTTTTTCGACACGCGCCTGGCCTCCTCGATCACCCTGCGCGGCCACGAAATCATGGCCCGCACTCGCGCGCTGATCGAGGCCGAAGGCCATGCAGTGATCTACGGCGATACCGACTCCACCTTTGTCTGGCTACAACGCCCGCATGACGAAGCCGAGGCGGGGCAAATCGGCCGCGCGCTGGTGGCCAAGGTCAATGCCTGGTGGCGCGAACATCTGCACAGCGCATACGGCCTGAGCAGCGCCCTAGAGCTGCAATACGAAACCCACTACAGCCGCTTTCTGATGCCGACTATTCGCGGCGCCGAAGAAGGCAGCAAAAAACGCTATGCCGGGATGATCAGCCGCGCCGATGGCAGCCACGAAATGGTCTACAAAGGCCTGGAAACCGTGCGCAGCGACTGGTCACCGCTGGCCCAGCAGTTTCAGCGCGAGCTGTATGAACGGATCTTCCTCAACCAGCCCTACCAGGGTTATATCCGCGACTATGTCGAACGCACCCTGAATGGCGAGCTGGATGAGCTGCTGGTCTACCGCAAGCGCCTGCGCCGCCTGCTAACGGACTATGAGCGCAACGTACCGCCGCATGTGCGCGCCGCACGCCTGGCCGACGAATACAACGCCGCCCACGGCCGGCCACTGCAATATCAACGCGGCGGCTGGATCAGTTATCTGATCACCACCGCCGGCCCACAACCGCTGGAAGCACGCAACGCCGTCATCGATTACGAACACTACCTGACACGGCAATTACAGCCGGTGGCCGATGCCATTCTGCCGTTTGTCGATGACGACTTCGCCACCTTGATTGGTGGGCAACTGGGGTTGTTCTAACCACTTTTGTGGGAGGGGCTTTAGCCGCGACAGCTTTATCGCCTGAGTCGCGGCTAAAGCCCCTCCCACATCAATCTCCAGCCTCGCGAACGCACCCTACGCCTCGCGCGTCGCCAACAGTGGCGCAGCCTTGGGTTTACGAAACACCAGTACGTTACCCAACATCACTAATACCAAGCCGAACAGCGCCGGCGCAGTCCATTGATAGCCCTCGGCAAATACCGAGATATTCAGCGCCACCACCGGGAACAGCACGGTGCAGTAGGCGGCGCGCTCCGGGCCCATACGCCCGACTAGGGTCAGGTAGGCGGTAAAGCCGATCACCGAGCCAGGAATCGCCAGGTACAGCAGACTGCCGATGTAGCGGCTGTTCCACTCGAAACCGAATGGTGTGCCGCTAACCAGGCAGATCGCCACCAACATCAACGCGCCATAGAGCATGCCCCAGGCATTGGTGGTCAGCGGCTTGAGACCCGCCTTCTGCTGCAGGCTGGAAAGCATATTGCCGGCGGAGAATAACAACGTGCCGATGACCGCCAAGCCAATACCCAACAGGGTTTCATGGCTGGCCTCATGCCCGGCCAACTCCGGCCAGAACAACAACGCCAAACCGCCCAAGCCTAACGCGCCACCGGCCAGCACATTGGCGGCAATTTTCTGCTTGAAGAACAACCGCGCGTTGATCGCATTCCACAGCGTGGCGGTGGAGAAAATCACTGCCACCAGACCGCTGGGTATCCACTGGCTAGCGGTGTAGAAACACATGAAATTCAGGCAGAACAGACACAGCCCTTGTACCAGACAGATCAGCTGGCCGCGCTTGTCGAGCGTTTGCAGGCGCCCGCTGAGTAGCAAAATGGCAAACAGCACCAGCGAGGCCAGAGCAAAGCGATAGGCTATGGAGGCGGCAATCGCCACCTCGCCGAGTTGCAACTTGAGGGCGATCCAGGTGGTGCCCCAGATCAGTACGGTCAACAGATAGAGCGACAGGTTCATTAACAGACTCCCTTTGGATAACGAGAGTCTGCGCGCTCTCTGGGGCCAGATCTTGCACAAACTTGCGCTTATTACGCGCCAAGGCCGCTTCTGTAGGGTGGGTTAGTGGCGTAGAACCGAGAACTGGGGAACAGCTGCATACCCGTGCGCCACGTAACCCACCAAGCGGTGATGGGTCTGTTGAATCGACTGGACGCGACGCTTTCCGGTTGACGCGACTCGCGGGCAAGCCCGCGCCTACAAAACCAGGCAAGCCGCTGTCTAAACGGCCAAACGGTGCCTGGGCAAGCCGATGGAAATCAGCGCCGCCAGCAGCACAAAACCCGAGGAAATCCACAGGCAGGCGGCCAAGCCATAAGCCTGGTAAACCCAGCCCGAAAGCAACGTGCCAAGCAGCCGGCCGGCGGCGTTGGACATGTAATAGAAGCCGACATCCAGCGACACACCGTCCTCTTTGGCGTAGCTGACGATCAGGTAGCTGTGCAGCGACGAGTTCACCGCAAACAGCGCGCCGAACAGCAGCAGCCCGCCGAGCAACACCCACTGCGCCGACAATCCGCTGTTCAGGCCAAGGGCGATCGCGGCGGGCACACCGGCCAGCACTGCCGCCCAGGCAAAGGCAGCGCGGCCATCCGGTAATTGGCCGCTGGATTTGCCGGTAATGGCTGGGGCAAACGACTGAACGATGCCGTAGCCGATCACCCACAACGCGAGAAAGCCGCCAACCAGCCAGAAATCCCAACCCAACACGCTGGACAGGTACACCGGCAGCGCGACGACAAACCACACATCGCGCGCGCCGAACAGAAACAGTCGCGCGGCCGAGAGCAGGTTGATCGCCAGGCTCTTGGACAGCAGGTCGCGAAACTTCGGTTTGGCTTTCGCTTTGCCTAAATCCTTCTGCAACAGCCGCAAACTGGCCAGCCAGATCAACGCCAACACGGCAGCCATGGCCAACACCGCCCCAGTAAAGCCGAGCAGCGCCAGCAGTGCGCCGCCCATAAAAAAGCCCACGCCTTTCAGCGCATTCTTCGAGCCGGTCAGAATCGCCACCCACTGGTACAGCGTGCCTTGCTGACTTTCCGGCACCAGCAGCTTGATCGAGCTCTTGGCGCTCATCTTGTTCAGGTCTTTGGCGATGCCCGACAGCGCCTGGGCACCCATCACCCAGGGAATGGTCAGCCAGGCGGCTGGCACGGTGAGCATCAGCAACGCCGCCACCTGCAGGCCCAGGCCGATATTCATGGTGCGATTGAGCCCCAACCGCGCGCCCAGATAGCCACCCAGCAGATTGGTGACTACGCCAAAAATCTCATAAAACAGAAACAGCGCGGCGATCTGCAGCGGCGTGTAACCGAGGCTGTGGAAATGCAGCACCACCAGCATGCGCAGCGCGCCATCGGTCAGGGTAAAAGCCCAGTAATTGCTAGTGACCAGCAGGTATTGGCGCACTTCGGGGGCTAGGCGAGATAAGGCGTGCATCGAATGAGTCCTGTGATGGCGCAGGGTGTTTGATGGGTATCGCTTTGCTCAACCCATCCTACGGGCTGCGACGTGAACGTAGGGTGGGTTAGCCGAAGGCGTAACCCACCAACCGGCCGCGAGACCGGCTAACGGATCATTCGGCCACACCCACCATCCGCGCCAACTCGACGGTGCGGTTGGCGTAGCCCCACTCGTTGTCGTACCAGGCGTAGAGCTTCACCTGAGTGCCGTTGACCACCATGGTCGACAAGGCATCGATAATCGACGAGCGCGGATCGGTGCGGTAATCAATGGACACCAGCGGCCGCTCCTCATAGCCCAGAATCCCAGCCAACGGGCCGGCAGCGGCGGCTTTAAACAGCGCATTGACCTCCTCCGCCGTGGTCGCGCGCTCAACCTCAAATACGCAATCGGTCAGCGAGGCGTTAGCCAGCGGCACGCGCACTGCGTGGCCATTGAGCTTGCCGCGCAGCTCGGGGAAAATTTCGGCAATCGCCGTGGCCGAACCGGTGCTGGTGGGGATCAAGCTCATACCGGAAGCACGGGCGCGACGTAGGTCCTTGTGCGGCGTATCGAGGATGCTCTGGGTGTTGGTCAGGTCGTGAATAGTGGTGATCGAGCCGTGGCAAATGCCGAGGTTTTCATGGATCACCTTGACCACCGGAGCCAGGCAGTTGGTGGTGCAGGACGCCGCCGTCACAATGCGGTGCACGACCGGGTCAAACAGCTGCTGATTGACACCCATCACCACATTCAAGGCACCGGCCTCCTTGACTGGCGCACAGACCACCACGCGCTTTACGCCTTGATCGAGATAGCCTTGCAGCAGCGCGACCGTCTTCATCTTGCCGCTGGCCTCGATCACCAGATCGCAGCCACTCCAGTCGGTATCGGCAATGGCCTTGTTAGCCGTGACGGTGATGCGCTTGCCGTCAATGACCACGCAGTCGCCCTCACTGCTCGCCTCATGCTGCCAACGGCCATGCACCGAGTCGAAATTGAGCAAATGCGCATGGGTCGGTGCATCGCCGGCTGGGTCGTTGATCTGCACAAACTCGAATTCCGGCCAGCCCCAGGCCGCGCGCAGCGCCAAGCGCCCGATACGGCCAAAACCGTTGATACCTACCTTGATAGCCATAAACCAATGTCCTCTACAAAAGTGATTAGGCGCTACGCGGCGCAAACATAATGATCGCCATGCCGAGCAGTGCCACAGCCGCACCCAGCAGGTCCCAATGGGTCGGGCGGATGCCGTCCACTAGCCACAGCCAGATAATCGCCATGGCCACATACACCCCGCCATAAGCGGCATACACCCGCCCGGCGGCGGTGGGGTGCAGGGTCAGCAGCCAGGCGAACAACGCCAGTGAGGCGGCGGCCGGCACCAGCAGCCAGATGCTCTTGCCCTGCTTGAGCCACAGGTATGGCAGGTAGCAGCCGATGATCTCGGCAAGGGCCGTGAGGGCGAATAGCCCAAGGGTGTTAAGCATGCTGACCTCTGTGGCCAACCTGCAGTCGGCCTGGATGGGTATGGAGGGTATGAGGCTTGAGCCTTAAATGGCGGCCTGATTCACCCGTTTGCTCAGTTGTTCAGCCGACTCCTTGCGTTCGGAGTAACGGTCCACCAAGTAGTCGGTTTGGCCGCGCAGCAGCAGGGTGAACTTGACCAGTTCCTCCATCACATCCACCACCCGGTCGTAGTAGGCCGAAGGTTTCATCCGCCCAGCCTCGTCGAATTCAAGGAAGGCCTTGGCCACCGAGGACTGATTGGGGATGGTGAACATGCGCATCCAGCGCCCGAGCACGCGCATCTGGTTCAGCGCATTGAAGGATTGCGAACCACCGCTGACCTGCATCAACGCCAGAGTCTTGCCTTGGCTCGGCCGCACCGCGCCCATGCTCAGGGGAATCCAGTCGATCTGCGCCTTGAACACCCCGGTCATTGCACCGTGACGCTCCGGCGAGCACCACACCATGCCTTCACTCCACAGCACCAGCTCGCGCAGCTCTTGTACCTTGAGGTGATCTTCGGGGGCATCATCTGGCAGCGGCAGGCTGGCGGGATTGAAAATCCGCGCTTCGGCGCCGAACTGTTCAAGTAAACGCGCGGCTTCCTCGGTCAGCAGACGGCTGTAAGAGCGTGCGCGGTTGGAGCCATAAAGCAGCAGGATGCGCGGTTTATGCGCGGCGGCCGGTTGCGTCAGCTTGTCCGGGGTCGGAATGTCCAGCAGTTCGGGGTCGATATTCGGCAGTTCGGAGGTCATGGGCTTTCTCTGAAAAAGGTGGCTTAGCCGCACAGGACGGCGCGGTCCGGGCGGTCGCGCATGCTGTGCAGGCGCAGGCGGTCTTCGGCCAGTTGCGGGTCATCGGCGGTGAGCACTTGCGCCAGGGTCTGCCTAACCCAAGCCGGCAAGTGCGGATGCAGGCGGTAGTAAACCCACTGCCCCGCGCGGCGATCCTGCAACAAGCCGCTGCTGCGCAACTGCGCCAGATGGCGAGAGACTTTCGGCTGACTTTCCTGCAGGGCGGCGGTCAGCTCACAGACGCACAACTCGCCCTCCTGGGCGATCAGCTGGGTCATGCGCGCGCGGGTGTCATCGGCCAGGCACTTGAACAGGGTGACCGGGGCCAACATCTGCAGCGGCGCATGGGCTTTGCTTTTGACCAACACGAACAGCTTGATGCGTTCGTGGATCTGCTGCAGGCAGTGCGTGTAGGCATTGGCCTGCTGGCTGGTGGCCGGGTCTTCAAAATCCCAAGCAATGTATTCGCCGGCACCCGGCAAGGTGCTGCACTCGAAGGCGGATTTGTCACACAGGGTGATCACGTAGTCGAACGCCTGGCCGTCGAAGCTTTCCAGGGGTTTGCTGTACAGGCCTTCGGTGCTCACGCCCAGTTGCTCCAGCGCAAGGCGCGCATGCGGGTCGACCTCACTGGGCTGGGGGCCGGCGCTGCACACCTCGTAACCCTCGGGGTCGGTGTGGCGCAACAGCGCCTCGGCCATCTGCGAGCGGGCGGCATTGGCTACGCACAGGAACAATACGCGACTCTTTTGGCTCATGGCGGTGGGTGCCTGGCAAATACGATTTGGCGAATATATTGATAGCCATATATCTTGTAAACCGTATATTTAGTTTGCGCTGAGCCGACCCAGATCAACATTGAGCGCCACACGCCTGGCTAGACTGGCCATACACCTAAGGACTGCACATGGAACTGTTCACATGGCTGAATGACCAACTGCTGCGCATGGACTGGCTGGCCTGGCTGGTGCGTGTGCTGCTGGAGGACGGCTTCGGCCTGGATACGAGCAGCCGCGTCGGTGCCAGCCTGCACTTCTTCATCTACGACGTGATCAAGATATTTATCCTGCTCGCCGTACTGATTTTCAGCATCTCCTGGGTGCAGAGTTATTTCCCGCCGGAGCGCACCCGCCGCATTCTCGGCAGCATGAGCGGCTTCAAGGCCAAACTCACCGGCGCGCTGCTGGGCACCATCACGCCGTTTTGTTCCTGCTCGTCGATCCCGCTGTTTATCGGCTTTACCAGCTCCGGCCTGCCGCTGGGGGTGACCTTTGCCTTTCTGATTTCCTCGCCGCTGGTGGACCTGGCCTCGGTGATTCTGCTGGCGAGCATCTTCAATTGGTCGATTGCCATCGCCTACGTGCTGATCGGTCTGGTGCTCGCGGTGCTCGGCGGTACGCTGATCGGCCGAGCGCGGATGGAGCGCTACGTCGAGGCGTTTGTGATGCACAACCCGGTGCTCGATATCCCGCAAGAACAGCTGACGCGCCGCGATCGCGCGCAATTCGCCTGGGCGCAGGTCAGCGATATTTTCAGCCGCGTGTGGCTGTACGTATTGATCGGCGTCGGCATTGGCGCGGCCATCCATAATTGGATTCCCGCCGGTTGGATCGAAGCGCTGCTCGGCCAGGAAAACTGGTGGTCGGTGCCGCTGGCGACTGTGCTCGGCATCCCGATGTATGCCGATATTTTTGGCACCCTGCCGATTGCCGAAGCGCTGGTTGGCCGAGGCGTGGGCCTGGGTACAGCGCTGGCCTTTATGATGGCGGTTACCGCGCTGTCGCTGCCTTCGCTGATCATGCTCAAAAAAGTGGTCAAAGCGCCGCTGCTGGCGTTGTTCTTCGGCATTGTGGCCGTTGGCATTATGTTGATTGGTTATCTGTTTAACGCGTTCGCCTACCTGTTTATCTGACTGATGGAGCACAGCATGATCATTAAAATCCTCGGTTCCGGCTGTAAAAAATGCATCACCCTGAGCGAAAACACCCAAGCGGCACTGGCCAATCTCGGCCGCGAAGCACAAGTACTCAAGGTCACCGACATCGCCGAAATTGCCGCCCATGGCGTGATGTCGACACCCGCGCTGGTGATTGACGACAAGGTGGTATCCGTCGGCAAAGTGCTCAGCACCGGCGATGTGGAGAAGCTGCTAAGCGCCTGACTCATGCGCCGCTTTGCATAATCTTGCGCTTTTCTGCGCACAGGGGCTGGCACAGCGGAACCCTCGGCGTAGCATGTTGCGACGGAGGCGTTATGTCGCAACTTGAGCACTTACAGGTTTTCCAGAGCATGCACAGCTCACCGCACACGCGCCTGCATCGCAGCGCCGAGCTGGGTGATGGGCTGGCGGCGGCGGTGTGGAGCAACCGTCATGATGCCCGCGACTATAAAGCCCCCAGCCACCACACACTGTCCTGCTACCTGGCCGGCGGCACTGGCACCTTCCGCCGCGAAAGCCCGCACAGCAAAGGCGCACCGGACAAGCTGTGCATCCTGCCGGCAGGCCATCAGTCGGCTTGGGTGATCAACGGTGAAATCCAGCTGGCGCACCTGTATATCAGCCAGGAGCAGTTCGCCTTGGCGGCCGTCAACTTGCTGGATCGCGAACCACGCGAGCTGGAACTGCGTGAAGGCACCTTTCTCGATGATGCGCAGCAGGCCCAGCGCTTTCGCCAACTTAGCCAGCTGGATTGGCAGGAACCCGGCGAACGCATGCTCAGTAGCAGCCTGGCCCATGGCCTGATCAGCCATGCTCTGTTGTCTCAGGTCGGACGACGCGAAGGGCTGCGCCTGAAAGGAGGACTGGCGCCCAGCCAACGCCGGCGGGTGCGCGAATTTATCCAGGCCAATCTCAGTGAGCCACTGAGCCTTGGAACCTTGGCCGGCTTGTGCGCCCTCTCCGAATATCACTTCGCCAGAATGTTCCAGCTCAGTTTTGGCGTACCGCCGCATCGTTATGTGCTGGCGCAGCGTTTGCGCCATGCTCAGCAATTGTTGCAACACGGCCACTTGCCACTGGCTGAGGTGGCTATGGCCTGTGGCTTTGCCAGCGCCAGCCACTTCAACAACCGCTTCCGCCAGGCCTTCAGCGCCACACCGGGGCAATACCGTACGACCCTGCGATAGCCCGAGGCCAACATGCGCTCATGCAGCGCCCCGCCCAGCAGATAGCACGATGGATCACCCGCTGAAACCGCACACCGTCTGCTAATCCCTGGCTGGCTGTGCAAGAATCATCGGCTGCCCCCGAGAAAGCTGCCCATGCCACGCCTCACCATTTCGCCCACTGGGTGCCACTGATGGCCCTCGACATCCTGCATCTGCGCCTGGAAGACTGGCGTGCGGAATTCGGCGTGGGCGACCTGCAGCGTGGCCAGGGCTATGCCGCGCAAGGCCGCAGCCGCCTGCTCAGCCTCAAGGACAGCACCCTGCTCGCGAGCTGCCGGGGCTCTGGCGCACAAACCTATCAGCAACGCATCACCCTAAATCACTACGGTCAGGGCTGGGCTGTCAGCGGCAAATGCAGCTGCCCGGTGGGCTTCAACTGCAAGCACGTAGCCAGCGCCCTACTCACCCTGCAAAGCCAACAGGAGCAAGGCGTCGACCTCTCGCCGCTGATCGTCAGCAGCCCGGAGGCCCGCGAAGAGCGCCTGGAGCACCTGCAACCCAGCCCCGTACTGAGCCTTGGCAGCCTGGTGCGCGTGCACTTCGATGCGCGCAAGGGCCGCATGCAGGAACAAACCCAGCACCGCGCCGCCTTGGCCTTCGATTACCAAGGCCACCTGGCCGCGGGAAAAAGTGGCAAAGACCTGCTGATCAAACAAAGCCCCACCCACAGCCTGCGCATCGTGCGTGACCTCGACGCTGAAGCGCAGCTGCGCAAACGTCTGCAACAGACCGGGATGCAGGTGTCTCTCAGGCAAAGCGAAGCCCTGCCGGAAAGCGCTGGCGAAGCCTATGAGCAAGCCAATGAAGCCGCCTGGCTGCTGTTTGTCCGTGAGCAACTGCCGCTGCTGCGCGAGGAAGGCTGGCAGATCCGCATGCAGCCGGACTTTCAATACAACCTGGCGCAGGTCGATGACTGGTACGCCGAGGTCGAAGAAGACCCCGAGCAAACCTGGTTTGACCTGGAGCTGGGCATTGAAGTCGAAGGTCAGCGCATCAGCCTGTTACCGATTCTGTTGCAGGCCATCCGCCACAAACCCTGGCTGCTCAATGGCGAAGCCCTGAACAAGCGCGATGACGATGAAATGCTGCTGGTCAGCCTGCCGCACAACCACAAACGCGTGGCCTTGCCGCTGGCCCGGCTAAAGCCGCTGCTGGCCACCCTCGGCGAATTGTTCGTGCGCGAGCCGGGGGAATCCAGCCAACGCCTGCGCCTGTCACGCCTGGATGCCGCACGCCTTAATCACCTAACAGAAGGCCCCACGTTAAGTTGGCAAGGCGGTAGACAGGTGCGCGACTTCGCCCAACGCCTGCAACAGCTGGACAGCGCCACCCTGCAGCCACCCATAGGTTTGCAAGCTGAGCTGCGTGCTTACCAACTGCAAGGCCTGGCCTGGATGCAGGGGCTGGCTGAATTAGGTGTGGGCGGCCTGCTGGCCGATGACATGGGCCTGGGCAAAACCCTGCAGACCCTCGGCCACATCCTCTGCGAGTACAACGCCGGGCGCTTGCAGCAACCGGCGCTGATCGTCATGCCCACCAGCCTGATCCCCAACTGGCAGGATGAAGCCGCGCGCTTCACCCCGCAGCTCAAGGTGCTGGCGTTGCACGGGCCAAAGCGTCGTGCGCTGTTCAAGCAGATCGCCGAGCACCAGATCATTCTCACCACTTACGCCCTGCTGCCGCGCGACCTCAAGGCGCTGAGCGCGCACAGCTATCGTCTGTTGATTCTCGATGAAGCGCAGAACATCAAAAACCCGCGGAGCAAGGCCGCGATTGCCGCCGGGCAACTGCAAGCTGGGCAGCGCCTGTGCCTGACCGGTACGCCGTTGGAAAATCATTTGGGCGAGCTGTGGTCGCTGTTCAATTTCCTGATGCCCGGCTGGCTGGGCGACAGCAAGAGCTTTACCCGCGACTACCGCACGCCGATTGAAAAGAACGCCAACGAGCAGCGCCTGGCGCACCTCAATGGGCGGATCAAACCCTTTATCCTGCGCCGCACCAAGGAGCAGGTGGCCAGCGAGCTGCCGCCGAAAACCGAAATCACCCACTACGTCGAACTCAGCGCCGCGCAACGCGATCGCTACGAAACCCTGCGCCTGGCCATGGATAAAAAGGTGCGCGACGAGATCGCCCGCCAAGGCTTGGCGCGCAGCCAGATCGTGATTCTCGAAGCCCTGCTGCGCCTGCGCCAGGCCTGCTGTGACCTGCGCTTGCTGGGTGATGACGGTGACAACAACTTGAGCAGTGCCGACTCGGGCAAACTTAGCGGCCTACTGGAGATGCTTGACGAGCTGTTCGCCGAAGGCCGACGGGTGCTGCTATTCTCACAGTTCACCTCGATGCTGGCACTGATCGAAACTGAGCTGAAAGCGCGCAATATCCCCTACGCCAAACTCACCGGCAGCACCCAGGACCGGCGCACCCCGGTGCAGCAGTTCCAGGCTGGCGAATTACCGATCTTTCTGATCAGCCTGAAAGCCGGCGGCGCGGGCCTGAACCTGACTGCGGCCGACACGGTGATCCACTTCGATCCCTGGTGGAACCCGGCCGCCGAAGCCCAGGCCAGTGACCGCGCCTACCGCATTGGCCAGGACAAACCGGTGTTCGTCTACAAACTGATCGCCCGTGGCAGCGTTGAGGAGAAGATCCAGCAGCTGCAACAGGCCAAGGCCAACCTGGCCTGCGGCGTGTTGGCAGGCGGCAGCCAGACTCAGCTGCAACTCAGCGAAGACGACCTGCAGGCGCTGTTTGCCCCGCTAAGCCCCTGAGCAAAGTCACTCAGTCATCGCTCTGGGTGTCGTCCTTTTCCGCCGCATCATCAGCCGGATTGGACTTTTTCCGCGCCCCACCGGCCTGCACCGCAGGGAAGCGCGAGGAGGCGTAACGCACCACAAAAATCGCCATTGCCAGCAGCAGAATCGCCCCGGACACCATGACCACGCCCCAATCCGGTTTGTGGTTGTGCGAGATGTCAGAAATCATCAAACGGGTCAGCGCAGTAATCGCCACATAAATCATGAAGCGAATCGGCATGTGGTTGGTCTTGAAGTAGATCCCCACCATCGCCGCTAATTCCAGGTAGATAAACAGCAGCAGGATGTCATCGACGGTGATGTGGCCCTTGTCCAACATACCGAGGAAGGCCATCACTGCGGCCCAAGCAGTCACGGCACCAATGGCAAACAGCGCCAGGTAATGGAATGCCTCCATTAACAGATTACCCAGCGACTCCGCCTGCCCATGCATGCGCTCGCGCATCTGTTCGGCCCAGTTTGACTTGCCCATACAATCCCCTTGAATCCAACAAACGATAAATTACTAGCCACGCGCACCGCCTCTGGCGCTCACGCATGGCACTGCAGTAGAAGAAGCTTTATGCCGCTTAAAAAGCACGCGCAACAGCTATGCCAGCCAGGCGCGGCATGCCGAATTAATAGTTTTTGCATACCGGCATGACACGATCTGACTATTGGACAAGCCGGGCCAGACAGGCCATAAGCACTGCCTCACCCACGCGGGTTATACCGCGCCGGCGCTTCAATCGCTCGCGCGCTGATCATTACAGGAGATCACCCATGGCTCTACCGCTATCGCTCGTTCGCCAGACACTGCGCGCCGCCGTCATCAGCTGCACGGCCCTCACCGCGCTGATTCCCCTAAGCGCCAGTGCCGCGCCTGTAGCCAAGCAGCAGACACAAGTACCGGGTTATTACCGTATGGCCCTGGGTGACTTCGAAGTGACCGCCCTGTACGACGGCTATATCGACCTCGATAACAAACTGCTCAAGGGCGCCAGCGCCGAGGATATACAAAGCCTGCTGAGCAAGATGTTTCTCGATTCCAGCAACGGCGTGCAAACCGCGGTTAATGCGTATTTGATCAATACCGGCACTCAACTGCTGCTGATCGATACGGGCGCCGCCCAATGCTTCGGCCCTACCCTCGGCGTGGTGCAAAGCAATCTGAAAGCCTCGGGTTACCGCCCTGAACAAGTCGACACTGTGCTGCTCACGCACCTGCACCCTGACCATGCGTGCGGCCTGCTCACCAGTGACGGCAAGGCGGCTTACCCCAATGCCACGGTGTATGTACCGCAAACCGAAGCCGACTACTGGCTCAGTGCGGAAACCGCCAGCCAAGCGCCCGAAGCCTCACGCGGGATGTTCAGCATGTCGCAGCAGGCGGTCGCCCCCTACGCCGCCCAGCAACGCCTGAAGCGCTACAGCCCTGACAGCCAACTGTTTGCCGGGCTTAGCGTGGTACCGAGTAATGGCCACACCCCGGGGCACAGCTCCTACTTGCTCAGTTCCAACAACCAGAGCCTGCTGGTATGGGGCGATATTGTGCACAGCCATGCCGTGCAGTTCGCCAAACCAGAAGTGGTGATCGAATTCGACTCAGACCAAGCCAAGGCCGTGGCAACCCGCAAGAAGCTTTTTGCTGAAGCCGCACGCGACAAGCTCTGGGTAGCCGGTGCGCACATGCCCTTCCCAGGGATTGGCCATGTTCGCAATGAAGGCAGTGCTTATGCCTGGGTACCGGTCGAATTTGGCCCGATTCGCAGCGATCGCTAAGCCAATGCCTGCAGCCAGTTGCCTGCCCACTCGGCAGGCTAACTGGGGGGTCAGCAGAAACTGCGCATGGGTGAGCGGGTAGCGGTAAGGAAATTGCTGCTGTTCAAATGCCTGCGAGTTCTTTAAGCTCGCAACCACTGTACAGATAAACAGTCTATTGCAACTTATCAGCGTGAAGGCGTAGAGGTGATGAATGGCCGTCGAAGTGGTGTACCGCAGCAGCCGGGATTTGGAGCGTTTATTCATGGATAAAGCCGAAGCCGACCGTCATGACAAAATGCTCGAACTGGCGGAGCTGCTCACCGAGGTGCTGCAAAAAGCCGTGCCATCGTTGAATGAAGCCCAGGGCGAAGAACTGGGGATTTACATGGCGAAGAATCGCGATGTGTTCGCCAAGGCTTTCAAAAACCAGCCTGACGCCTTGAGTGAACTGAACGCGCCCGCTGCCGAGTAACGCGCAACGTGCTCAGCAAAACCCCAGTCAATTACTGGGGTTTTGTGTTTCTAGCCAACACCCTCTGTACCGTGGGTGGCGCGTTTTAAATCGCCAGTTTAGCCATACAGCAAGCGCTCGGCGATGGCATCGGCAACCCTTGCCGGTGAGCGTTTATCGGCCTGGGCATGGCCGAAGATTTCCGTCAGGCGCCGGCTGATTTGCGTCAGGTGCGCGGTAATCGCCACCAGGCTTTCGCCTTGGTGTTTGAGCGCCACGTAGATCAGGCCGCCAGCATTGATCACATAATCCGGCGCATAGAGAATCCCCCGCGCCTGCAAGCTGTCGGAGATATCGGCACTGGCCAGCTGGTTGTTCGCCGCCCCCGCCACCGCCGAGCAGCGCAGTTGGCTGACGCTCGTGTTATTCAACACACCGCCCAGCCCGCACGGCGCGAGGATATCGCACGAGGTGGCGAGTAAGGCTTCGCTGGCCACCGGCCGCGCGCCCAGCTGCTCAACCGCCAATAACACGCGGCCAGGGTCGAGATCACTGACCAGCAACTCGGCACCGGCGGCGTGCAGTTGCTCAGCCAAGGCATACCCCACATTGCCCAAACCCTGAATGGCCACACGCAAACCTTCCAGGTTGTCGCTGCCAAGACGCGCCAACGCAGTGGCACGAATGCCGGCAAACACGCCCATGGCCGTGTGCGGTGAAGGGTCGCCCTCGGCCGTGGTGCTGGTGACGTGTTGGGTGTGCTGGGCGATGCAGTCCATATCGACGCTGGAGGTGCCACTGTCCATCGCGGTGATGTAGCGGCCGTTGAGGGTTTCGATAAACCGGCCGAAGGCTTCAAACAGTGCCCCGCGATTCTCGACATACGCAGGGCGAATGATCACCGCCTTACCGCCGCCCTGCTGCAGGCCGGCTAATGCCGCCTTGTAGCTCATGCCCTTGGCCAGACGCAGGGCATCCTCAATCGCACTGTGCGTGTCGGCATAGGGTAGGTAACGGCAGCCGCCGAGCGCGGGGCCCAGGCGGCTGTTGTGAATGGCAATAATGGCCTGCAGACCCGTCAGCGGGTCCACAGCGAAGTGCAACGACTCCAGTCGGGCGGTTTCCATCAGGGCGAACATGCTGGGGCTCCCGTACTGATTTGCACATCAGTATAGGCACCGGCGCTGCCGGCACCCTCCCGGTGGTCAGTTGCCGCCAAACGCTCGCTACACCTGTGGTTGCAACAATCCGCTGGACGAAGCGCCAGCACTTGACTACAAACCCAGAGACACCGGGAGATTGTCATGGACCCACGCGCTGCCTGCCTTGCCTGCTTGGAGCAACAACCGCCTGCGCTGTTCGAGGCGGCGTTGTGGATCGCCGTGGAGCATCAGCCCCACTTGCACCCGGCTGACCTGCTGCGCCAGGTCGACAGCCTGCAACAGCACATCGCTCAAGGCTTGCCCAATCTGCCGGCCAAGGAGCTGGCGCAACCGTTGTTGCGCCGGCTGACTGAGCTGAACTTCCATGAAGATGACGAGCAGCCGCTACGGCCACAAGCGGCCTTGGTTAATCTGCTACTGCAGCGTCGCTGTGGCCAACCGCTCACCCTCGCCTTGCTCGCACTGGAGCTGGCCAGACGTTTGGAGATTCCCCTGCAAGGGGTGAACTTCCCAGGGCACTTTCTGCTGCGCGTACCGGGTGCCGATCACCTGCTGGACCCGTGCAGCGGCCGCCGCCTGTATACCCGCGATTGCCGCGAGTTGCTGCAACGCCAGTACGGCCCGCACACCGAGTTGAGCGCCAGCCACCTGCTGCCTTGTGACCCCCGCAGCATGTTGCAGCGCCTGTCGCGCAATCTACGCCACCTGCATCAACAGGCCGATGAGCCGCTGGCAGCACTGCGCGATGCCGAGCGCGTGCTGCTTCTGGGTTCCGCCAACTTGCATGACCACCTGGCCCGCGCGGATATTTATCAACAGTTGGATTGCCCGCAGGGTGAGCGCTTCGACCTGCAGTGCGCGCTGCTGCTCTGTGATGAACCGACACAGCGCCTGCAGCTCAGCCAGCGTTTGCGCTTGCTCAGCGCCAGCCCGGCGCTGCACTGAATCAGAAGTAACCCAGTGCCTTGGCTTTGGCCACCGCCTGTGTGCGCCGCGAAACCCCCAGCTTGCCGTTGATCCGCCGCGCATGGGTCTTAACCGTGTGCAGCGAGATAAACAGTTGCTCGGCCACCTCTTGATTCGAACAGCCCTGCGCGATCAAGCGCAGCACAGCCAACTCACGCTGGCTCAGGGCATTGGCCGCTGATGACGGCGCGTTTGGCGTGTCACCTGGCGGCGGGGCGACCGTGAACCACAGGCAGTGATAATCCAGGCGCCGGCGCAGTGCCTGTGCACTTTCACGCGCCTGCTCGGCCGCCGCTTTATCATCAAAAAGTGCACAGGCCTGGGCATAACCCAGCCAAACGTCACTGGCGAGTGCCTGCCGCCCCTGCCCCAGGCTTTGCGCCAACAACTGTTGCAGCGCCTCACGTACATCCTTGCCCTGCTGCAAATCCAAGTGCAGCAATAACAGCTGCAAACGCGGAATTAGTTCAGGGAAGTTGGGCGTTGGCAGAATCGCCTTAACCTTCTGCTCATAAGCCAGAACCCTGCCCACCGCCATACGCGCCCGCTCATAGTGGCCTTGGGCAACCCACAAATGGCTGCTGGCCAGCAGCAGGGTGCCGCGGTAGAGGGTTTCACTGACATGTTGGCGTTGCATCAGGCGCTCAGCCTCGCCTAAATGCGCAAAGGCGCCGGCAAAATCACCCTGCCCCATGGCTAACTCAGCCAGGCCGAGATAACCGTGAAACGCGCCTGGGTCACCGCAATTGAGCGCCTGCTCCAGGCCACTGGCAAACCCTGCAGCGGCCTCACGTAGCCGCCCCTGGCGTAACTGCACCCGGGCCAAACGCAACTGCAACCGCGCCAGCACGGGAGTCTTTTGCAGTGCCGCTGGCTGGGTTGCCGTCAGCACCCGCTGGAGCAGCGTCTCCGCACGGGCAAACTCGCCGCGGGCTTCCAACAACAAGGCATGGTCCAGCTCCAGCAACGCCTCAAATACGGCATTGTCGTGCAAGCGTGCCTGCTTCAACGCCTCGAAACTAAGCTTTTGCGCCAGCTCCAGATCGCCCCGGCCAATCGCCACCAGGGTCAGTGCCGAGCGGCATAGCAACGACTGTGACCAGGCGCTTTCCGGCAACCCCTGCAAGGCCTCAAGCAGATGACTGCGCGCAGTCACCGCACACACCCGACCGTAGGCGATGATTCCCTGGATTGCCTGCCAGTGGGCAAACAACTCACGGGTACGCGGGCCGTCGCTGCGTGGCTGAAACTTGGCCAGTTGATCAATACAGACCTGCGCCTCATCCAGGCGCCCGACCAGCAGCAAGACCCAGGCATTCAGCAGAATCAGCCGCGGCGTGCTGCTCAACAGGCTCTCTGGCAACTCGCTGCGCCAGCGCAAAATCAGCGCCAAATCCTGACCTTGCAGCACCTGCTCTTCGGTAAAACGCTCAAGAAAACTACTGGCCACCTCCGGCTGACCGGCCAGCAGCGCATGCTCTACCGCTGCACGAATATCCCCCTGGCTGGCAAACCACTGACTCGCATGCACATGTAGCGCACCATAGGGCACGCCCGCTGTCTGCCGCTGCAGCAGCGTGGCCAAGGGCGTGAACAGCACAAACCACCCCTTGGCCGCCTCAAGCTCCTGAATAAACAGGCCACGCTCAATCAGCTGACGCAGCCAGTCCGCCCCCTCGCCCACACCGAAGAGGTGATCACACAGCGCCAGGTTGAAACAGGGCAGCTGGGCCAGTTGGTAGAGCATCTGCAGCAGCTCATGCGGTAAATCATGCAAGACCTCGCGCTCGACGTACTCAGCCAGCAGGTGATCATGCTCCGCATCCAGCGGTGCATCCGCCTCGGCATGCTCGGCCTGAGCGGCCAACAGACGCAGACGCAAAGCCGCCGGCCAGCCTTGGGTCAGCCCGTGCAGTTCAGGCGCCCAGGCGCTGCGGGCCGGGTCCAATTGCTGCAGCCAACCTGCTACCTCGGCCTCGGTAAACGACAGATCCGTCGCACCCAGCTCAAGCAACTCGCCCTCCAACAACAAGCGCGACAGGTTACAGGCCGGGCGACGACGACTGCCCAGCCACCAGCAGACGCCAGCGGGCGTCACCGTGAGTAATTGATTGAGAAAGTCATCCAGGGCGCTGTCAGGCCGTGCGGGGTAATCATTGAGCATGATCCACAGCCGCCGCGACTCCTGCGCGAGCGCCGCAAGCATGTCATCAGCGGTCAGCGGCGCGGGGTAATCAAGCAGCTTGCCCAGTTGCTGAGTGAGGTGATCGACCGGCATGCCATCAGCGCCGCAGTTGAGCCAAAGCAGCTGAAAGCCCTGCGGGCATTCGCGGGCACAGTCGGCGAGCAATACGGTCTTGCCGAAGCCTGCTGGGGCGATCAGCAATCGCAGCCGGCAGTCTTGCGCAAGTAAGCGTTGCTGCAGGGCGAATCGGCGAATATGGCCTGGGGGTGGGCGCTTGACGCTGCCGCAGGAAGACGCAGCGACGCTCAGCGAGAAAGGCGCTAATGCGTTCATGGCGGCTCGTTTTATTGTTCTAGCGTAACCGGGTCATCGCAGGCTAAACCTCAAGCCGCGAGGCTTACAGCGCTATAACAGCACGTGATGGTAGGCGATAAAAAAAGCGGCCCGCAGGCCGCTCAATCACGGAGTAGCTGTTGTTGCCTGACGGCTTAGCGCACGCCAGAGCTGCGCAGGGCAGCCGGCGTGTAATCCGCCGCTGAGGCTTTGAAGCCAAAGGTGTAAGCCGATTTTTCTTCGTTTTTCATGCCCAGGGCCAAGTAACGGCCGGCCACCAAGTCATACAACGCTTCAAGGGTGTAGCCCGGCACTTGCTGGTGGTAGTACTGCTGGGCATGACCTTCGGCAACACGCCACAGTTGGCCGCGACCGTCGTAATGATCGACCAGGGCGATCTGCCAGCTGTCTTCGTCGACATACATATGGCGCTTGGCATAGATGTGCCGCTCACCGCTCTTCAGCGTCGCCTCTACTTCCCAAACCCGGTGCAGCTCATAACGGGTCAGGTCCTGATCGATGTGCCCCGCCTTGATCACGTCGTCATATTTCAGCGCCGGTGAGTCGAGCTTGTAGCTGTTATAGGGAATGTACATTTCCTTTTTGCCGACCAGTTTCCAGTCATAGCGATCCGGCGCGCCGGAAAACAGGTCGAAGTTGTCTGAGGTACGCAGACCATCCGCGGCGGTACCCGGACCGTCGTAGGCTACCTGCGGTGCGCGGCGTACCCGACGCTGACCGGAGTTGTAGATCCATGCCAGGCGCGGCTCCTTGACCTGATCAAGCGTCTCGTGAACCAGCAACACGTTGCCGGCCAGACGTGCCGGTGCGGTCACGCGTTGCTTGAAGTAGAGCAGCACGTTGCTGCCTTTGGCCGGATCAAGGTCCGCGATATCAGCTGGAAACGCCGCCTCCTCTTCGAACTTCACCAGACTGTAGGACCCATTAGTCTGCGGTGTGGCCTGGGTGATAACACGGCGGGTGTTACCCCCACGGTAGCGGGTGATGTGGTTCCAAATCACCTCAACCCCCGTCTTGGGGACCGGGAAGGCGTAGTAGCGACTGGCCGTGAAGTTTTGCAGGCCGTTACCACCGTCTACCGGGATGGTGTTCAGCGCACTGACTTTGGCTGCGTCCTCTACAGCAGCGGGTACCGCCGTGGTGCGGTGCGAGCGATAAACCGGAATTTTATAGCTGCTTGCATAGCGTTTGAGCATGGCCATCTGACCGGCTGACAGCTTGTCTTTGTACTGTTCGGCATTGGCAGCGGTGATGGTGAACAGCGGTTGCTCGCTGGCAAACGGGTCAGCGAGAAAACCCTTGCCATCGACTGCGGCAGCGGTGGTCGAGAGGCCGCCATCCCAGGCTGGGATACTGCCATCGGCATTGCCGGCCATTTCTCCACCCAGTGGCGTTAGGCTGGTGCCTAGCTGGGCGGCTTCTTGCTCGGAGACTGCGGCCATTACGCTGCTGGCTAACAAAGTCAGCGCCAGCGCTCCAGCTTGCAGGATTCTTGTATTTTTCATTGTGTACGGATCCTTTTGCACTGCGTTGATCAGAAATTCACACCAAAACTCAGGGCGACAAAGTCACGGTCGACGTTGGTGTTGTACTCACCACCAAAGAAGTCGGTGTAGCTGAGGCTAGCGGTGTAGGTGTTCTGGTAATCAGCGTTCAGACCAAGGCTCACCGCCTTGCTGCCCTCACTGAAGTTCGGCCCATAACCATCGACGTCATGCGACCAGGCGATACTCGGCGTCAGGTTGATCCCGGCGAAAACGTTGCTGTAATCAGCGCTGGCGCGCAGGCGGTAACCCCAAGAGCTGCTAGTGAAGAAGCCGTCATCGTTGCACTCACCCGGTTTCGCGGTATTGAGCCCCGCAGTACAGGTCGCATTCACGGCTAGCTCACCAAGGCCATAGACCGGGTCACGACCAAAACGCAGTTCACCGACATCATCACTGATGCCGCTGACATGGTTGTAGCCCACCTCACCCACCAAGGTCAGGCGACTGGCCCCGAGCACTCGGTCAAAGAACTGCACGGCACTGATCTGTGCCTGGGTCACCGGCTTGCGCACATAACCGGCAATTTCTTCGCCGTCGACATTGCGCGCATGGCCGCTGGTGAATACCGGCGAATTGGGCAACCCGAGCGAGCCAAACGTCAGATCCGTTGAGTTGATCGAGATCGGCATGTTTGGCCGATAGCTCAGTTCACCGGCCAGCGCCGTGCCGTTGACGTTGGTCTGGAAGCTCACCCCGTAGAGGCGGATATCTTCGGGATATTCAAGAAAGTAACGGGCATTCGGCGCGCCGGGGATGAGGGCTGCAGACGGCGTGGTGGTGCGTAGAAAACTGCCGCTGGGGGTACGGCTGTGGTAGTTCATGGCATACAGGCCGAACTCGGTGTCGTTCAGCGATTCGGCGAACCAGCGCAGGGCAACGCCGAACTGGCCGCTGTCACGGGCATCCCTATCACCAGCACGTGGAATGAAAATAGGGTTACCGGGAGCGCCGGTATTGTTCGACTTATCAGGCGCCACATCAGCACCAAAGACCGCAAGACGATCATTGCAGCCATCAGCAGCTGTGTCGCCAGTGGAGAAGAAGGTGCCGCAGTTATCGACCACCGTCTGGTCCCACTCCAGCTGATAGAACGCCTCCATGCTCAGGCTGTCTGTCAGGCTCTGCGAGACATAGAGCATGTTGACCGGGATCAGGCCCTCTTTGATTTCCGCGCCAGGCCGGCGGAACGCCGCGGCATCCACCGGGTTGATCGAGTTAATCGAGTTACCGATAAACGTGCTCTCGCCCCAGCTGACCACTTGCTTACCAGCCCGCACACTGCCTGGCAGGCTGCCCAGGCTGTAGTTGTGGTAGATAAACGCGTCGAGGATTTCCGCACCTGCAGCCTGCGCCGCAGTTTTACGGTTGTGGTCATCAATGTCGTACAGCAACCGGCTCTCGTCTTTGGTCTCAAAGTCATACCAATACTTGCCGCGCACAAACACGCCGGTATCGCCGTACTTCAGCTCAAGGTCGTGAATACCCTTGAAAATCTTCGAGAAGGTTTCGCCCTTCTTGAAGTTCAGACGCCCATCATCGTTCGTCTGCGAGGATGCCTTGCCGCCATTACGCAGACCAATAAAGTCAGGATCGGCGCCGCGTACGCTCCAACTGGCCCCCACAGAAAGGGATGAGTCGAACTGCCCTTCAATCTCTCCGATATTAAATGTAATAGCCTGGACAGGCGCGACACAGCCGACAGCAATGGCAACCGCCAAAATGCTGGGCTGGAAGAAGGCATGTCTTGTTGTTGTTCTCATGCGGCTCTCCTGGAAAGCAGGGTTTCGTGTTGAGGCCCCACGCTACCCAGCCGCCCGAAGCCGGATAAGCGCCCGAAAGAGGTATTTGCCCTGTCAGCCAAAAGAGTGAATGACGCTCTAACAAGCCGACTTACGGGGCCGCCATGAACCATTTCGATGGGGCTGCATAGCCTGGATGAATACCCCGCCGCCCCAGCACCCGTATCGAAACAAGTACATCGTAACGAAATCAAAACAAACCGCTCACCTCACAGCGTTAGGGCCTTTGCAGAGCACTTTGCCGACACGCCCAAGCCAGACGTATTGAAATCACTACACACGCCATAAAAGCGGCCCTTGATAAACAATATAAGTCGTTGTTTTTATTGATAAAAAATAGAATGGCACCTACCTTGCTAGGGTCTTTACACCTTACGCCCGTTGCCAAGCACGCGCGTCCAGCACATCGCCCCCAGTAGAAAGGGCGAGTCACCCCTTGAGGAGTTCACATGAGCGAATTGCGTTTTACCGTTGAGCACGAATGGCTGCGTCAGGATGCCGATGGTCTGGTTACCGTGGGCATCACCGCCTATGCCCAGGAAGCCTTGGGTGACGTGGTATTCGTTCAGCTGCCGGAAGCCCAGCGCTACGCCGAGGGTGACGAAGTGGCCGTGCTGGAATCGGTAAAAGCGGCGAGCAATATCGCCATGCCGCTGGACGGTGAGGTGGTTGAGGTTAATGGCGAGCTAGAATCCAGCCCTGAGCTGGTCAACGAAGATCCCCTAGGCAAGGGTTGGTTCTTCCGTTTCCGTCCGGCCAATGCCAGCGCGGTAGCCGACCTGCTCGACCAGGCCGCTTACGAGCGCCTGCTCAACGCCAATGCTGACGCCTGAGAGATTGTGATGACCAAGCTGACCACCCAGAACGAATTTGTCGCCCGCCATATAGGCCCACGTGACGCCGATACCGCGGCCATGCTCGAACTGCTCGGCTACGCCAGCATCGACGCACTGACCGATAACGTGATTCCCGACAGCATCAAGGGCTCCAGCGTACTGGGCAGCCAACCGGGCCTGTCGGAAGCCGACGCGCTGGCCAAGATCAAGGCCATTGCCGGTAAAAACCAGCAGTTCAAGACCTATATCGGTCAGGGTTATCACGGCACCCACACGCCGAGCCCAATCCTGCGCAACCTGCTGGAAAACCCGGCCTGGTACACCGCCTACACCCCGTATCAGCCGGAAATTTCCCAAGGCCGTCTGGAATCCTTGCTGAACTTCCAGACCCTGATCAGCGACCTCACCGGTATGCAGATCGCCAACGCCTCGCTGTTAGATGAAGCCACCGCCGCTGCCGAAGCCATGACCTTCTGCAAGCGCCTGTCGAAGAACAAGGCCAGCAACGCCTTCTTCGCCTCCCAGCATTGCCACCCGCAAACCCTCGATGTGCTGCGCACCCGTGCCGAGCCGCTGGGTATCGAAGTGGTGATCGGTGACGAAGCCGCGATTAATGATGCCAGCGCCTACTTCGGCGCGCTGCTGCAGTACCCGGCGAGCAATGGCGATATCTTCGATTACCGCGAACTAGTCGAGCGCTTCCACGCGGCTAACGCGCTGGTTGCCGTCGCCGCTGACCTGCTGGCCTTGACCCTGCTCACCCCGCCGGGCGAGTTCGGTGCCGACGTAGCCTTGGGCAGCGCCCAGCGCTTCGGTGTGCCATTGGGCTTCGGTGGCCCACACGCCGCCTACTTCGCCACCCGCGATGCATTCAAGCGCGACATGCCAGGCCGCCTGGTCGGCATGTCGATCGACCGTTTCGGCAAGCCGGCCCTGCGCCTGGCCATGCAGACGCGCGAGCAACATATTCGCCGCGAGAAAGCCACCAGTAACATTTGTACCGCTCAGGTGCTGCTGGCCAACATCGCCAGCATGTACGCCGTCTACCACGGCCCGAAAGGCCTGACCCAGATTGCCCAGCGCACTCACCAGTTCACTGCGATCCTGGCCAAGGGCCTGCGCGCACTGGGCTACAGCGTTGAGCAGGAATTCTTCTTCGACACCCTGACTCTGGCCACCGGCGGCAAAACCGCAGCGCTGCACGCGGCTGCTCGCTCTGCCAGCATCAACCTGCGTGAAATCGATGGCGAGCGCTTGGGCCTGTCCCTGGATGAAACCAGCGATCAAGCCGCCGTTGAAGCACTGCTCGCAGTATTCGCCGACGGCAAAACCGTTCCAGCCTTCGCTGAACTGGCGGCAGGCGTGACCGCCCAGCTGCCAAAAGGCCTGCTGCGCGAGAGCGAAATCCTCACTCACCCGGTATTCAATCGCTACCACAGCGAAACCGAGCTGATGCGCTACCTGCGCAAGCTGGCCGACAAGGACCTGGCGCTGGACCGCAGCATGATTCCGCTAGGTTCCTGCACCATGAAACTCAACGCCGCCAGCGAGATGATCCCAATCACCTGGGCCGAGTTCGGCAACCTGCACCCTTTCGCGCCAACCGAGCAGAGCCAGGGTTACACCCAGCTGACCACCGAACTGGAAGCCATGCTATGTGCGGCCACTGGCTACGACGGCATCTCCCTGCAGCCGAACGCCGGTTCCCAGGGTGAGTACGCCGGTCTGTTGGCGATTCGTGCTTACCATCTGAGCCGCGGCGATGATCAGCGCGACATCTGCCTGATCCCGCAATCGGCCCACGGCACCAACCCTGCAACCGCGAGCATGGCCGGTATGCGCGTAGTGGTGACCGCGTGCGACAGCAGCGGCAACGTCGACATCGCCGACCTCAAGGCCAAGGCCGAAGAGCACAAGGACCGTCTCGCCGCGCTGATGATCACCTACCCGTCGACCCACGGTGTGTTCGAGGAAGGCATCCGCGAAATCTGCGCGATCATTCATGACAACGGCGGCCAAGTGTACATCGACGGCGCCAACATGAATGCCATGGTCGGCCTCTGCGCCCCGGGCAAGTTCGGCGGCGACGTCTCGCACCTGAACCTGCACAAAACCTTCTGCATCCCGCACGGCGGTGGCGGCCCAGGTGTTGGCCCGATTGGCGTCAAAGCGCACCTGATTCCGTTCCTGCCTGGCCACGGCCATATGGCCCGTAAAGAAGGTGCAGTCAGCGCCGCGCCGTTCGGCAGCGCCAGCATCCTGCCGATCACCTGGATGTACATCAGCATGATGGGCGGCGAAGGCCTCAAGCGCGCCTCGCAGATGGCCATTCTCAACGCCAACTACATCGCCCGCCGCCTGGAAGAGCACTATCCCGTGCTGTATTCGGGCAGCAACGGCCTGGTGGCGCATGAGTGCATCCTGGACATCCGTCCGATCAAGGACAGCAGCGGCATCAGCGTTGACGATGTGGCCAAGCGCCTGATCGACTTCGGCTTCCACGCCCCGACCATGTCCTTCCCGGTGGCCGGCACGCTGATGATCGAGCCGACCGAAAGCGAATCCAAGGAAGAACTGGACCGTTTCTGCGATGCCATGATCGCCATCCGCAACGAGATTCGTGCGGTAGAAGCTGGCCAGTTGGATGCCAACGACAACCCGCTGAAAAACGCCCCGCACACCGCCCTGGAACTGGTCGGCGAATGGACGCACGCCTACAGCCGCGAGCAGGCGGTGTACCCGGTTGCTTCGCTGATTGACGGCAAATACTGGCCGCCGGTCGGCCGCGTGGACAACGTGTTTGGCGACCGCAACCTGATCTGCGCCTGCCCGTCCATCGAGGCGTACCAGGACGCTTAAGGCGATAAAAACCGTAGGATGGGTTAGCGGCGCAGCAGCGCAATAGCACCTTTAACACCATCCCTGAGCGCCGCGTAACCCATCAGCGATGGACGCGACACACGGGATGATGGGTATCGCTGCGCTCAACCCATCCTACGGCTTTGTTTATCCAAGAATTTCGACTCACCTCTACCCGGGGCGGGTCAGTTGCACCCAAAACAACAACAAGCGAGGGATCTCACCATGTTCAGCAAGCACGACCAACTGCAAGGTTATGACGACGCCCTGCTCGCCGCGATCAACGCCGAAGAACAGCGCCAGGAAGATCACATTGAGCTGATTGCCTCGGAAAACTACTGCAGCCAGCGCGTGATGCAGGCGCAAGGCAGCGGCCTGACCAACAAGTACGCCGAAGGCTATCCGGGCAAGCGTTACTACGGTGGTTGCGAACATGTCGACAAGGTCGAAGCCCTCGCTATCGAGCGTGCCAAGCAGCTGTTCGGTGCGGACTATGCCAACGTGCAGCCGCACTCCGGCTCCTCCGCCAACAGCGCGGTGTACCTGGCGCTGATCAATGCCGGCGATACCATCCTCGGCATGAGCCTGGCCCACGGCGGTCACCTGACCCACGGCGCCAAGGTGTCGTCCTCCGGCAAGCTGTACAACGCCGTGCAATATGGCATCGACGAGCAAGGCCTGATCGATTACACCGAGGTCGAGCGCCTGGCCGTCGAGCACCAGCCGAAGATGATCGTCGCCGGTTTCTCTGCGTATTCGCGCACCCTGGATTTCGCCCGTTTCCGCGAAATCGCCGACAAGGTCGGCGCGCTGCTGTTTGTCGACATGGCCCACGTCGCTGGCTTGGTCGCCGCTGGCCTGTACCCCAACCCGATTGCGTTTGCCGATGTGGTCACCACCACCACGCACAAAACCCTGCGCGGCCCGCGTGGTGGCTTGATCCTGGCCCGCGCCAATGCCGAGATCGAGAAGAAACTCAACTCTGCGGTATTCCCCGGCAGCCAGGGCGGGCCGCTGATGCACGTGATCGCCGCCAAAGCGGTGTGCTTCAAAGAAGCGCTGGAGCCGAGTTTCAAGGCTTACCAGCAGCAGGTCATCAACAACGCCCAGGCCATGGCCGAAGTGCTCGTCGGCCGTGGCTATGACGTGGTCTCCGGCGGTACCGATAACCACCTGATGCTGATCAGCCTGGTCAAGCAGGGTCTGACCGGCAAAGCCGCCGATGCCGCACTGGGTGCGGCGCATATCACCGTGAATAAAAACGCCGTACCGAATGACCCGCAATCGCCGTTCGTGACCTCCGGCATTCGCATTGGCACCCCGGCCGTGACAACGCGCGGTTTCAAACAAACCGAATGCCGCGAACTGGCCGGCTGGATCTGCGACATTCTTGATGACTTGGAAAACCCGGCGCTGATCGAACGCGTCCGTGATCAGGTGGCGAACCTATGCGCCAGCTTCCCGGTCTACGCTGACTAAATATGCCGTTGAACAATGCAGCCGCGGTTACCCGCCGCGCTGCATCCACGCCACCCACGAGGCTGGCTCAACGCCGGAGAAAACATGTCACTCAGCGTTTTTGACCTATTCAAGATCGGCATCGGCCCATCCAGCTCACACACGGTCGGGCCGATGCGCGCCGCCCTGCGCTTTGCCGAAGGCCTGCGCCGCGATGATTTACTGGGCAGCACCGAGAGCCTCAAGGTCGAGCTATACGGCTCCCTCGGCGCGACCGGCAAAGGCCACGGCAGTGACAAAGCGGTGCTGCTCGGCCTAGCCGGCGAACAGCCGGACACCGTCGATACCAACAGCGTCGACGCTCGACTGGCCGCGATCCGCGCCAGTGGCGAACTCCAGCTGCTCGGCGAAAAAACCATCCATTTTGTCGAGAAGCAGCACCTGGCAATGATCCGCAAGCCGCTGCCCTTCCATCCCAACGGCATGATTTTCCGCGCCTTCGATGCCGCCGGTTTACAGATCCGTTCACGCGAGTACTACTCGGTAGGCGGCGGTTTCGTGGTCGATGAACAAGCGGCCGGTGCCGACCGCATCGTCGAAGACACCACGCCGCTGCAATACCCCTTTACCACCGGAAAACAGCTGATGGCGCATTGCGCCGAACACAACCTGTCGATCAGCCAGGTGATGCTCGCCAATGAAGCCGCCTGGCGCCCGGAAGCGGAAACCCGCATGCGCCTGCTGCAGATCTGGCAGGTGATGCAGGACTGCGTCGAAGCCGGGTGCCGCAATGAAGGCATCATGCCCGGCGGGCTCAAGGTCAAACGCCGCGCCGCCGCTCTGCACCGCCAACTGTGCAAGCACCCGGAAGCCAGCCTGCGCGATGCGCTGAGCGTGCTCGACTGGGTCAACCTATACGCCTTGGCTGTCAACGAAGAAAACGCCAGCGGCGGCCGCGTGATCACAGCGCCGACCAATGGCGCGGCCGGCATTGTGCCGGCGGTGCTGCATTACTACAGCCGCTTTATTCCCGGTTCCAACGATGACGGCATTGTGCGTTTTCTGCTGACCGCCGCCGCTATCGGCATTCTGTACAAAGAAAACGCCTCGATCTCCGGTGCTGAAGTCGGCTGCCAGGGCGAGGTCGGCGTGGCCTGCTCGATGGCCGCCGGAGCGCTCTGCGAAGTGCTCGGCGGCAACGTCAATCAGGTGGAAAACGCCGCCGAAATCGGCATGGAACACAACCTCGGCCTGACCTGTGACCCCATTGGCGGCTTGGTGCAGGTACCCTGTATCGAACGCAACGCCATGGGCTCGGTGAAAGCCATTAATGCGGCGCGCATGGCCTTGCGCGGCGACGGCCAGCACTTCGTCTCGCTGGATAAAGTGATCCGCACCATGCGCCAGACCGGCGCTGACATGAACAATAAGTACAAGGAAACCGCCCGTGGCGGCTTGGCCGTGAACATCGTCGAGTGCTGATTACGGCAACCCATACAACCCTGTAGGCGCCACGCGCCTACACACGTAACGCTTACAGAACTGGAGAAGCGCATGACCACTGAAACTCTGGCGAAAACCCCACTACACGCCCTGCATCTCGAACTGGGCGCACGCATGGTACCGTTCGCCGGTTATGACATGCCGGTGCAATACCAGCTCGGCGTGATGAAAGAGCATCTACATACTCGCGATCAGGCCGGCCTGTTCGATGTGTCACACATGGGTCAGATCGTCCTGCGCGGCGCCAATGCCGCCAAAGCCCTGGAAAGCCTGGTGCCGGTCGACATCATCGACCTGCCAGTCGGCATGCAGCGCTATGCCATGTTCACCGATGAGAACGGTGGCATCCTCGACGACCTGATGGTCGCCAACCTGGGCAACGACACCCTGTTCCTGGTAGTCAACGCCGGCTGCAAGGACCAGGACCTGGCTCACCTGCAGAAGCATATTGGCAGCCAGTGTGAAATCGAAAGCCTGTTCGAAGCCCGCGCTCTGCTCGCCCTGCAAGGCCCGAAAGCCGTCGACGTCCTGGCGCGCCTGGCACCAGAAGTGGCGCAGATGACCTTTATGCAGTTCGCCCCCGTGCGTTTACTCGGAGTGGACTGCTACGTCAGCCGTTCCGGTTACACCGGTGAAGACGGCTACGAGATCTCGGTGCCGGCCGAACACGCCGAAACCCTGGCGCGCAGCCTGCTGGCCGAAACAGAAGTCGAGGCCATCGGTCTCGGCGCACGCGACTCGTTGCGCCTGGAAGCCGGCCTGTGCCTGTATGGCCACGACATGAGCACTAGCGTCACGCCAATCGAAGCCAGCCTGCTGTGGGCAATCTCCAAACCGCGCCGCGCCGACGGTGCCCGCGCGGGCGGCTTCCCAGGTGCCGAGCGCATCTTCGCCCAGCAACAAGCCGGCGTTGCCAGCAAGCGTGTTGGCCTGCTGCCGCAGGAGCGCGTGCCGGTGCGTGAAGGCGCGGAAATCGTCGATGCCGACGGCAAGGTAATTGGTACCGTGACCAGCGGTGGTTTCGGTCCGACGCTGGGCGCACCAGTGGCCATGGGTTATGTGCAGAGCAGCCATATCGCCCTGGACACTGAGCTGTGGGCCATCGTGCGTGGCAAGCGCGTGGCGATGAAAGTCGCCAAAACCCCGTTCGTGCCACAACGCTACTACCGCGGCTAACCCCTGCCCCAACGTAGCCCGGATTGCATCCGGGCTACTCGCTAACCGCAGCTGCAGACAAGGCCAGCAGCCCTGTCCATCAATCGCAGCGCTACTCGCGCAACTGCCCAACCATCGCCGCGGCAACGCTCAGCACATCCTTACCCAACTGCTTGGAGCGCTCGCCGTTCCAGCCCGTTTGCGGGTTAGGCCGGTCATCGTGATCCTTGAACGGCATTTCGATGGTGAACGCTAGGCAATCAAACTCCAGCCCCACCGCATTGCAGGCCAGGGTGGTATTGGCCTGACCGAATTGGTCAGGGGTATAACCGAAAGTAGTCTGAAACTCGGCGCCGTTATCAATCAACAACTGCCGAAACTGCTGCTCCAAACGCGCAAGGCGCGGGCTGTAGCCCGGATTACCTTCACAGCCGGCGGTAAACACATGAGGGATTTCCTCATCACCATGAATATCCAGGAACAGATCAACGCCCACGGCGCGCATCTGCTGCTGGACGAAATACACCTCGGGGCTGTCCGCCTTTGTGGCTGACTGCCAGGCACGATTGAGGTCGCGACCAGCGAAGTTGGTCCGCAAGTGACCACGAAAGGCACCATCCGGGTTCATGTTCGGCACCAGGTAAAGGTCGGCCTGTTCCAGCAAGGCATTCATCTCGGCGTCATCACGCAGTTGCAGACGCTCAAGCAGCCCTTCCATAAACCACTCAGCCATATGCTCGCCCGGATGCTGCTGGGCAATCAGCCAGATCTTGCGCGGCGCCTGCGAATTGCGGCTGATGCGCAGTAATTCGATCGACCGACCTTCGATGCTCTTGCCGCAGGCAAACAGCTCGGCGCCAGCCAAACGCTGCGCATCGACGATCAGACGTGCATGGCGCTCGCGACTATAGGGCTCAAAATAGGCAAACCAAACCTGCGCTTGCTGAGGCTCGATGTCGAACTTCAGCGCGCCTTCTTCAAAACGGCTAGGCACACGAAACCAGTTACGCTGATCGTACGAAGCCACCGCGTGGTAACCCGCCCAGGCATGCGGGTATGACGATTGCCAGGCATTGCTCAGGCTAAACCCGTAGGGCTGCCCTGGTTGCAGGCCATCCACGTGAAAGTGGAACCACTGGAAATGCCCACTGTTGAGGTCCGCTCGAATCGCCAACAGCACCTGCTGCGGATTGCTGGCGTCGATGACCTCGATATTGCCGCTGTCGAAGTTGGAGCTGATCTGCATGGATACCTCGAAGGCCTGGATGCATGGAGAGACGCGAAGATGAGCAAGAATCGCAGCTCTGGCGCGCGGGCGAAACGCTGCAGGCGACAAACTGATATGGATTCTGCAACCTGCCTGGGACGATCAACGCAGCCAACAGCTCGACCGCCGCGCAACTTGCCAGCATGCCTGTAGTCTTGTGTGTACCCGCCACAGGTTCGACTGAACGCTCAACGCCAACTCAAGGGAGCAGCAATCCGCATGAATATTGCGCCACTACGCCACCGCCCACTGTTGTTACTGCTCTGCGCAGGCCTGCTGCTGGGCGGCTGCGCCAGCCAACCGGAACAAAGCCAGAGCGAACAGCCCGCCCAGCAAGCCGATGCACCCCGCGAGAACAGCGCCGCCGAGGCCAACCTGCTCAGCCAGGCCAACCGCGGCGACCTCGACAGCCAGTTCCAGCTCGGCAGCCTGTACTTCGTCGGCAAGCCGAACAAGGACCTCAAGCAGGCCGAATACTGGTGGAAGCTCGCCGCCGACAAAGGCCACGCCATGGCCGCCGTCAGCCTGGCCTACCTGTATACCGGCCGCGACAACCCGGATTTCAACAACCCGCAACAGATGCTCAAGTACCTCAACCAGTCCGCGGCCGGCGGCAACCCGATGGCCCAGCACATTCTCGGCAACCTCTACCTGCGCGGCGAACAAGGCGTGCCGCTGGACGCCAACCAGGCCCGGCGCCTGTTTAACAGCGCCTGCCAACAGAACTACAGCTCCAGTTGCACAGCACTACAGGAGATGCCCTGAAACCTCGACTCAGGCCTAGATGGATTTGGTCGCAGCCTGGTCATCAGGCTCCGCCTGTGGCTGCTCGGGTTGTTGCGGCTCAGCCTGCTCAGAATCTTCAGCAGGTTTGCCCAGCCACTCATTGGTCGACTGTTGCACGTCATCCACCTGTTTGTTGAGCTCTTTCACTGTCTCATCAACCGCTTCGCGGGCGACGTCCACAACTGCCTGCTCGGCTTTCTCGGCAAGTTTCTGCGCCGACTGTTCAGCCGCCTCGCAACCGACCAAGCCGATCAGTACCAGACCCAACACACCCATTTGCATCGACTTACGCATCACGTTCTCCATACACAGCCGCTACCGGCCTGTTGTGCCGCGACCCAGTGGCCGCCGCGTTGATTGATCACCCGGCTGATTAACCGCAAGGCGAGGCTCAGCAGTGCGTGCGCAAATGTAGGGAGGCGCGGGTGTTTCCTCAATTGCATAGAGTTTGCAAGGTGTTACCGAGCAGTCCACCTGCGACGCTGAAATAGCAAGGGTCTCCAACAAAACCCAGCGCATTGCGGTAGGCACAAACAGGCACTAGGCAAATACGCTTACACAAGGCTAATAATACCAACCACTATGTGCATCCCAATTAATGCAGCGCCTGCGAGCGTTCATCGCAACTAAAAGGATTATGTCGTGCTGACACGCAATGCACTGTGCGCATTGGCGAGCTTGCTCTGGGTAAGCACTTCGGTGGCTGAAGAGCTGCACTTTGTGACTGAAGAATTTCCACCCTTCAGTTATTCACGCGGAGCAATTGCCAGCGGTGCCCTGCCCGAAATAGTCGACGCCACCTGCCTGATCTTGCAGTGGCGCTGCCACATTGAAGTTCTGCCCTGGCGGCGCGCGCTGCAAAAGGCCGAGGATGGTGAGGTGGATGGCATTTTTACCGTGATTCAATCACCCGCACGGCAACAGGCATTTTTTATCACCCCCATGCTGGTGACCTCCAGCTACGACTTCTACACCTTGCGCAACAGCAACTTCCACTACAGCCAGCCAGACGATTTGCATGGCCGCCAGGTCGGCGTGTATGGCCCATCGGGCACCTCGTTTGTGCTGCAGGAAAGCCTGAATAACACGCCAGATGTCGAGGTTAAACTGGTGACCAACAACCATCGCCTGTTATTAATGCTCAATGCCGGACGTTTTGGCGAGCAAGGCATAGTGGTGCTTAATCGTGATGTTGCTCGCCACCTGATCGAACATGAATATCTATATGCATTGCGTCACGCCGGCCATTTGGCGTCAATTTCATATGGCATTGGTTTTTCTCGCAAAAAAGTCACCCCAGCGCAGTTTCAGGCATTCAATCGCGGGCTGAACACACTGCGTAATAACGGCCAGCTTGCAACCATCCTGCAGCGCTATGGTCTACACCCTGCCAATTAAGCAGGCTGGACATTTAACTTGGCTTCGCCATAATTGCCCCGCGCAGCCAAATCAGTCCCTTAACAAACCTGACAACTCGTTCAGGTAAAGCTCAATTAAAGGGCACACTCGCGCGCTGATAGTCCTTGAAACTATTCGCAGCGTTTATAAATGCGCAGGCCAAAACTGTTTGGCCGTCTCAGGTGCCCAAGCCATATGCCTGGCATCCAGCCAATATTCTGTTCAAGACCATGGGTAACTACGTGACGAAAGACGAACTGCGCGCCGAACTCGAGCGCCAGGCGCAGCGTTACAAGGATGTATACGGCGGGGAAGTGATTACCTACGCCGCTCAACCGGACCCCGAGCGCAAGCCGTGGCGCAAGAAGGCTAACCTTCTCGACCAAGCGTTTGAAAAAGAATTGGAAAAAATCGAAAAAGAGCTGCAAAGCAAAACCGACGAGGCCTCTGGCTGACGCCCCGTCGCCTTGACAGGCCATCCCCTGCAGAGATGGCCATAGGCTCAACGCCCTTTACCGCCCATTAGCGAACCCAATAGACCGCGCACCAGTTGCCGGCCGATCTGATTGGCCGCCTGGCGCATGGCTGTTTTCATCACCTGACTGGCCAGGCCACCGAGCAGCTCGCCAGCAGCACCAGCAATCCCACCACTGGCCTCTGCCTTCTTGCTGGCAGCGCTCGGTTTGCTTGGCTCTGTCTGTTGCGCAGCCTGCTCAGCGCGGGCGGTCAACAACTCGTACGCTGACTCACGATCGATGGGTTTATCGTAGCGCCCACGTAATGGCGACTGCTGAATCAACGCCGTGCGTTCAGACTCACTCAGCGGCCCGATACGCGACTGCGGCGGCGCAACGGCTACACGCTGGACCATGGCCGGCGTGCCTTTGGCCTCCAGCGTGCCAACCAAGGCTTCACCGATCCCCAGCTCGGTGAGTACCGTCAACGTGTCGATAGCCGGATTCGGCCGGAAGCCATCGGCCACCGCGCGCAGCGATTTCTGCTCTTTGGCGGTAAAGGCGCGCAGGCCGTGTTGAATACGCAGGCCCAGCTGCGCCAACACATCGTCCGGCAAGTCGCCCGGCGACTGGGTAACGAAATACACCCCCACGCCTTTCGAACGGATCAGTCGCACCACCTGCTCAAGACGCTCCTGCAAGGCCTTGGGAGTATCGGCAAACAACAGGTGCGCCTCATCAAAGAACAGCGCCAGCAGCGGCTTGTCGGCATCTCCGCGCTCCGGCAGCTGCTCGAACAATTCGGCCAACAGCCAGAGCAGGAAGGTCGCGTAGACCTTCGGTGCCTCATGCACCAGACGGCTGGCGTCGAGCAGATGAATGCGCCCGCGACCATCGCGGTCCGGATGCAGGATGTCTTCCAGTTGCAGCGCCGGCTCGCCAAACAGCGCATCGGCGCCTTGCTGTTCCAGGCCCGCCAATTTGCGCAGCAGGGCTTGCGATGACGTGTTGGTAAACAACGCGCTGTCTTCGCCCAGCACCTCGGGGTGGTTCTTCAGATGCGCCAACAGCGCCTTGAGGTCTTTCAGATCGAGCAGCAGCAAACCTTCGCGGTCCGCCACCTTGAATGCGGCATAGAGTGCGGCTTGCTGGCTGTCTGTCAGCTCCAACAACGCACCGAGCAGCAAAGGCCCCATCTCACTCAATGTGGTGCGCAGTGGATGGCCGCTCTTGCCCTGCACATCCCATAGCGTTACCGGGTAGGCCATCGGCTGGTGATTGAGCCAGGGCATGCTGGCGATGCGCTCAGCCACCTTGCCTTGCGGCGTGCCGGCAGCGCCCAGACCGCAGAGGTCGCCTTTAACATCAGCGGCAAACACCGCCACGCCAGCATCGCTGAAGGTTTCAATCAAGCGCTGCAGGGTCACCGTTTTGCCAGTGCCCGTCGCGCCGGCAATCAGCCCGTGTCGATTGGCCAAACGCAACGCCTGCCCCACCGGCATCCCTTGAAGATCGGCCCCTACAACAAACTGCTCGGTTTGCGCCATCTTGTTATCTCCATGGTTAAAGCTTTACTGCAACTAAGCCGACATAGTCAGCATGCCGCATACCCTGCGACAGCCACTGCCTTACATCAGCTCAAGACTGATGCCAGAACTTAACGGACGCAAGAAGCCATGACCAACAACCTGAAGTTCAGCCACAAGATTCTGCTCGCCGCCTCACTGGTGGTGATCGCTGCATTCTCGCTGTTCACCCTGTACAACGATTATCTGCAACGCAATGCCATTCGCGCGGATCTGGAAAGTTATCTGCATGAAATGGGTGAGGTGACCGCCAGTAACATCTCAAACTGGTTGTCCGGACGTATCTTGCTGGTGGAAAACGTCGCGCAGTCGGTTGCCCGTGACGCCTCCAGTGAGGTGCTGACCGGCTTGCTGGAGCAGAAAGTACTGACGTCGACCTTCGACTTTACCTACCTCGGCAGTGCCGACGGCGAATTCACCATGCGCCCGGACGACGAAATGCCAGCCGATTTCGACCCGCGCACGCGTCCCTGGTATAAGGATGCCATGGCCGCCGGCGGTAGCACCCTGACCGAACCCTATATTGACGCTGCCAGCGGCGAGTTGATTATCACCATCGCCTCACCCGCCAAAGCAGCAGGCGTCGCCGCCGGCGATCTGAGCCTCAATACTCTGGTAGAGATCATCAACTTGCTGGATCTCGATGGCATCGGCTATGCATTTCTGATCAGCGCTGACGGCAAGATCCTGGTGCACCCGGACAAGTCCTTGGTGATGAAGAACCTCAGCGAGGTCTACCCGCAGAACACGCCACGGATCAGTAGTGATTTCAGCGAGACAGAGCTCAATGGCGAAGAACGCATCCTCACCTTTGCCCCGGTCAAGGGGCTGCCCTCGGTGAACTGGCATGTCGGCCTGTCCATCGACAAGGATGCAGCCTATTCGATGCTCAGCGAGTTCCGCACCTCGGCGATCATCGCCACCATCATCGCCGTGGTGCTGATCATGCTACTGCTGAGCATGCTGATCAGCGTGCTGATGCAACCGCTGAATGTCATGGGCAAAGCCATGGAGGACATCGCCCAAGGCGAGGGCGACCTGACCAAGCGCCTGAGCATTCAGTCCAACGATGAGTTCGGCCGCCTAGCCACAGCCTTCAACCGCTTCGTCGAACGTATCCACAGCTCGATCCGCGAAGTGTCATCCGCCACCAGCCAGGTCAATGAAGTGGCCAAACTGGTGGTCGGAGCCTCCAACTCGTCGATGATCAACTCGGATGAACAGGCCAGCCGCACCAACAGCGTCGCCGCGGCAATCAATGAGCTGGGCGCCGCCGCTCAGGAGATCGCCCGTAACGCCGCCGACGCGTCGAATCAGGCTTCAGATGCCCGTCACCTGGCTGAAGACGGCCGCCAGGTCGTGGAGAAAACCATCCAGGCGATGAATGAGCTGTCCGGCAAGATCAGCGCTTCCTGCAGCAATATCGAAACCCTCAACAGCAAGACGGTGAACATCGGGCAGATTCTTGAGGTGATCAAAAGTATCTCCCAGCAAACCAACCTGCTCGCGCTCAACGCAGCTATCGAAGCAGCGCGCGCCGGTGAAGCCGGCCGGGGCTTCGCCGTGGTCGCCGATGAGGTACGCAACCTGGCCCATCGCACCCAGGAATCGGCACAGGAAATCGAGAAGATGATCGAGGAGCTGCAAGTCGGCTCCCGTGAATCGGTCACCACCATGACCGAAAGCCAGCGTTACAGCGAAGAAAGCGTGGAGATTGCCAACCAGGCTGGCGCGCGCCTGAGCAGCGTGACTGAACGCATCGGCGAGATCGATGGCATGAACCAGTCAGTGGCCACCGCCACCGAAGAGCAAACCTCGGTGATCGAGTCGCTCAACGTCGACATCACCGAAATCAACACCCTCAACCAGGAAGGCGTGGAAAACCTCAACGCGACCCTGCGCGCTTGCGGTGATCTGGAGCAGCAGGCCAGTCGACTCAAGCAACTGGTCGACAGCTTCCGCATTTAAGATGTTTACCGCGATCAGCTGCGCGTCGGCCCTGCCGCGTTAAAAACAGACTCGGAATGCTCATGTACAACAGTACACTCCGCTTCCTCGCCTGTTTTTGCCTTGCAGGGCTCTAGCTCGCAAGATCGGAAGCTGACTGTAGCGGCAATAAAACAAATGGGGCGCTCACTGAGCGCCCCGTTTTTATTTCTGCTTTTCGCTATTCGCTGGCAGTTGTTCGTCCTGCTGCAATTGCCGCCACAACTCGGCAGCATCAGCAAACTCGGTACCGTCTTCAGGAGTCAGCTCCTGCGGATCATAGCGCTGCGTACAGCCCTCCCCGAGCACCGGTGGCGCGCTGGATGTTCCACGCGCAAGCGGATCAGTCATAGCACCTCCAATATGCTTCGTTGGGCTTCAGTTAAGTGCCAGGTGACCTTCGTCATGCTGGGCGAACTCTTTGACCGCACGCAGCACATCGCTGCGGCTGACCTGCCCGATCAAGCGGCCCTCTTCGACCACTGGCAAACGCCGGCGCCGGCCGCGCAGAAAGCGCTCGGAGATTTCGATGATATCCGCCTCTGGCGAAATCACTTCCACCTCGGTGGTCATGTAGGCACTGACATCACCGCCCGCCGACTCGTAATAAGCGCCAGAGAGGATGCCGCGCAAACAATCGCCTTCCGATAACAAGCCCACCAGATGCCCTTGCCCATCGACCACCGGCGCGCCGGAAATACGGTGTTCAAGCAAACGATTGATGGCGGTGAACAGATTCATTTCAGGACGAAAAGTCACCAAATTGCGGGTCATGTAGTCACGTACTTTGATTGACTTGAGCATCAGTAATCTCCTCTGCCTGCGCTGAACCGAAGGGCTGCTTACACGTCAGTCGAATACCACCGTCTTATTGTCATGCACCAGCACTCGGTCTTCTAAGTGATAGCGTAGACCACGCGACAGCACCATCTTCTCGACATCTTTACCCAGGCGCACCATCTCTTCGATGCTGTCACGGTGACTGACGCGCACCACGTCCTGCTCGATGATCGGGCCGGCGTCCAACTCTTCGGTGACATAGTGCGAGGTCGCACCAATCAACTTAACCCCACGCAACGACGCCTGATGATAGGGCTTGGCCCCGACAAACGACGGCAGGAAGCTGTGATGGATATTGATGACCCGCTGCGAGAACTCCGCACAGAGGTTTGCTGGGAGAATTTGCATATAGCGGGCCAGCACAATCACGTCAGCGTCATGGGCTTTTACCAAGCGCTCGACTTCATCAAAGGCGGGTTGTTTATCTTCAGGGTTAACCGGTACGTGGAAGAACGGAATGCCATGCCACTCGACCATGCTGCGTAAGTCATTGTGGTTGGAAATCACACACGGAATGTCGCAATCCAGTTCGTTACTGTGCCAGCGGTGCAACAAATCAGCCAGGCAATGGGATTCACGGCTGGCCATCAACACCACACGTTTCTTCTGCGCCGAATCGGTAACCCGCCACTCCATAGAAAACTCGCGGCCGATCGGCGCAAATGCCTGGCGGAAACCGTCCAGGTCAAACGGCAGTGAGTCGGCACGGATCTCATGGCGCATAAAGAACCAACCGCTCTGGTTATCCGAGTGATGACTCGCTTCGGTAATCCAACCGTTGTAGGTGGCCAAAAAGTTACTGACCTTGGCCACGATTCCAACCCGGTCTGGGCAGGCAATAACCAATCGAAAAGTACGCATCAACGGCTCCAGCACGCAAATAAAGTCGGCCATTCTAGTCACAGCAAGAGAAAACTGCAGTACTCAAACAGCCTTGGCGAGCCGCCATCAGAGCAACGCCGGCGGCCTCTGCAACTCAAGTAGCGCAAAAACGCCAAGAACCACCTGCTGAATATGCCTACGCGGCCAATAAGAAAATGGCTAATAAGTTACTTAGCAATACAATTCATAAAAAATACCCATAAAGCGGTTTACTTGTGAAAAGTGCCTGACTACTATTGCTTCACTTAATCGTCAATTTCTTATATAGGCACGCCCTACATGTCACTCATCAACGAATACCGCGCTACCGAAGAAGCCATCAAAGAACTGCAAGACCGCCTGAAGAACATGTCGCAAGACGACAAGCTGCAAAAAGAATTGGAATTCGAAGGCAAACTGCGCGCACTGATGGGTGAATACCAAAAGTCGCTGCGTGACATCATTGCCATGCTTGACCCGGAAGCCAGAAGCAGCAAAAGCCTGCGTCCAGCCAAAACTACTGCGACCAAGCGCGCGCGCAAAGTTAAGCAGTATAAAAACCCGAACACTGGCGATGTGATTGAAACCAAAGGTGGCAACCACAAAACGCTGAAAGAGTGGAAAGCTAAGTGGGGCAGCGACGTTGTTGAAAGCTGGGTAACCCTGCTGGACTAAGCCACCGCACGAATAGCCCCGCGCTAAATAAAAACGCCAGCAATGCTGGCGTTTTTTTGTGGTCGCTATTTTTAACAATCAACCATATTACAAGGCATATTGCTGGCGCAGCCGCTCGGCATACGCGCGCCATTCCAGTAACACCGCTTGTTGCTCAGCATTAGCATCTGCAAACACCTGCGCCAAGGCCTGTTCGAACTGCTCAAGGGTATTCGGTGCACCATATTCAGGGTGGCTCAGGCGTTGCTGACAGAAGGTTCGCCAGCGCTGCTGTTCCTCAGTGCTCAGGGTCGCGGCAAAGTTGCGCGCCCGGTAACGAAACAGCAACTCGGGTAATCGCGCATCATCAAAGGGCCAAACTGCCTCCCCCAAACGTTGCGGATCAGCACGGCGTACCTGCTCGCACAAACGCCGGTCACGGTCACCGATAAAACCATCGTACAACTGTTGTTCCGGGTCTTGATTAGGTGCGAATTGCTCTTCGGCATACACCTGCAGCAGTTTTTCCTGCCAAAGAGCAGACTTAGCCTGTAATTGTTCGGCCTGTGCCTGATAGGCCGGAATGTCGAGTTGCAGGCGTTGAATATCCTGCGCACGTAATACGTTCATCGGCGCAACAACCGGGCAACGGTTGATATGCAGCAACTTAAGCGGCACCGGCAGCTCACCCTCAGCCAATTGATCACGGCGGGTGTAAAGACGCGTGCGTAATGTCTCAGCGTTCTCATTGAGTAGCGGCGCAATATCCGCCTGCAAATCACAGACGATTAGCGCATTGCGATTACGTGGATGCCAGGCCAAAGGCAGCACCACTGCCAGATAATGCCGCGCGCCGGCATAACGGCCGGATATATGTACCAACGGCTGCAATAGGCGTATCTGATCCTGCACCCGTTGTTTAATGCGCAATTGATAGAGATAGTCATACAACTTCGGCTGCTTGCTACGCAGCAACCGCGCCAGGGCGATAGTCGCCCGCACATCGGATAACGCGTCATGGGCCTGGCCATGCGCAATGCCGTTTGCAGCCGTCAGACGCTCGAGTTTGAGGGTCACCCGCCCATCCTCTTGCGGCCAAACGATACCCTCCGGACGCAATGCATAGGCGGTACGCACCAGGTCAATAAGGTCCCAACGGCTATTACCGCCCTGCCACTCACGGGCATAGGGGTCATAGAAGTTACGATACAGGCTGTAGCGCGTGACTTCGTCGTCAAAGCGCAGGCTGTTGTAGCCCACGCCGCACGTGCCGGGCTGCGACAGCTCAGCATGCACACGGCTCATAAACTCGGCTTCATCCAGGCCATGCTCGGCTAACTTGCCCGGAGTAATCCCGGTGACCAAGCAGGCGGCAGGGTGCGGCAGAATGTCGTCACTGGGCTGGCAGTAGATATTCAGCGGCTGATCAATTTCATTCAGGTTTTCATCGGTACGAATCCCCGCCAACTGCAATGGCCGGTCGCGGCGCGGGTCAATGCCCGTGGTTTCGTAGTCGTACCAAAAGAGGCTAGAAGTCACAGTAACGTCCTAATGCTGAGGCGCCGGCAGTCTAGCACCCTGCTGCTAACGCGCAGACAAGCGCAGCCCGTGCGCCAGCCACCTGTGGCAGGCGCACGGGCTGCATTTAAGTCGCGTAAAAACCCGTTATTGCTGATAAATAGCCCTTCCCCGCCAACTCTTGTGACGCGCCGGTTGCGCCGCTGCTTGCTGCTGGCTAGCATCGGGCTTTCCTCGATGCAGTCTGCCGATGTCGCTCACGCCAACCCCTGATTCAGTTACCGACCGCCCGCTGCTGGATACCCGCTATAAAGTGGAAACGCCGGAAGGCATCGACCTGATTTTGCGGCCGGCGGGCTTGGTACCGCGTGCGCTGGCGTTCAGCATCGACCTGCTGATTCGCGGCGCACTGCTCGGCGTGTTATTTGCAGCCCTGGCGCTGCTCGGCCAATTCGGTATGGGCCTGGGTACCATCCTGCTGTTTCTCGTGACCTGGTGGTACATGGTGCTGTTTGAAGTGCTCAACCAGGGCCGCTCACCCGGCAAACAATTGATGGGCCTGCGGGTGATTCATGATGATGGCACGCCCGTTGGCTGGGCCGCTTCGTTGACCCGTAACCTCCTGCGCTTCGTCGACATTTTGCCCTTCGGCTACACCTTGGGCATTCTGAGCTGCCTCAATCATCCGGCCTTTAAACGCTTGGGCGATATCGCTGCCGGCACACTGGTGGTTTATCGCGATGAGCCGCCTACTGCCCCGCAACGACCGCAAGCCGAACCGCTGCGTGCGCCATTCAGCATGAGCCTGGCTGAACAACGCGCCCTGCTCAGCTTTACAGAACGTGCACAGGGCCTCTCCAGCGCGCGCCGCCAGGAGCTCGCGGGCCTGCTTGCCGAGCCCTTGCAAGTGCCCGCCGAGCAGGCTGAACAACAGATCCACGGCATTGCCCGTGGCCTTTTAGGCCCGACATGAAGCAGAGCCTGTTTGAAAACCAGCACCAGGCCGAGTGGCAGGCATTTAACGCACTGCTCACAGCGCTTGAACGCGGCAAAGCAGACAGCCAGCAGTGCAAAGGCTTTGCCGCGGCTTATCGACGTCTGTGCCAACACCTCGCCCTCGCGCAGACCAGGGGTTACAGCAGCCACCTGATCGAACAATTACAACTTTTGGCCATGCGCGGTCACCAGCAGTTCTATCGCCACCGCAGCCCACTGGGTGGCCAGTTGCTCGGTTTTATCCTCGCCGGCTTTCCACGCTTGGTCAGGGCTGAATGGCGCTTTGTCGTCGCGGCCAGCCTGCTGTTCTTCGGTAGCCTGCTGCTGATGGGCACGCTGGTGTACCACTTCCCCGATCTGGTTTACGGCGTGATGCCGCCCGACCAAGTCGCCGAGATGGAAAAGATGTACGACCCCGATGCCCGGCGCATCGGCCGCTTTAGTGAGCGCGACTCCGGCGATGACTGGATGATGTTCGGCTACTACATCATGAACAACATCGGCATCGCCTTTCAGACCTTTGCCAGCGGCCTCCTGTTTGGCCTCGGTAGCCTGTTCTTCCTGCTGTTCAACGGCCTGATGATTGGCGCAGTGGCCGGCCACCTGACGCAGATCGGCTATGGCGAAACCTTCTGGTCCTTCGTCGTCGGCCATGGCGCCTTCGAGCTGACTGCCATTGCCCTAGCCGGTGCGGCCGGCCTGAAACTCGGCTGGGCGCTGCTGGTACCCGGCCGCCTGCCCCGCGGCGAAGCCTTGCGGGTAGCCGCCGGCAGCAGTGTGCGGTTGGTCGGCGGGGTGATTGTGTTTCTACTGCTGGCCGCTTTTATCGAGGCCTACTGGTCATCCATGAGCCTGGCCAGCCACAGCGTTAAATACGCAGTTGGCGGCGCGCTCTGGCTGCTGGTTCTGGCTTACCTACTGCTGGCTGGCCGAGGTGTGCATGCGCCTGACTGATGCCAGCGTGGTGATTCGCCCACGCAGCGCCTGGGAAGCCATCGACCTCGGCGTGCTGCTGGCCAAGCAGCATGCTGGCCTGCTGATGCTCAGCTGGGCCCTGGTCACCCTGCCAATTTTCGCCCTGCTGTGCGTATTACTCTGGGATTACCCAAGCATTGCCCTGTTGATTTTCTGGTGGCTCAAACCCGCCTATGAGCGCCTGCCGCTGTATATCCTTTCGCATGCGTTGTTTGGTGCAACACCGAGCCTCACGCAAGCCCTGAAGGCCCTGCCTGGCCTGCTCAAACCACAGTTACTGGCGAGCCTGACATGGCGCCGGTTAAGCCTCACACGCAGCTTCGACATGCCGGTCATGCAGCTTGAAGGCCTGACTGGCAAAGAGCGCAATCGACGCTTAATTGCCCTTGGCCAGCGTGATGCAGGCGGCGCGAGCTGGCTGACGATTGTCGGCATGCACCTGGAAATGGCGCTGTGGTTCGGCATGATCAGCCTGTTCTACCTGCTTCTACCGGCCCAGATTGAGCTGAACTGGAGCTGGGAAAGCTTGATCAATGCTGCCGCCGGCGAATGGCTGTGGCTGGAGCACCTGTCCAATCTGATCTACGTCCTGCTGCTGATTCTCTGGGAGCCTATTTACGTCGCCTGCGGTTTTACCCTCTACCTGAACCGGCGTACCGCCCTTGAAGCCTGGGACATTGAGCTGGTGTTCCGCCAGTTACGCCAACGTCTGACTGGCGTGGCCTACGCCCTGCTACTGGGTTTTAGCCTGCTATTGCTGCAAGTACCGAACAGTGCCATGGCGGCCGCCAGCAACTGCCCATTGCCGATTGAAGACCCCATGGGGCCAACGGCCGAACGCCTGCTCAAGCAACCTCTGACCAGCGCGGAGGCCCAGCAGAGCATCAGCCAACTGCTCGAGCAACCACCCTTCGAACACCGTGAAACCGTCACCCGCTGGCGCTTCGGCGAAGAGTCTGAGGCGCCCAGCGAAACAGACTCCAAGGCGCTGGGCGAACTGCTGAAAGGGTTCCTCACGCTCACCCAATTATGGAAAAGCGTCGAGGCTGTAGCACTGTTCTTCGAGGTGCTGTTGTGGGCCGCTCTATTTGGCCTGATAGCCTGGCTGTTGTGGCGTTACCGCGACTGGCTGAACGCCTTTGCCGGACGCCTGCGCGTGCCACGCGCGCACAAATACCAGCCGCCGGAACAACTGTTTGGCCTGGAGGTGTCGCCGCAGAGCCTGCCAGCCGACATTCCCGGCGAAGTTGAACGGCTCTGGGATAAACAGCCACGCGCAGCCCTCGGCCTGCTCTACCGCGCCCTACTCAGCCGCATGCTGCATGAACAGCGCCTGCCGCTGAAAAGTGCGCACACCGAAGCCGAAGTACTGCAACGCGTGCAAACACTGCGGCAACAAGAACTCAGCCACTTCAGCCAGACGCTAACCCTTCACTGGCAGAACCTCGCCTATGGCCATCGACTGCCGCCCGCAGCACTCAAACAAGAACTGTGTAGCACCTGGCGACGACTGTTCGAGCAAGAGGCGCATGCATGAAGCGGCGCATCCCATTTTTCATCGGTGCAGGCCTGCTGCTCGCTCTCGGTTTGCTGGGCATCTACCTGCTGGGCATGCTCACGCCATATCAGGAAACCCTCGACCACGGTCCCTCGCCCGAGGCGCAGGCCAACCCTTACCTGGCGGCTGAGCAGTTTCTGCGCAAGCAGGGTCTGCAGGTCCAACGCGCCGACGGCCTGGAAGCCCTCAAAGACCTGCCGAGCGCCGGGCAAACACTGCTACTGCTCGGTGACCGCAGTCGAATGACGCCCAAGCAGGCCGAACGTCTGCTGGCCTGGGCCGCCAAAGGTGGCCACCTGTTATTCGTCGCCGAACGTTTGTGGGATGACGACGAAGGTAAAAGCGGCGACCTGCTGCTCGACAGCCTAGGCATTCAGCAGTATCAGAGTGACGGCCTCGACGACCAGGACAGCGCCGCCACAGCTGAGCAAGACCGTGCAGACGATAAGTATGACGCCGAAGCAGAGGCCCAATCAGCCGCTGACGACGACAACGCCTACCCGGAACTGACCCAGCTCTACCTAGAAAACGAAGACGCACCGGCCTATTTCAACTTCGACACAGACTTCCACCTCTACGACGCCGAAAACCGCGCCCACGCCTGGGCCAACAGTGATGCGGCCACGCACCTGCTGCAGCTCTACCATGGCGATGGTTTGATCAGCGTGGTCAGCGACAGCTGGATTTGGCAAAACCAAAGCATCGGCGACTACGACAACGCCTGGCTGCTCTGGTACATGACCCAAGACAGCCAGGTGACTCTGCTCTACCGCGCCGACCGCGATGACCTGATCAGCCTGCTGCTTGAGCACTTTCCACACGCGCTGGTCGCCCTGGCGCTGCTGCTGGCATTTGGCTTATGGCACCTGGGCATGCGCCAGGGTCCGCTGCAGCTACCCGCCAGCAGACATCGCCGACAGCTGCAGGAACACCTGCGCGGCAGCGCCGACTTCCTGCTGCGCCACAACGGCCAGCACAGCCTGCTGCACGGTTTGCAGCAAGACATCCAGCGCCGCGCCCGGCAGCGTCATCCAGGCTTCGAACGCCTCGCCGTGGCCGAGCAATGGCAAACCCTCAGCCGCCTGACACGCCAGCCTTCTAGCGTTATCAGCCAAGCCATGCGGCCGCCGCCCAAGCAACGCCTGGCCGCCGCCGACTTCACCCGCCAGGTCGCCAACCTGCAAACCCTCAGGAATGCCCTATGACGAGCGAACACACACCCGAACAGCCAGAAAGCGCAATCGAACCGGCGGCCATAATCACCGAGCCCGTCACCGAGATACCGGCTGCGGCACCCGCGCCAGCGGCCCCAGCAGCCCCAGCAGCCGCTGCAGCCAATCCGAATGCTCAACGTCAACGCGCCAGCCAGTTGGCTCAAGCGCTGCGCGCTGAATTGCAGAAAGCCCTGATCGGCCAAACGGCGGTGATTGATGACGTGCTCAACGCGCTGATCGCCGGCGGCCATGTGCTGATCGAGGGCGTTCCGGGGCTCGGCAAGACCCTATTGGTACGCGCCCTGGCACGCTGCTTTGGCGGCGAGTTCGCGCGCATCCAGTTCACCCCTGACCTGATGCCCAGCGATGTCACCGGCCACGCCGTGTACGACCTGCAGAGCGAGCAGTTCAAGCTGCGTAAAGGCCCGGTGTTCACCAACCTGCTGCTGGCGGACGAGATCAATCGCGCCCCGGCCAAGACCCAGGCGGCGCTGCTGGAAGTCATGCAGGAGCGCCAGGTCACCCTGGAAGGTCGCGCCCTGAACGTACCGCTGCCGTTTATGGTGCTGGCCACGCAAAACCCGATCGAACAGGAAGGCACCTACCCGCTGCCGGAAGCCGAGCTTGACCGTTTTATGCTCAAGCTGCGCATGGACTATCCCGAGCAGAGCGAAGAGCTGAACATGGTGCGTCAGGTAGCGCGCTCCAGCAAAGCCGACATGCTCGAAGTCACACCGCTGCGCACCTTGCTGCAAGCCCGCGATGTGCAAGCGCTGCAGAAGATCGCCAGCGACCTGCCAATTGACGAGCAGGTACTCGACTACGCCGTACGCATCGCCCGTGCTACACGCACCTGGCCAGGCCTGGCGATTGGCGCTGGGCCACGCGCCTCGATTGCTCTGGTACGTTGCGGCAGGGCCCGTGCCTTGCTGCGCGGTGGCGATTTCGTGCTGCCGGATGACATCAAGGGCTGCGCCCTGGCCGTACTGCGCCACCGCGTACGACTGTCGCCGGAGCTGGATATCGAAGGCCTGTCGGTGGATCAGGTGCTGCAACAACTGCTCGACCAGGTTCCGGCACCGCGCCTATGAAGCACGTATTGCAAGGCGCAACGGCATGAAACCCTCACGCGCGCTGCTGGCGCTGCTGGCCTGCCTATTCGTTCTCGGCATTGCCCTAGGCATCTGCAGTGCCCTGGCCATCGCCGTGCCACATAGCTTTACCCCAATTTACTGGGGCCTGCTGTTGGTACTGCTCGGCCTGGCGCTGGTCGACGCCCTGCTCCTGCGCCAGGTGCCCTCGCCGCGCATCGAACGCCAGCTACCCGGCAACCTGCCGCTGGGGCGCTGGAGTGAAGTGCGGCTGAATCTGCACCACAGTTACAACCGCCCGCTGCAGGTGGAAGTGTTCGACCATCTGCCCGGCGATATGGCCTTCGAGCACCTGCCGCTCAAGGTTGATCTGCATCCCGGCGAACAGACCCAGGTCAGCTACCGCGTGCGCCCGCTGCAACGCGGGCACTTCCACTTCCCGCAATGCGAGGTCAGCCTGCCCAGCCCCATGGGCCTGTGGTGCGCCCGTCGGTATCTACCCGTAGTGGGTGAGACCCGCGTCTACCCGGACTTCGCTCGCCTATATGGCGCGCAGTTGATGGCTGTGGATGACTGGCTCAGCCAGCTGGGCGTGCGTCAGCAACAACGCCGCGGCCTGGGTCAGGAGTTTCACCAACTGCGCGAATTCCGCGACGGCGACACCCTGCGGCAGATCGACTGGAAAGCCACCGCGCGCAAGCGCACACCGATTGCCCGCGAATATCAAGATGAGCGCGACCAGCAGATCGTCTTCCTGCTCGATTGCGGCCGGCGTATGCGCAGCCAGGATGGTGAGCTGTCGCACTTCGACCACGCCCTCAACGCCTCGCTGCTGCTCAGCTATGTCGCGCTGCGCCAGGGCGATGCGGTAGGCCTGTCGACCTTTGCGGGCGAACACAACCGCTTCCTCTCACCGGTCAAAGGTCAGGCGCAACTAAATGTGCTGCTCAATGCGCTCTACGATCTGCGCAGCACACAGCAACCAGCAGACTTCAACGCCGCAGTGGAAAACCTGCTCAGCCGCCAGCGCCGCCGCGCTCTGGTGGTACTGGTGACTAATCTGCGCGATGAAGATGATCAGGCGCTGCTCGGTGCGGTCAAACGCCTGAGCCGCCAGCACCGCGTGCTGGTCGCCAGCCTGCGCGAAGAAGTGCTGGATACCCTGCGCCACACTCCGGTGCAGGACCTCTCCAGCGCCCTGGACTACTGCGGCACCCTGGACTACCTGAATGCCCGCGCCGGCCTGCACGAACGCCTGATTGCCAATAAGGTACCGGTGTTGGATGCGCGCCCGAGTGAACTGGGGCCACAACTAGTAAGCAGCTATCTGGCCTGGAAAAAAGCTGGCGTGCTCTAGACGCAACGCAGGCCTCAACTAGAGCCAGGTCACGTGCTGTTCCAGCGGAAAGCGCAAGCGCGGGTTGTACACGCCCTTCTCATCCTGTCTGCCTACCGCCAGCAGCATGATTGGCAAAGCCTCACGCGGGATGCTCAGAGTCTTGCGCAGGCGCACTTCATCGAAGCCTTCCATGGGACAGGTGGCATAGCCATGGCTCTGAAAGGCCAGCATCAGGTTCTGCGCCGCCAGTGCCGTGGACTTCACCGCCCAGATACGCATCTGCGCACGGCTGTTGGGCGCACGCATCAGTGGCTTGCGCCAAGCGGCTATACGCAACAGTTGGCGCTTGAACAAGCCCAGCAGCCCAAACGGGCCTTGGTTGTACTGAAAGGGCGCGGTCTTGCTGTAGAAACTACGAATCCGCTCCGGCACCTGCGGCTCCGGCCAGTAATCGATGACGTTCTGACAGGCCTGCTTCCAGGTGTCCGGGCGCGCCAGCACGGCAATAATCAGCGGCGCCTTGGCCGCATTCTGGCTCATGCACACCGGGTGCAAACGGGCCAAAAGCGCCGGATCACGAATCACCTGAAAACTCCAGGGCTGCAGGTTGCAGGAGTTGGGCGCCAGCACCGCCAGCTCCAGGCAGTCGCGCACGACAGCATCGGGCACCGGCTCAGCAGTAAAGCGGCGCACCGCGCGGCGACACTCGATCAGCTCGCGCAGCGCAGCAGGACTGGCGGGGGCAGTGGCAGGGTCAACGGGGAACAGGCTCATCGTGGTCGTCCTTAGCAGATCGACCGATTAAGCCGTGCTAAATGGCTGCGGACAACCCATGTGCGAGCTTAGTCCGCAGCCTTGGCACAAATGGCCTGTTAGCCCAAGGCCTTTTCGATCGCCTGGATCAGGCTTGGATCATCCGGCGTAGTGCGCGGCGAAAAACGCGCCAGTACGCGACCGTCATGCCCGACCAGAAACTTCTCGAAGTTCCAGGTGATATCGCCAGGAAACTCGGCACCCTCGCCCGCCAACAGGCGATACAACGGATGGCGATCCGCGCCGTTCACCTCCAGCTTACTGGCCATGGGGAAGCTGACGCCGTAATTAAGACTGCAGAACGCACGGATCGCCTCTTCATCATCCGGCTCCTGCTCAGCAAACTGGTTACACGGCAAGCCCAGCACGCTGAAGCCTTGCTCCTTGTACTGCTGATAAAGCTGTTCTAGCCCTGCGTATTGCGGTGTTAGGCCGCACTTGGAGGCCACATTGACCACTAACACTACCTGCCCCTTGAAGGGTGCCAGCGGCAACGCTTGGCCATCTAGCGCACGCAGGTTGAGGTCGTGAAAGGCACTCATGGTTAACTCCTTTAAAACACCGGTTTAGCGCGAGAGACGAAATGCTCTGAAGCCATCTTAACGTCGCCCAGCGAAGGCCTGCAGGGTGCTGGCCATAAACAGCTGGCCATAAAAAAGGCACCTGTCAAAGGTGCCTTTGTTTAATTTCAGCTTAGCAGTCGAGCCGGTAATTGATACGACCATAAGTCGAATTACAGCGCCGACATAAGGCTGAAACTTAGTGCTGGTGACCACCTTCGCCATGGATATGGCCATGGGCAACTTCTTCTTCGCTGGCATCACGCACTTCAACGATCTTGACCTTGAAGTTCAGGCGCTGACCGGCCAGTGGGTGGTTGCCATCAACGATCACGTCATCGCCGTCGAGGTCACGGATAGTAACGATTTGCATGCCGCCGTCCGGGCCGGAGGCGTGGAACTGCATGCCGACTTCCAGCTCATCCACACCTTCGAACATCGAACGGTTGAGGGTGGCTACCAGCTCGGCGCTGTATTCGCCGTAGGCGTCTTCCGGCTCGACTGCAACGTCCAGCTCGTCGCCAGCTTGCTTGCCCAGCAGGGCTTTTTCCAGGCCGCCGATGATGTTGCCGGCACCGTGCAGATAAGCCAGCGGCGCGCCGCCTGCGGAACTGTCGATCACCTCACCGGCATCGTTAGTCAGGGTATAGTCGATGGAGACGGCCTTATTGGCGGCGATCAGCATGGGGCGAGACCTTTTGCTTGAAAATAAAGAGCGGGCGAGTTTACCGAAGGGCGCGCCTGAAAGCGAACCGGACACAGACGGACGGCCATGCAGCGCATTAGTGCGCGTGCTTGATTTTCGTCAGGATGAGCACGGCGATTGGCTGGCAGTATTGTCCTGCGGCCATACCCAGCACTTGCGCCATCAACCGCCCTGGCAAAACCGTGCCTGGGTAGTGGATGCGCAACAACGCCAGGCGCACGTGGGCAAACCTTTCCTGTGCGGCTGGTGCGCGGCTGAACGTGGTGCACGCGAGGCGATGACAGAGCGCCCGAACCAAGATTTGAACAAGGAGCGGTAAATGCCCGCACGCAATATTCTGGTGATCAACTGCGGCAGTTCATCGATCAAGTTTGCCCTGATCAACGAAACGCAAGATGCCTTTATCCTTAGCGGCCTGGCCGAGTGCCTGGGCAGCCCCGAAGCACAAGTCCACTGGCAACAGGGCGACATTAAAGACAGCCTGATTCTGCCCCACGCCGATCACCGTGCCGCCCTCACCCAGGTCTTCCCTCTGGTACAGGCCGCAGCGGGCGGCCAACTGCACGGCATCGGCCACCGCGTGGTGCATGGCGGCGAACATTTCACCGCCGCCTGCCGCCTGGATACGTTGAGCCTTGCGGCGATTCGCACCACTGCACCGCTGGCCCCACTGCACAACCCGGCCAACCTGCTGGGCATCGAAGCGGCGATCAAGCTGTTCCCCGAGTTGACTCAGGTGGCGGTGTTCGACACGGCGTTTCACCAGACCCTGCCCGAGCACGCCTACCGCTATGCGCTGCCCGAGCACCTCTACCGCGAACACGGCGTACGCCGCTATGGTTTTCACGGCACCAGCCACCGTTTTGTCAGCCAACGCGCCGCGCAGATGAGTGGGCTACCGATCCAAGCCAGCAGTTGGCTGGTCGCGCACCTGGGCAACGGTTGCTCAACCTGCGCCATTGTCGATGGGCAAAGCCGCGACACCAGCATGGGCCTGACACCACTGGAAGGCGTGGTAATGGGCACCCGTAGCGGCGATGTTGACCCCAACCTGCACAGCCACCTGGCGCGCACCCTGGGCTGGAGCCTGGAGCAGATCGAAGCGATGCTGAATAAAGACAGCGGCCTGCTAGGCCTCTCCGGTTTATCCAACGATATGCGCAGCCTGGAACAGGCCCGCGAACAGGGCCATGCCGGCGCCACCCTGGCCATTGAAGTGTTCTGCTACCGCCTGGCCAAATCCCTGGCGGCCATGAGCTGCGCCCTGCCGCAACTCGACGGCCTGGTCTTTACCGGCGGCATCGGCGAGAACTCGGCGCTGATTCGCAGCAAGACCGTCGCCCACCTGAAATTGCTCAACCTGGCCCTCGACGAACACGCCAACGTCCGCACCGTGCGCGGCGCGGCTGGATCAATCCAGGCCCTGGGTCACCCACGCGTGCTGGTCTTACCGACCAATGAAGAACGACAGATTGCCCTCGATACACTGGCACTACTCGACGCCTAACGGAGCCCCTATGCACACCTTTTTTATTGCCCCCACCGGTTTCGGTGTCGGCCTGACCTCAATCAGCCTCGGCCTAGTGGGCGCTCTAGAACGCGCCGGCCTCAAGGTCGGTTTCTTCAAACCCATCGCCCAGCCACATCAGGGCGATATGGGCCCGGAACGCTCCAGCGAGTTGATCGCCCGCACCCACGGCCTGCACTCACCCAAACCCTTGGCCCTGGCGCATGTTGAACGCATGCTCGGTGATGGCCAACTGGACGAGCTGCTGGAAGAAATCATCAGCCTCTACCAACAAGCGGCTGAGGGTAAGGATGTCGTTATCGTCGAAGGCATGGTGCCGACTCGCCAGGCCAGCTATGCCGCGCGCGTCAACTTCCACCTGGCCAAGAGCGTCGATGCCGAGGTGATTTTGGTCTCCGCGCCGGAGCAGGAAAACCTCAGTGAGCTGATTGATCGTGTGGAAATCCAGGCCCAGCTGTTTGGCGGGCCGAAAGACGCCAAAGTTCTCGGGGTGATCCTTAACAAGGTGCGCAGCGAGGATGGCATCGAGGCGTTCACCAGCCGCTTGAAAGAACTCTCGCCGCTGTTCAAGAGCGATGACTTCCGCCTGCTTGGCTGCATTCCCTGGCAGGACGAGCTAAACGCCCCGCGTACCCGTGACATCACCGACCTGCTTGGCGCGCGGGTGCTCAATGCCGGCGATTACGAACAGCGGCGCATGCTCAAGATCGTGCTCTGCGCCCGCGCGGTGGCCAACACTGTGCAACTGCTCAAGCCTGGCACGCTGGTGGTGACGCCGGGTGACCGCGACGACATCATCCTCGCAGCCAGTCTCGCAGCGATGAACGGCACGCCCCTGGCTGGTTTGTTGCTGTGCAGCGACTTTGCCCCTGACCCACGCATCATGGAACTGTGCCGCGGCGCGTTGCAGAGCGGCTTACCGGTGATGACGGTGAGCACCGGCTCTTACGACACCGCAACCAACCTCAACCGCCTGAACAAGGAAATCCCAGTCGACGATAAGGAGCGCGCCGACACGGTCGCCGACTTCGTCGCCAGCCATATCGACCACGAATGGCTATTTACCCGCTGTGGCACCCCGCGCGAGCTGCACCTGTCGCCGCCCGCGTTCCGCTATCAGTTGGTGCAGCGCGCCAAGGCGGCGAACAAACGCATTGTCCTGCCAGAAGGCAGCGAGCCGCGCACCGTGCAGGCCGCCGCGATTTGCCAGGCGCGTGGCATCGCTCGCTGCGTGCTGCTGGCCAAGCCAGAAGAGGTGCACGCAGTGGCCCGCGCCCATGGCATCGCACTGCCTGAGGGGCTGGAAATTCTCGACCCGGACCTGATCCGTGAACGCTATGTCGAACCCATGGTCGAGCTGCGCAAAGGTAAAGGGCTGAACGCGCCAATGGCCGCCGCGCAGCTGGAAGACACGGTGGTGCTGGGTACCATGATGCTGGCTCTGGATGAGGTCGACGGCCTGGTTTCCGGCGCGATCAACACCACCGCCAACACTATTCGCCCGGCCCTGCAGCTGATCAAGACCGCGCCGGGTTACCAGTTGGTGTCGTCGGTATTCTTTATGTTGTTGCCTGACCAAGTGCTGGTGTACGGCGACTGCGCGGTAAACCCCGACCCGACAGCCGCTGAACTGGCAGAAATCGCCTTGCAAAGCGCCGCCTCGGCCAGCGCGTTCGGCATCACCCCGCGCGTGGCGATGCTCAGCTACTCCACCGGCGACTCTGGCAGCGGCGAAGAAGTCGAGAAAGTTCGCCAAGCCACACGCCTGGCACGTGCCATCAACCCAGACCTGCTACTCGACGGCCCGTTGCAATATGACGCGGCGGCGATCGAGAGTGTCGGCCGACAAAAAGCCCCCAACAGCGCGGTGGCCGGGCGCGCCACGGTATTTATCTTCCCAGACCTGAATACCGGCAACACCACCTATAAGGCGGTCCAGCGCAGCGCCGACTGCGTCAGTGTCGGACCCATGCTGCAGGGCCTGCGCAAACCGGTGAACGACCTATCGCGCGGCGCACTGGTTGACGACATCGTCTACACCATTGCCCTGACCGTGATTCAGGCCGCCAACTTGCCGCGCTAATACTTGCCAGCCCCCGTCAACTTGCCGTACTGACCGGTTAATAGGCCTGAAAAGCCACGAACTGCGGGGATAAACGGCACTTCGCATGGTTTGCAGTTCGGTGCACAGACGTTAATCTGTGCGCCGAACGATCGGTGGTGCAAAGCCACCGACTTACACACCACGGGCGTACGCCCTATTTTCGGAGACACCGGCCCCCATGCTGCATTTTCTCCCGGCGCCACTGCGCGGCCTGCTTGCGGGCCTACTGCTCGCCCTGAACACCCTGATTTGCTGCTGGCCGCTGTTTATCGGGGCCCTGCTCAAGTTTCTGCTGCCCTTCGCGCAGGTCCATCGCCTGCTGCGTGCGGCCATGCATGCAACTGCCGAGTTTTGGATCTCCACCAACAAGTTCTGGATGCACCTGGTTGGCAATATCGAGTGGAATGTCGAAGGGCTCAAGGGCTTCGATAAGCAGCACTCCTATCTGGTGACCAGCAACCACCAGAGTTGGGTCGATATCCTGGTGCTGCAATACCAGCTCAACCGTCGTATCCCATTCCTGAAGTTCTTCCTCAAACAGGAGCTGATCTGGGTGCCGGTGATCGGTCTGTGCTGGTGGGCGCTGGAATTCCCCTTTATGAAGCGCTTCAGCAAGGAATACCTGGCCAAACATCCTGAGAAGCGCGGTCAGGACCTGGCCACTACCCGCAAGGCCTGCGAACGCTACAAGACCAACCCGGTGTCAGTGTTCAACTTCCTTGAAGGCACGCGCCTGTCGCCTGCCAAGCACGCTCAGCAGCAATCCCCGTTCAAGCACCTGCTCAAACCCAAGGCCGGCGGTATTGCCTTTGTTCTAGACGCCATGGGCGAGCAACTGCATAGCCTGGTCAACGTCACCATTCACTACCCGCAAGGCGCGCCTGGCTTCTGGGACCTGTTGTGTGGACGGATTGATAAGGTGGTAGTGCGCTTCGAAGAGGTGCAAATACCCAAAGAATTTATTGGCGGTAACTACGATCAGGACGATGCTTACCGCCTGCAGTTTCAGCAGTGGGTCAATCAGCTTTGGCTGGACAAAGACGCGCAACTGGATGAGCTGAAACAGCGCTTTCCTGCCAATTGAAGTGTGACTAAAGCTAACGAAAGCCCGCCTACCCGGCGGGCTTTTCATTGCGCGGTAGGTTGTGCCAATCCACTTGCGCGGGGAACGCATTGGCCTGCTCGACGCTCAGCCCCGGCGCAACCAGAAAGCCCTGCATGATCGCGCAGTCGTGTTGCGCCAGCCAATCGCGCTGAGCCATGGTTTCCACCCCTTCGGCGATGACCTCAAGCCCAAGATGCCGCCCGAGGTCGATGATGGTGCTGACCACTGCGGCATCACGGGGCGAATCGAGCATGCTGCTGATAAACAGCCGGTCGATCTTCAGCGTATCCAGCTCAAAATGGCGCAAATAGGCCAGAGACGAGTAGCCGGTACCAAAGTCGTCGATCGCGATCTTAACGCCCAGCTCACGCAGCTGACGCAGTTGTTCACGACTGGTATCCAGGTCTTGCATCAGTGCGCTCTCGGTGACCTCCACCTCCAACTGCTGCGGTGCCAGTTGATGCTCATCCAGCACCCGCCGCAAGTCCTCAACCAACTGCGGCATGCCGAACTGCACCGGGCTGACATTCAAACTGATCACCAGCTCGGTTCCATAGTGCTGACTCATCTGCCGGCACTGCTCGACCCCGGCCTTAAATATCCAGCTGCTCAAGCGGTTGATCAGTCGCGTCTCCTCCAGCAGCGGGATAAACACCCCCGGCGCCACCGTACCGGCGACGCGATGCTGCCAGCGCAACAGGGCTTCGAAACCCCGTAAACGCCCGCTTTCTAGGTAGATCTGCGGCTGATAAACCAGCACGAAATCATCATTCTCGATGGCTGTGCGCAAACTTTCCTCAAGCATCAACCTTGAGCGCGCGCGACCATTCATCTCCGGCGAGAAAAAGCGGTATTGCTGGCGCCCCGCTCGTTTGGCCTCGTACATGGCCATGTCTGCTGCGCGTAACAAGGTTTCGACGCTTTGCCCACACTCAGGGAAGCAAGCAATGCCTACGCTCGCGCCCAGGGTTACATCAACACCGTCGAGCGTATGCCGCACCGAGACTTGCTCAATCAGTTTTTCGGCAATGCGAGCTGCATCTTCCGGGTGGTCCAGGCTGTCGAGTAAGGCCGTAAACTCATCACCGCCAATCCGCGCCAGGCTGTCATAGGAGCGCAAGCTTAGCTTGAGCTGCTCGCCAACTCGCCTCAACAACGCGTCGCCAACATCATGCCCGAGCGAGTCGTTGATCCGTTTGAAACCGTCCAGATCGAGGTAGAGCACAGCCATACGCTGGCCGCTCCGCTCGATACGCGATAACGCCGACTCCAGCGCCTGATAGAAACCCCGTCGATTGAGCAGGCCCGTCAAGCTGTCGGTGATCGCCTGGGACTCCAATTGCTGATGCAAGTGACGCTCCACCGACATATCCAATGCCATGACCACCATTGCATGCTGCAAACGCGGCAACGGCGAACAAGACAACGCGACCGGCACCTCACCGCCGCTCAGCGTACGTAGATTGGCATCATTCTGGCGATAGACTTCGCCGCGACGCCAGCGCCGGTAAAACTCTGACATACGCCACTCGCATGTCACCTGAGGGGCCAGCAGATAAGAGAGCATTTCACTGCCCTGCAAATCGCTGACCGTGCCCTCAAGCATGCGGGCCATGGCCGGGTTAGCAAAATTGATGCAGCCGTCCTCCCCCACCACCATGATGCCTTCGGCAGCGTTATCCAATACCGAGGCATTGAAGGCCCGCGCCGTATCCAGCTGCTGTGTGAGCTGCAGAAGTTCGCTGCGGTTGCGTTCATGTTCGAGCAGGGCGTGAATTTTGTGGCGTAAGACACTGGAGTCGAACGGTTTGAGCATGAAATCCACCGCACCGGTGGCATACCCTTTAAGGACCGAATCCTGGGTCTGGGCGATGGCGGATACAAAGATGATGGGGGTGTAGCGCGTACGCGGATTGCCGCGCATCAGCCGGGCGACTTCGAAGCCATCCATAAATGGCATCTGCACATCCAGCAGGACCAGACCGACATCCTCTTCAAGCAGGCACTGCAAAGCGGCTTCGCCTGAGTCGACGCAACGCAGTTCCCAGTCGCCATCTTCCAGCAGGGCCTGCATAGCCTCCAGATTTTCCGGGCGGTCATCCACTACCAGCAGCACTTGTGCAGCGGCTGTGACCTTGAGTTGGGCTTGGGCCATACAGTTCCCCCTTGTCCCTGGCGAGTGCCTTTCGGCTCCTGTTGCGATTCAGGTTAGCAGGCTGCAGCAAAACTATTCAGGTGGTGCCGCTGCAGCGGATGAACCGCTTGGGGCGTCGGTCATTGCCAGCCAGCGCCTCAACAGCTCCAACAGGGCCTCACGACTTACCGGTTTGGCTAAATAGTCGTCGGCACCGGCGGTGATGCACTTCTCCCGGTCGCCTTTCATGGCATGGGCCGTCAGAGCAATGATTGGAATACGGCAGGCATGCTCGGTTTTCAGTAATCGAGTCGCGGTATAGCCGTCCATGACCGGCATGGCCATATCCATCAGGATCAAGTCGAACGGCTCACGTTCATAACACTTAATCGCTTCCTGGCCGTCCTTTGCCGAACTGATGATCAGCCCCACCTCGTCGAGCAAGGCCGTCAGGGCATACACATTGCGCACATCATCATCGACCAAAAGAACCCGCCGACCTTCCAGCGGATTTTCCGCCATCGGCACACCTAATCGTGCGGGGTCACGTACATCACCGAGAAAACCCTGCACCGCCTCACTTAGCGCCTGCATGTCCTCGCCATGCTTGTGCACCACTACCGCACTGTAACGGCGCAGACGCTGCAAGGCCTGGCGAGTGACATCAACACCCGTGTTGACCACCACCCGCGCATCATCAAGCGGGCGCTGCCGATTAAGTGCTTCCAACAGTTCAAAGCCATCCTGATCAGGTAGATCAAGATCAATCACCAACGCGTTGAACGCGCCCGCGACGTAAGCCTGCTGCGCTTCATCGGCCCGCGCGCAGGCCTGTACGGTAAAGCCCATTTGTTGCAGGTGCTCACGGTAATGCTCACGCTCAACCTCAACATCCTCCACCAGCAGCAAGTGCTGCGCCGGCTGCTGGCCGACCATTTGCAGATCGTCAAAAACCTTTTCCAGATCTGCAAGCTGGATTGGCTTGACCAGATAGCGTGTGCTGTCATCGCTCCAGTCGGCCGGTTGCGGTACGCAAGAGATGATGTGCACCGGCGTGTCCCTGTAACTGGCATGACTGCGCAGATTACGGAACAACTGCCAGCCGCTGATATCGGGTAACAGGATATCTAGAATGATCGCACTGAAGCGCTCGCCTTTCAGCAGGCCAAGTGCCTGCTTGCCGGAGCGGCAATGCACACTGGCAAAGCCATGCGCGTGCGCTTCCTCTGCCAGCACCATGGCGAAATCTACATCGTCCTCAACAATCAGCACAGCCGGCCCCACGCCGCTGCGCTGCGGTGCGTCTGTCACGGCTTGCACCTGCTCCTGCGCCATCACCCTTACCGGCAGCCGCACAGTAAAACAGGAGCCCTCACCCAGCGCACTTTGCAGGGTGATTTCACCGTCCATGGCCAATACCAACTGACGCGTGATTGCCAACCCCAGTCCAGTGCCACCGAAGCGCCGACTGGTAGAACCATCGATCTGCTGGAAGGCTTGGAATATTTGTTCGTGCTGTTCAGGGGCGATCCCCATGCCGCTATCACGCACGCTGAAATTCAGCAGCTCATACCCCTCATCCGGCTCACCGGCGGCACAGGATACCGTCAGGCTGACCTCTCCCTGCTCGGTAAACTTCAGGGCATTGGAGAGCAAATTGCGCAAAATCTGATGCAAGCGTATGCGGTCACTGTGAATCACTCGCGGCACGCCCGCCTCCAACTGGGTGTGCAGGCGCAGGCCTTTAATTTCCGCCATGGGCCGCAAGCCGGCATCCAGCTCGACCAGAATATCCTGCATGTTCAATGGTTCTATTTTCAGCTGCATACGCCCGGACTCGACTTTGGCCAGGTCGAGCACGTCGTTAATCAATTGCAGTAGATCACTGCCCGCACGGTGCACGATGTCGGCATGCTTAGCCTGTTTCTCGGTGAGATTGCCCGCACTATTGAGGCGTAGTTGATCGCTGAGTATCAAAATACTGTTGAGCGGCGTTCGCAGCTCATGGGACATATTGGCGAGAAACTCTGACTTGTAACGGTTGGCCAGCATCAACTGATCGGCCTGATCGCGCAGGCGCTGCTCGGCGGCTTTACGTTCGCTGATGTCAATAATCACCGCCTGTACCAACGCCTCTTCACCACTGCGTATGGGCGACAGCCCCACCTCAAGGGGGATCAGGTGACCGTCGCGGTGCTGGCCAAACAATTCACGGTTACTGCCCATGCGCCGCGGTTCTGGATTGCCCTGGTAGGCCTTACGCTGCGGCACGTGGCTATGGCGTAAATCAGTCGGCAAGAGCATTTCTACGGGTTGTGCCAGTAACGTCTCGCGGTCATAGCCAAAAAGCTGCTCGGTCTGACGGTTGACCATGGCAATACAGCCTTGACTGTCCACCAGCACAATAGCGTTGGGCGAGGCTTCGACCACAAGACGAAAGCGCTCCTCGGCACCTTTGCGGGCTCGTAAATCGACGAGGTTAATCAGGTAGTTCACCCCCGTAGAATCACCCAGCACACTCACACTCAGCGCAACCGGCAACTCGCCGCCGCGCTCAGGACGAATCTGATACTCATGAGCCAACTCGGGCGTGTCGTGGTCTATCGCCAACGTGCTGAGTTGCCCGACAGTAGGCAGGAAGCGCCTTACACGTTCACCGAGCAGACTCGCCGGCGTCGAGTCGAGCAGCTCCGCAGCGCTGCGATTCGCCATCTCGATGCGCCCCTCGGCATCGCATAACAAGGTGGCCACCGGCAAGAGTTCAACCAGCAGGCGAAAACGCTCTTCGCGCTCACGCAATTGCTCCGTCGCCAGCTGACTGGCCACTAACTCACGCTCACGTAAATACAGATACCCGCCGACTAACAACGCCAGCAGTGCGGCCGCCGCCAGGCTCAGCCATAGGCGCAGGCTGCTGGCCGGGTTGAGTTGCTCGGCGTCATAGACGGCGGTACTGCTGACTTCAAGCACCCAGTTACGACCGTACAGTGGTAGTTCCAGCACATGCCGAAACGCCGGAGGGGCTGTTGCGCTGGAGGTTTCACCACTGAGCAGGAGCGTCTCTGGGGCTTGCTTATCTGTCAGAACGATCGCAAAACGACTGGCCTGCGCGCCCAGAATGCCGGACATCAAATCCTGGCTGCGAAATGCGGCATGCACCGTGCCTAGTAATGCTGCACGACGCTCTTCCACCGTATTCAACGGTTTATCCGGCTTATACACCGGCAAATACAGCAACACGCCCGCTTGAATATTTTCCTTGGTTTCCTGACGGAGTGTGACCGGTGCACTGAGGGTCGCGACGCCACTTTCAATGGCCAGTTCAATGGCCGTCTGCCGCACCGTTTCGCTGAGCATGTCAAAACCTAGCACCCGCCGATTTCGCCAATCCAGCGGACTGATGTACTCGATGAGTAAGTACTGCTCTCGCTGCCCAGACGGAAAGAACAATGGTATATCACGGTCTATTCCCTTCTCTTGCGCAACAAGCTTTTCAAGCTGATCCGCTAGCAAATAACGCGACCACGCTAGCGCCTGAATACCCGGGTAGCGATCCTGTAACTGCAATTGATCCATGGCCCGCTCCCACTCAACCGAGGAGACGTATTCGCTTCCGCTCATCAAGCCTGACGTCCCGCGCAGCACCATTTCATAGGACTGCATGCGACTGAGGACCCGCTGACTGACATCCTGTGCATCGAGCTCGAAGCGCAGCTGACGCTGTTCGTGCTCTCGCTGCTCAAGGGCGCGCCATTGCCAAAGTGACAGGCCGCCCAGACCCACCAGGAGAATCAGAGTGACCAAAATGGGTAGCCAGGGTTTGCGAGGGGTAACGGCAGGCCGGTCGTCCATGCGATCTCCAATCTTCATCCATGTAAGGCGCACACAGTTGCGCCACGGCAGCAAAATTTAAGTAACGATTACTAGCAGTCTAGCCAGATATTAAAGGCTCGCTCTCTGGGTCCAGGCTAAACACCCCGCGCACAATTCGCAGGCATAAAAAAGCCGCGCATTCGGGACGAATGCGCGGCTTTTAGACGTACCTGCAGTTACAGCGGACGCAGGTTGATTTCCACCCGACGATTCTGCGCACGGCCTGCTTCAGTGGCATTACTGGCAATCGGCTGGTTAGGGCCCGCACCATAAGACGACAACCGCGAAGCCGGAATGCCATTGGCGCTCAGGTAAGAGGCGACACTCTGCGCACGACGGTTGGAAAGATTCTGGTTCAACTCAAGGGAGCCGGTGCTGTCGGTATGGCCGACGATATCCACACCGTTCTTGTCGAATTCCTTGAACACCGTAACCAGGGAATTGAGTGTTGGATAGAAGCTGCTGGAAATATCCGCAGAGTTACTGGCGAAGGTAATATTGCCCGGCATGATCAACTTCAGGTCATCGCCATTGCGCTGCACCTGCACACCAGTGCCTTGCAGGGTCTGGCGCAGCTTGGCTTCTTGGGTATCAACGTAATAACCGTAACCACCACCAGCCGCACCGCCCACGGCCGCACCGATCAAAGCACCCTTGCCGCGATCCTTCTTGCTCGACGTGGCCGCACCAATCACCGCCCCGGTGACTGCGCCAATACCGCCGTAGATGCCCGCCTTGCCTGCCTCGCGCTCACCGGTATAGGGGTTGGTGGTACAGCCGGCGAGCACGCCAAGACCGAGGGTGACCACTGCAAGATTTCGCCATAGGTTCATGCGTGCTTCCTTATAATTCAATTAGATGCGAGCTTTCGCTGAGTTTTTTGAGCCTAAACAACACGCAAAGTTCCTTTGCAGACCATGCAGCATGCCAGTAGGGCGCAGCAGCTATGCGCGAACGAACGGATTATCACGCATTTCATCCCCCAATCGCGTGTCGGCACCATGGCCGGTCACGACAGTGGCGTCTTCATCCAAGCAATACAACCGCTGCTTGATTGAGCGCTCGATAGTGCTGTAATCGCCGCCCCACAGATCGGTACGGCCTATACCGCGTTTGAACAGCGTGTCTCCCGCAATCAGCAGCTTGTCCTGAGGGAACCAGAAACTCATCGAACCGGGCGTATGCCCTGGCGTATGCAGCGCGACGCCACATCCACAATCAAGCGCCTGATCGTCGCTCAGCCACTGATCCGGCGCGGGCACCGGCGTGTAAGGCACGCCAAACATGCGGCACTGCATTTCGAGGCTATCCCAGAGGAACTGATCTTCTTTATGCAGATGCAGAGTCGCGCCGGTTAACTCCTTCATCTGCCCGGAGGCGAGAAAGTGATCCAGGTGCGCATGGGTATGGATGATGCTGACCACTATGAGGCCATGGGCTTCGAGGCGCGCCATGATCAACTCGGGATTACCACCCGGATCAATCACAATCGCCTTCTTGCTCAGCGAATCGCCAATAATCGTGCAGTTGCACTGCAAAGGCCCGACAGGGAAGGTTTCCCGTATTAGCTGGGGTTTTGCGGCTTCCATGGGTGCTCCTGTATGATTGATGGCACAATTTTGGCACAGTGCGGTTGAAGATGGCGACGTTCAGGAAGAAAGGCCCATACCAGTGGCACGCCCAAATCAGACGTAAAGGGTGGCCCCAACAGACCCGCACATTCAATACCCAGGCAGAAGCAAAAACCTGGGCGACCATGATCGAACGCGAAATGGATGCCGGCGTGTTCGTCAGCCGCAACGAAGCCGAGGCCACCTCGTTCTCCAGCGCACTGGAGTTGTACGCCAAGGAGGTGACTAGCAAGAAGCGCAGCAGCGCCTCTGAGCTATCGCGCATCCAGGCCATGCAACGCCACCCGTTGGCACTTCGCTCGCTTGCGAGCATTCGTGGCTCCGACATGGCCACTTACCGCGACATGCGTCTCGAAGAAGGGCTGGCCCCCTCCACCGTGCGCCGTGAGCTGGCACTGATCTCTCACGTCTTCACCATCGCCCGCAAAGAATGGCGCATGGAGTCACTGAGCAACCCCGTCGAATTGATCCGCCAACCGAGCGTTGACGACGCCCGTGAACGACGAATCCTCAGTGCTGATGTATGGACGCGCAAAGACGGGAAGCTGGTATGTGAGCACCTGGACGAACTGGAAATGATCAGCCGCCACTCGCGCTCGACCGAGCTGCCGAAGATCGTCGCCTTCGCCGTGGAAACGGCAATGCGCCGCAGTGAGATAACCGGCCTGCTACGCGCCAACGTAAATCGGGGCAAGCGTGTCGCCCTGCTGCCCATGACCAAGAATGGCTCTGCTCGGGGCGTCCCTCTTTCCAGCAAAGCTGTGGAGATACTGGAAAGTCTCGCCGAGCGTGACGATGGCCGCTGCTTTAAAAGCCGGCCAGACTCAATCACCAAGGCATTCGCGGATGCCATCGCCGATGCTCGCAGCGCCTACACGGATGGGCTAAGCCTTCACCTCAAACAGAAAAAGCTTTCCCAGGGCAAGATCGACCAACGCATCAGCGATGACCCGTTTCTGATGGACTTACGCTTTCATGACCTGCGCCATGAAGCCACCTCGCGCCTCGCCGAAATTTTCCCGCTGCACGAACTCACCAAGATCACCGGCCATCAGGACACGCGAATGCTGATGCGCTACTACCACCCGAGGACAGAAGACCTTGCCAAAAAACTTCAGTGACAGCGGCCCTCGAAGGCTGAGCGCCGAGGAAATTGATGAGCTGCGCCAAGATATGCAGGCTGCAAGCGCCTGGGTGCGCGCAGAGCTAAAACGTCGACGCGCACAACGGGAGCAACCTGAACAACCGCCTGAGGAACCAAATTTTAGCCGCTAAAATTTTCGACCGGTCTCTGCGATCAATGCAGCAGGTCTGTAGAAAACACCAAGACCAATAACTTCTTTAAACTGCCCGCATTCTGCCTGGCACCACCAAGGCAACGGACAATCACTGATTCAGCAACGGACTACCGCACCATGGCCCAATTGGAAAACATCGAGGCAATCGAAAAGCGCCTCTGGTCTGCCGCCGACACCCTGCGCGCCAACTCCAACTACGCGGCCAATGAATACTTCATGCCCGTCATGGGCCTGATCTTTCTGCGCCATGCTTACAGCCGCTACCTGGCCGTGAAGGATGACATCATTGCCAGCCTGCCCAGCCGGGGCGGCAAAACGCGAGAAGTCACCAAAGAAGACTTTTCTCAGCGCGGCGCAATTTATCTGCAACCCCACGCCCAGTTCGACACCCTGGTTGGCTTGCCGGATAGCGCAGACCGCGCCCAAGCCCTTATCAGCGCGATGGAAAGCATCGAGGCCGATTACAGCTCCCTGGCTGGTGTATTGCCTAAAGCGGAATACCAGCAGTTGGAAAACAACGTGCTTGGCCAGTTGCTGCGCACCCTCAACCCAGAGGAACTGAAAAAGGCTACCGGCGACATCTTCGGCCGCATTTACGAATACTTCCTCACGGCCTTTGCTGACGTAGGCGCACACGATGGTGGTGAGTTTTTCACCCCTGTTTCCCTAGTTCGTTTGATCACCAATATCATCGAGCCCGACCACGGCAAAGTGCTCGACCCCGCCTGCGGCTCTGGCGGCATGTTCGTACAGAGCGCACATTTCGTAGAGCGTTTGAAGCAAAACCCAAGTGAACTACTGACCTTCTACGGCGCAGAGAAAAATGCCACCACCATCCGCCTGGCCAAGATGAACCTGGCTGTGCATGGCCTGAGTGGTGACATTCAGAAAGCCATCAGCTACTACGAAGACCCGCACGAACTGCTGCACAAGGCCGACTTCGTAATGGCCAACCCGCCGTTCAACGTTGATGAGGTGGACGCAGAGGCAGTCAAGAATGACCCGCGCCTGCCCTTCGGCTTACCCGGTGTAAACAAGGGCAACAAGGTCAGCAACGGTAACTACCTGTGGATTTCCTACTTCTACAGCTACCTGAACGACAAGGGGCGCGCCGGCTTCGTGATGTCATCCCAGGCTTCCAGCGCCGGCCGCGACGAGGCCCGTGTACGGCAGAAACTGGTGGAAACTGGCCATGTCGACGCCATGGTCGCGATTCGCTCTAATTTCTTTTACACCCGTACCGTACCGTGCGAGCTGTGGTTCTTCGATAAAGCCAAGCCTGCCGAGCACAAAGACCATGTGCTGATGCTTGATGCACGCAACACCTATCGCAAGGTCACGCGCAAGATCTACGACTTCGCCCCAGACCAGTTAGCCAACCTTACGGCCATCGTCTGGCTGTATCGGGGCGAGCAGCAACGCTTCCTCGACCTGGTTGCAGAGCACCTTGGCGAAACAGTTGCGGCTGCCCGCGACTGTCGCGAGCCCCTGATCGCCCTGCGCAACGCAATCGACACCCTGACAGATCAAATCAAGCCAGCAATCTCTGCAGTAGGTAATGCGGCACTGACCCAATCCTTGGTTGAGCTGGAGTCCGCCACCACCGACTACTGTGCCGAAGCAGGAGCCTTCGATAGTGATGTGCAAGCCTGCAACAGTTTCTGGCAAGGCGTCACGTCCACCAATGCACTGCTACTTGCCGCTGGAAACAAGTTTAAAAGCCTGGCTGAACATAGTCGCGACCTAATCAAAGATTCTGACCTGCTCTACAAGCTCAGCAGCCGTCTACTGGAGGACTATGCACGCTATGCCCATGAGGACGACACTCCAAACCCTACAATCCGCGACTTAAACCGAAGCCGCAAAACTGCTGAAGAGTCGCGTAAGTCTTTGGTGGAAAAATTAAAGCAGGTGCGCCATTACTGGAAAGCGGCTCATTGGCTACAAGAGAAATTCCCGTCTGCCGAGCTACGCGACATTCCTGGGCTGGTTAAACGTGTCAGCCTAGCGCAAATCGCTGCCAACGACTGGTCACTTACCCCGGGTCGCTATGTAGGTCAGGCACCTGAAGAACAGGATGACGACTTCGATTTCGAGCAGGCGCTTCGCGAAATTCATATTGAACTGCGGGGCCTGAATGACGAAGCAGTCGAGCTTGCGGCGGAAATCGCGAGTAGCTTTGAGGGTTTGGGAATATGAACTGGCAAAATTGTTTGCTTGGCGATTTCCTGACCCTAAAAAGGGGCCACGACCTACCATCCCGCGTACGCCAACAGGGTTCCATACCCGTAGTCTCATCTGCCGGGATAACCGGTTATCACTCAGAAGCAAAGGCATGTGCTCCTGGGGTAGTGACGGGACGATACGGCACTCTCGGGGAAGTTTTTTTTCTCGAGGAGGACTACTGGCCTCTAAATACAGCACTTTACGTAGTGGACTTCAAAGGTAACGACCCGCGATTTACGTCTTACTTTCTAAAGAACATACTGAAGGACTACCAGAGCGACAAAGCAGCGATACCCGGCGTAGACCGCAATGTCCTGCATGCTCTGCAGATAAAGGCTCCAGACGCTGACACTCAGATACGAATATCCCATGCGCTGTCTAGCTACGATGACCTTATCGAAAATAATCGTCGACGCATTAAGCTTCTGGAGGAATCAGCCCGACTGCTCTACCGCGAATGGTTCGTCTACCTTCGTTTCCCAGGACATGAGCATGTAGTCATTACTAATGGCGTACCCGAAGGCTGGGAGCAGACCTCACTTGGCCAATACAGCAAGCTCAACTATGGCAAAGCCCTTAAAGCGGAAAACCGCGTTGAAGGGGATTTCGCGGTTTATGGCTCCAGCGGAGTCGTAGGTTCACATAATGCCGGGCAGGTAAAGGGGCCGACTATTATTGTTGGCCGTAAAGGAAATGTCGGTAGCGTTTACTGGTCCAGTCGAGATTGCTGGCCTATCGATACGGTTTACTTCATCGATTCTGACAAGGCCAATCTCTACCTTTACTACGCCCTGCAATTTATGCAGTTCATCAACACAGATGTTGCAGTGCCCGGGCTTAATCGAGATCTGGCCCATAGCCGCCCGCTCATGATACCGAGCCCTAGAATTCTGAGTGAGTTCTTACTGACTGCAGCGCCCATACGTCAGCAGATTGAAAAACTAGAAGAACTGAATCAAAAACTCGCCCAAGCTCGCGACCTGCTTCTACCTCGCCTAATGAATGGCGAAATTACTGTTTAATTTTTGGATGGAACCAGATGAAAGCCGAAGAAAGCACTGTTGGGCATATCCTCACCGATCAAATCTGCTACGAAATCCCTCCGTACCAGCGCCCTTACTCCTGGAAGGCGGAGAACGTCCAGCAGCTGCTAGAAGATGTCTGGGAAGCTTATGGCAATAGCGACGAGGAATACTTCATTGGCTCTCTCATCACCATCGAGATTGAAAAGGGTAAACGCTACGACGTAGTCGACGGCCAGCAGCGCCTGACGACACTCAACCTCATCCTCGCTCGCCTACGTGATCACATTGAAGATGGTGCCGCTAAAGCCGTGCTGGGTAAGCGCGTACTACCCCGCAATGAGCTGACAGGCGAAACGGAAACACCTCGCCTGTTACTGCGCCGTAAAGATCAGAGCTTTTTCCGCCGCCATGTTCTCGACTCTCAGCCTCTCCCACTGCCAGCTGAACGCAGCAAACTCGATGCCCCTCAACAGCGCATCACAGAAAACCTTGAAGCCATCGACGCGTTCCTAGGGCAAAAAGATCAGCAAACCCTCAAGCTTTTCGCCAACTACTTGCTGATGAAGGTGTATGTAGTTTTCGTAAAAACCGAGTCGTTAAAGTCCGCCTACCGCCTGTTCAACGTGCTCAATGCCCGCGGCATGTCGCTGTCGAATGCAGACCTGATCAAGAACACCCTGTTCAGCGAGTTAGGTAGCCAACAGAACCTCAGCAATGAGCTGGAGGATCGGTGGCTAGAATTAGAAGAAATCGTGGGTATCGAGCTGCTGGATAGCTTCCTCAGCCATCACCGCACCTCGCTGATGGCAGCTAAGGCCAGGGGCTCCCTGCATGAGGAATACCGCCCGATTATCGAAGGGTTCGCTGGCGGCCCCTTCGCCTTCCTGGATCAGGTCATTCTCTCTGCCAAAAATTTCATGCGTATCTGGGATATCGACTTTCAAGATGCCGCATCAGTGCGAGCGCTTAACGCTCTCTGGCGCGTCAGCTATGACGAATGGATACCTCCTCTGCTCGCCTACCTGAACCAGCCAGTGGATGATCTGAGCGAGGCGCAGTTCCTAAGCCTGCTGGAACGAATCACCATGCAGAACTGGGTACGTCGTCTTGGCCGCACAGCTCGCCTGACCGTTTACTTCAAGCTGATCAACGCTATCAAAGCCGCGAAAACCGTTGATGAGGTGGGTGGCATTTTCAGAGCCCACGCCAACAATGATGAATTCATCAATCTCCTGGGTGGCGAGATCTACGGCAAACCTTTTGACGCGGCAGTGCTCTTGCGCCTGGAAGAAGCCTCGCAGGATGACTCGGTCACGAAGACATTCAGTGGTCGACTGACCATTGAGCACGTCATGCCACAGGCGCTGAAAGACGCTTATTGGAAGGATCGGTTCAACCCTGAGAATCATGGCCTATGGCTCCATCGCCTTGGCAACCTGGCCATGCTGAGTGGTAGCAAGAACTACAAAGCGCAGTACTTCGATTTTGATCGCAAAAAGAAGATCTACTTGGACCGGGATAAAAAAGTCTCCTTCGATCTGACCAAAGAAATATGCGCTTTGGCCGAATGGAGTGAAGACGCCTTGAAAGCACGCCAGGAACGACTCATTAAATTGGCCAAGGAGACCTGGTCGATTGGCTGACAACAAAGGGCACACCAACATGCCACTCGAAGATCAGCACCTCGACCGCAAGTCCCTGCGCAAGGTAACTGGCAAATCCGCCAATTGGCAGGAGCTGGCCTCCGATTGCGTCTGCTTCGCCAACAGCGAAGGCGGGAAATTGCTGATCGGCATCGAAGACGGGGCTGAGCTACCACCTGCTGAGCAACGGGTAGAGTCGGGACTGCTGGATACCCTGCGCCGCCGGGTTCAAGAGCGCACCGTCAACGTCATTGTCGCCCCGCGCATGGTAACTGCCGAAAACGGCGGCCAGTACGTCGAGCTGACGGTAGCCAAGGCCTTCGGCGTGGCATCCACCTCCGACGGCCGCTATTTCCTGCGTGTGGGCGACAGCTGCCAGCCGGTACTTGGCGATGACGTGATGCGCTTGCTTAACGAGCGCCCCGGCGTGCCCTGGGAAGCGTTAAGTAACCTGCAGGTGCCACGTGCAGCCGTCGACGCTGGCAAGCAGACTGAGTTAGTGCAGCGCTTGCGCGCTTCGGATCGGGTCAAGGCAAACACCAAGGAAAAGAGCGATCCCGAACTGCTCGATCACTACGGCTTGGCCGACGGTGAATGGCTGACCAATCTCGGCGTACTAATCCTTGGTACAGCGCGTGATCGTGCCCGCCTCGGCACTGCGCCAATGGTGCAAGCGCTGAAATACGACGAGCATGGCGACAAGGTGAATAAGTGGCTGTGGGATGACTACCTGCAGTCGCCAATTGAGCTGGTGGATGCCATCTGGCGCGAGGTGCCGGACTTCCGCGAAAGTTACGAACTGCCCGACGGCCTCTATCGTCAACACATCCCCGCTTTCGATGAGCGGGTGGTACGTGAGCTATTGGTCAATGCCCTGGTTCACCGTCCTTATACCCAGCGCGGTGACATCTACCTGAATCTGCATCCAGATCGGCTCGAAGTGGTAAACCCTGGCCGCCTGCCATTTGGCGTAACCCCAGGCAATATTCTGCATGCCAGCCGACGTCGTAACGACCGCATGGCCGTCCTTTTCCACGATCTGCAAATGATGGAGAAGGAAGGCACCGGCTTCGATTTGATGTACGACGTGCAGTTATCCCAGGGTCGCCCAGCACCGGAGACCAGCGAAGGGCCGGACTCCGTACGGGTCACCATCCGACGCCGCATCGTGCGCCCGGAAATGATCGGATTGCTAAAAACCGTTGATGAGCGCTTTCAGCCCACTCGCCGAGAGCGTATCACTCTTGGGTTACTCGCCCAGCACGAAGGCATGACTGCCAGCGAGCTGGCATCCGCTCTGGAACTCAGCTCAGCCGATGATCTAAAGCCCTGGTTCGGTCGCCTACGTGATTGGCAATTGGTGAGTGAAAGCGGTCGCACCAAGGCAACCCGCTACTTCGTTGCACCTGAATGGCTACGTGGCAGTGGTCTGGAGGGGAAGACCACCCTTACCCGTATTGAGCCGCATCGGTTGCGAGCGCTGATTTTGGAAGATTTGCAACGCTACCCTGGCTCATCCTCCAGTGAAATCAACACCCGTATCGGCGGTGAGATCTCTGATCGCACGGTGAAACGTGCACTGGATGAGCTGATCGAGCAGAATCAGGTTCGGCCAGAAGGTGAGCGGCGCTGGCGGCGCTACTGGTTAGCCGACCACACCAGCTGAAACAGCACACCTCATAAAAGACAAAGCCGGGGTAATCCTGCCCACTTCTATCGGCTTTGTCTTTTAGGGCATCCCCAATGCCCCGCGAAATATACTTCACCCTAATGGACATCTCTTGATGCGCGCTTGGCAATGTCCGATAGGAATGCCAAGCAATGCCCTCCCTGGCCCCTCCATGCCAAATGCCTTGTTATGCGGATTCCACGCCATTCGGACACTCAGCCCACGCTGATCCGGACACCTGTTCCACGATCATTCGGACAGGCAGTCGGAGCGCAGCGACGCAGGGGTGGCATTGTTAGTCTGAGGTGCCCGGCGTCGTCAATTTCTGCGTCCGTTTGCGCATTGATTCACCCTTCAGATTGATCCGATAAGCGTTGTGCACCAGGCGGTCGAGGATGGCGTCGGCCAGGGTCGGGTCGCCGATCAGCTCGTGCCAGTTGTCCACCGGCATCTGGCTGGTAACGATGGTCGAGCGCTGGCCGTAGCGGTCGTCCAGTAGCTCCAGCATGTCGCGCCGCTGTTCGGCGGTGAACGGGGCTAGGCCCCAGTCGTCGAGGATCAGCAGGTCGGTCTTGGCGTAGCTGCTCATCAG